>JAWQFQ010000318.1:0-8361 GCA_035967975.1 Scytonema sp. PMC 1070.18
CATCCCACGCCTCACTTCGTGTAGGACGTGGGGCTTCTTTATGGGTTGAGCTAAACAAAAGCAAAAATCAGATAGTACCTCATCCAATAACCGTTACCCTAGTGGAGTCCCTGATATATTATGGGCATCCGTCACATCTGGTTTATTAATATTGATTTTGGGATTGATTGGATTAGCCGCCAATCTACCTTGGTTGTTTCCTAGCCTCGGACCCACCATATTTTTGCAAGTTGAAAAACCGCAACAGCCTACAGCCCGTTTCTACTGTATAATTAGTTAAGCTGTTACTTCACCCATTCTCTCAATCACATTATTATATGCGATATCAGGTTGGCGGCAGTCTCCGGAGTAACGATCCAACCTATGTTGTTCGTGAAGCAGACGGAATACTATATAACGCATTGAAGGAAGGCGATTTTTGTTACGTCTTCAACTCCCGTCAGATGGGGAAGTCATCTTTATTACAGCGCATCAGCTATCGTCTCGAACAACAAGGCTGTGCTTGTGTTTACATTGATGTCTCGCGATTGGGTAGCGATGAAACTACAACATTACAATGGTATAAAGGCACTATTATCAGTCTATTTCAATCTTTAAACTTAGGGCAGCATATTAATTTTAAAGATTGGTGGCAACAGCAAACCGACCTTTCCCCCGTACAACGATTGCATCAATTTGTTGAAGAGGTGTTGCTACGTTACGTGCAACATCAGCGCATTTTCATCTTCATTGATGAAATTGATAGCTTGCTGAGTTTGAATTTCCCTGTCAACGACTTTTTTGTTTGGATTCGTCATTGCTACAACCAGCGATCGCACAACGCCAAGTTTGACCGTCTTGGATTTGCTCTATTTGGTGTAGCTAGTCCCCGCGATCTCATTTCTGATAAACGCCGTACACCCTTTAACATTGGTACAGCCATTGAATTATATGGCTTTCAACTGCATGAAGTCACGCCCCTGCTTAAAGGTTTAGAACAAGTGGTCAACCAAAGCGAAGCAGTGCTGCGGGAGATGATTTTCTGGACTCAAGGACAGCCGTTTTTAACCCAAAAACTCTGTCAGTTAGTTTCCCAGATTGCCTTAAAATCTTCTACAGGGATAATTGCACTACCTGCGGGAACTGAGAAATTTTGGGTAGAGGAACTCGTGCGATCGCGCATTATCCAACATTGGGAAGCACAAGACGAACCCGAACACCTGCGTACAATTCGCGATCGCCTGCTATCCGACGAACAAAAAGCAGGACGTTTACTCGGACTTTATCAGCGCATTTTGCAAGCTGAAGAAGTAGAGATTAGTACACTACAAAAGAGGAAATGTCAAGAAGTTGCTAATGGTAATGATAAACTTTCCCCTGCCTCCTATCTTCTCGTACCCACTGATGACAGTCAAGAACAAACAGAATTATTGCTCTCAGGATTAGTTGAAAAGCGCAATGGCTATCTCCGCGTCAAAAATCCTATCTACCGTAATGTTTTTAATGCTGATTGGGTACTCAGGCAATTAGATAATCTCCGTCCTTACTCACAAACATTCAATGCTTGGATAAAGTCAAGCTATCAAGACAAATCGCGTTTGCTCAGAGGACAGGCATTAAAGGATGCTCAAAAGTGGGCGTTAAGCAAAAGTCTCAGCGACCTTGATTATCAATTTTTAGCTGCTAGTCAAGAATATGAAGCGCAAGAGGTGCAAATGGCACTAGAGGCAGCAAGGGCAAAAGCAGTAGAAGCACAACTCGAACAACAAAACAAAGCGGCTAAACTGCAAAGATTTCTGCTGATTGCAGTATGTATCGGGTTAATGATTTCTAGCGGATTGGGGATAGGAACATTTATTTTATACCGTCAAGCTGTTAGTAGCGAACGTCAAGCAAGAAGTAGCGAAATTCAAGCGCTAACATCCTCTGCTGAAGGGTTGTTTGCTTCAAATCATAGGTTAGATGCGCTTGTAGAAGCAATTAAAGCCAGAAAGAAATTGCAAAAACTAGGTATGGCAAACACCAATATCAAGCAAAGAGTGGAAGATATACTACGTCAAGCAGTTTACAGTAGCGATGAATACAATCGTTTGTCAGGACATACAGCAGCTGTGATGGCAGTAGATGTTAGTCCCGATAATTCTCTGATTGCCTCAGCAAGTATAGATAAAACAGCTAGGATTTGGGGAGTTGATGGAAAAGAAGTGGCGACTCTCAAAGGTCACAAAGCAGCAGTGAGAACAGTGGATTTCAGCTTTGACTCTCAGATGCTTGCTACCGCAGGTGACGATAGTACCATAAAACTCTGGAAACGAGACAGCACAGACGCCTCCTGGCACATCGCTACAACTCTCCAAGGTCACACTGGAGGAGTATGGGGAGTCAAGTTTAGCCCAGATGGACAATTCATTGCCTCTGCTAGTTTTGATAAAACTGTAAAAATCTGGAAGCTTGATGGCAAGCTGCTGAAAACTTTTCAACATGGTACTATGGGCTTTACAGGAGTCAGTTTCAGTCCTGATGGTCGAGCGATCGCGGCAGGAAGTACAGACCAAACCGTAAAAATTTGGAAGCGAAATGATAGGGACTGGCAAACTGCAAAGCTGTTCCAAACACTTGAAGGTCATAAAGGTTGGGTTACAGGATTAGCTTTCAGCCCAGATGGTCAAAGCATTGCATCATCCAGTGATGATAGGACTGTCAAACTCTGGCAACAAAGAGGCACAAATGGGAGGTACCGCCTTTCTAAAACTTTTCAAGGTCACAGTGCAGGTGTTTGGGGAGTCGCCTTTAGTCCTGATGGTCAGAAGATTGCCTCTGCCAGTCTTGACAAAACAATTAAAGTTTGGAACATTGATGGAACCGAGCGAAAGACTTATAAAGGACATAGTGCCTCGGTTTGGGGCGTGAATTTTAGCCCCGATGGCAGTTTTATCGCATCAGCCGGAGGAGAAAACGTTGTCAGATTGTGGCAAAATGAGAATCCATTTCAGACGACCATCACCGCTCATAATGCTGGTATTTGGTCAATAGCCATCTCCTCTGATAGTTCGACAATTGCTACAGCCAGCCACGAAAACACCGCTAAATTTTGGAGCCGCCAAGGTAGATTGCTCAAAACTTTGACAGAAGATGAAACTACAATCTTCCAGGTATCATTCGCAAACGATAATCAGTTAATTGCTTCTGCAGCTAATAATGAGACGGTGAAACTTTGGAAACCAGATGGTAGCTTAGTCAAAACTTACAAAGCTCCTAACAGTCAGTTATTAGCAGCAGTTTTAAGCCCCGATGGTCAAACAATTGCAATGGCAAATGTTGACAAGCTTGTTCAGATATGGTCAAGGAATCGTCCTGTTCCCATTGATATTCGAGGACATCAGGCGGATGTTTGGGACGTTGTATTTAGTCCAGACAGTCAGATAGTTGCCTCCGTTAGTGCTGATAATACTGTAAAGTTGTGGACACTCGATGGCAGGTTACTTAACACTCTCAAAGGTCACACAGCATCGGTATGGAGAGTAGCCTTTAGCCCTGACAGTAAAATGGTAGCATCTGGAAGTGGGGACAATACTGTGAAGTTGTGGACGCTTGACGGCAAGTTGCTGAGAACCTTGAAAGGACATACAGCCGCTGTGTGGGGAGTTGCGTTTAGTCCCGACGGACAAATTGTTGCTTCCGCAAGTGTGGACGCTGATGTTAAGCTTTGGAAGCTTGATGGCACCGAAATAACAACCCTGCGAGGACATACTGCAGCCCTTCGACGGCTTGCTATCAGTCGCGATGGCACTTTGTTAGCTTCAGGGGGTGATGACAATATACTTATTCTTTGGAATTTACAGAAAGTTCTCAAGCTAGATGTACTAGGTTACAGTTGTAAGTTTGTACAAGATTATTTAAAAACTAATGTATCACTAGAGGAAGGCGATCGCCACCTCTGCGATTCTACCCACTGATATCATCTAAGAGGTTGTTTGAAAAGTGGTTGGCTGTGATTTTAGGCACATATTGATCCCCCCTAGCCCCCCTTAAAGAGCTTATCTCAAAAAACCCTTTCTCCATAACAGTTTTGCAATTGTTAAGAAAGATGCGGGTAATGCATAGCTTTTTAAGGGGGGAAAATCTCTAACGGTCCCCCTTTTTAAGGGGGATTTAGGGGGATGTGAAATGTGCATACTACTGACGAGAAGACTTTTAAAACATCCTCTTAAAAATCCCTAACTGAGCAGTATTGATTATTGACCCGCCTCTGCTCTTGGTTTTGGTAAACCAGGAATCGTCACATCTATAGGTGTCACCTCTGCGGCTAGTTGAGTCAGTGGCGGATTGATAGCGGTTTGATTACCAACCACTAACGTCACCAAATTCTCAGGCTTGAGGTACTGCTTTGCTACCCGTTGCACGTCAGCTGATGTTGTTGCGGCTACTGCTTTCTGGTAGCGAAATAGGAAATCTGACGGATAGCCGTAATACTCATACCGCATTAAGCGTGCCAAAGTTTGACTGGGGTCTTCAAAGTTGAACACAAAGGAATTTAAGGTAGATTCCTTCGCAAACGCCAACTCCTGTGATGTTACAGGTTCGGTTTGTAAATGCTTAATTTGTTCCTTAATGGCTTTGACAAACTGGACAGTGGCGTCAGAACGTGTTTGACCGCCAGCGATGAACATTCCGGGGTAATCGTACCGAGGACTCCAGAAACCATACACTGAATAAGCAAGACCTTGACGGGAACGCACCTCATTAAACAAACGTCCGCCAAATCCATTTAACACCCCATTTAACACATCCAAAGCTGCATAATCAGGGCTGTCAAACTGTCCGCCTAAATGTCCAATCAATATGCTACTTTGCGTAAGTTGGGGCTGATTAACAAAAAAGACACCACCTTGTTTTGCTTGCGATACTTCCGGTAACGGAGGTTTCGTCAATTGGGGATTTGGTTTCCAGTTCCCCAATTTAGCTTGAACAAGAGAACGCATTTTCTTAGAGTCAAAATCCCCTACAATTCCCAGAATCATATTATTAGGATAGAAGTACTGCTGGTAAAACTTCACCAAATCTTCACGGGAAATATTATCCAGAGTCACAAACTCCTCAGTGCGACCGTAGGGGCTTTGAGAACCATAAATCAGCTTTTTAAATTCCCGACCAGCAATGCTATCTGGATCGTCATTCCGTCGAGATATAGCACCGCGCATTTGCGTTTTAGCCAAATCCAGCTTATCTTGAGCAAACGCTGGTTCTTGCATGACCTCAGCAAATAAACCAAACACTGTTTCCAAATCTTCACTCAAAGCTTCAAAACTAGCGCTACCTGCAGTGTCACCAATACCAGTTTCCACACTAGCCGCCCGTTGTTCCAACATTTGGTTGAGTTCATCCGCCGAATGCTTCTGGGTTCCCCCCGTCCGCATAACCGAACCAGTCAACTGCGCCAACCCAACCCGATCTCCGGGTTCAAAGCGATCGCCCGTACGTATCAATGCTGCACCCCCCACCAACGGTAACTCGTGATTCTCCATCAAATACACGACCATACCGTTCTCCAAAACATACCGCTCGTACTTCGGTATTTTCACCTCAGCCAGAGGCGGAAACTGTAACTCCGTATAATGCTTCGCCGCCGTCGCCGCACCCGAAACATTCAGCATTCCCAAGCAAAGCAACGGAACAAGGGCAAAACTAACCAGTAAAGAGTAAAGCAACCTTCTCACCTTAACTTTATTTCTTTTACGCCTAACCTTCTTCATATCATCCTTCCTTAGCGCCCTTCGCGTCTTCGCGGTTCAATTTCTACCCTTGCTTCGACAAAAGCTTACCAATCGTTCTATTCTCAGGAGAAAAAGCCCCCTTCGCCACCCGTTGAATATCAGCAGTCTTCACCGCCTCTATCTCATCCAACTGCTTGAACAAATTACGCCAGGAGCCAGTTTTCACCTCATACTCCAACAGCTGCTGCGCCATCCCCATATTAGAATCCAGAGTCCGCAACAAATCCGCTCTCGCTTGCGTTTTCACCCGTTCCAACTCTAAGCTAGACACTGGCTCAGTTTTCAACTTGTCAATTTCCTTCCGCAAAGCGATCGCCACTTCATCAACAGTATGACCCGGAGCCGTCAGGGCATAAAATAACATTAAATTAGGGTACTTATCTCCCGGAAATCCACTAAAACCCTGAGCCGATAACGCCAATCGCTGCTCTTCCACCAAAGACTTATACAACCGAGAAGTACGCCCCTCACTGAGCAATCTACCAATAATCTCATAAACCGCTTGGTCTGGATGAGTGACAGACGGACGGTGGTAACCTTCCAAATACCACGGTTGAGAAGGTAACTCCAAGCTAACCTCTCTTGTTGCCTTTTGCTTCGGTTCTGTCGGGACTTTTGCGATCGATTTTGGTTTCGCCTTAAAGCGCCCAAAGTAAATTTTTGCCAGTCTTTGGACTTCCGCCGGGTTAACATCACCAACAACGGCGATCGTCAAATTACTTGGAACATAGTGCGTATCAAAAAACTTCTGCACATCCTCAGGTGTCAAATTGCGGATGTCTTCGTCATAACCAATCACCGGACGTCTGTAGGGATGGACTTTAAAAGCAGTATCAATAAACTTTTCAATCATCAATCCGATGGGAGAATTCTCCACCCGCATCCGTCGCTCTTCTAAAATGACATCTTTTTCTTTAAAAAACTCACGACGAATCACAGGGTCCAGAAATCTTTCCGACTCCAGAGACATCCACAGTTCTAATTTGTTAGAGGGAAAGCTGTAAAAATAACGGGTCGCCTCTGTGGAAGTGTTAGCATTTAAGCCCACTCCTCCTTGTTGTTCAACAATCCGCCCGAATTCGTTCTGCTTGACAATGTTAGCCGCTTGTGCCTCTAATTGCTTAAATTCCGCTTCTAACTTAGCAACTTCTTCTTTTTTGCCAGCCGCTTTTGCAGATCTGATTTGTGTTGCTAAACGATCTAAGCGATCTAGGAATGGTTTTTCTTCTTTGTAACTTTTTGTACCAATTTGAGTCGTTCCTTTAAATGCCAAATGCTCTAGAAAATGGGCTACACCTGTTTTCCCATCTGGCTCATCTACCCCTCCCACATTAGCATATGTTAGAAAAGAAACAACAGGTGCTTGATGTCGTTCTAAAACAATGAACTTCATGCCATTGTTAAGACGGAACTCGGTTAATTCTTTGATGACCCGATTCAGATAGGGTTGAATCGAAGTTTGAGTGGGCGCAAGAGGCTGAGTCTTAGCTACAGCAATTCCCGGTAACATCCCCCACCAGAGGAGTACTGTGGAAAGAAATGTAACAAAAATTTGACTTGCTCTTGTTTTAACTGCCCTTTGATATAAGCAAGTAGGACGGTTCATAAGCAACAATGAAACTAAAGCTCTATTACAACAAAAACAAAATTAGTTCGCCATCAGCACTTCAGCTATCAGCCGTCAGCGGTCAGCAAGCAGTGTAGATATTTCTGTAACCCTACCATAGACCAGAGAATAATAAATATGCTTCGCTTAAACGGCTAAAAGCTGATTGCTGACGGCTGAAATGCTGATTGCTTCCCAATCAGGTCTTAATCTTATATTAAACTTTCTATACTAGTTGTCATTAACAATAGACAATAATGCTACAACTCCTGTTCCGGATATATCACGATAACTGTTATGCGAGTCTTTAATTCTCCTCCGCCCTCAGAAGCACAAACACGAACCCGCATTTTACAAGCGGCTAAGCGCTTATTCGCCTCTCAAGGATTTGATGGCACCACTACCCGCGATTTAGCACAAGCAGCCAGCGTAGCTGAAGGAACTCTATTTCGCCATTTTCCCAATAAAAAGGCGATTTTAGTTGAGGTAGCAACTCAAGGGTGGGTGGAGATTCTGACCGATTTGCTGACAGAATTGAGTGAAATGGGCAGCTACAAGGCTGTCGCTCAAGTGATGCGGCGTCGAATGTGGAATTTCCATAAAAATGCCGATTTAATGCGGGTTTGTTTTATGGAAGCACAATTTCACCCAGATTTACGCGATCGCATTCAATCAGAAGTCATTGTCAAAATGACCGATGTTGCTGAAGCCTTCTTTCAAACCGCAATGGATAGAGGAATCTATCGCAAGACAGATGCTAATCTTGTCGCCAAAGTTTTCTTAGGAATGTTTGCCATTGCAGGCTTCTCCAACAACACCCTCATGGAACCCAACGCTTCCCCCCAACAGATGCAGGAAATGGCAGAAGGATTGGCTGATATCTTCCTTAATGGAGTGCTAGCAAAGGAGTGATGAATTATGAATTATGAATTATGAAGTGGGGATTGGGGTTGGCTGCTGTTTGCTAATATCTTGGCATATCTGTGCAAAACTACTTTTTTT
>JAWQFQ010000319.1:0-5756 GCA_035967975.1 Scytonema sp. PMC 1070.18
TGGTTAGTGGTTAGTGGTTAGTGGTTAGTGGTTAGTGGTTAGTGGTTAGTGGTTAAATAATAAACATCATCTACTATCCACTATCTACTATCTACTATCTACTATCTACTATCTACTATCCCTTTTCATAATGGTCATAGGCTGCTACAATACGCTGAACCAAGGGGTGGCGGACAACGTCTTTTTGGGAAAATTCGCAAAAGGCTATTTCTTCTACATATTTTAAAATTTGGATGGCTACTGTTAAACCAGATTGTTGGTTTAGTGGTAGGTCAGTTTGCGTCGTATCGCCCGTAATCACCATCCGTGAATGAAATCCCAATCTCGTCAAGACCATTTTCATCTGAGCGGGTGTTGTGTTTTGGGCTTCATCTACTATGATGAAGGAGTTATTCAGCGTACGTCCCCGCATATAAGCTAAGGGAGCAACTTCAACGACTCCTCTTTCCATTAGGGATGGTATTTTTTCGGGATCTATGAATTCATTTATAGCGTCATAAAGTGGACGCAGGTAGGGATTGACTTTCTGCTGTAAGTCTCCTGGTAAAAAACCTAGTCTTTCACCTGCTTCCACAGCTGGACGAGTCAGAATGATGCGTTCAAACTGATTGGAAAGCAGTGCTTGTACAGCAACGACAACTGCTAGGTAAGTTTTACCTGTTCCCGCAGGACCCGTGCAAAAGATGAGGTCGCGATCGCGTAGAGCTTCAACGTATTGTCGTTGTCGGAGGGTTTTTGCTCGCACTTCTTCGCCTTTGCGAGTCCGGGCGATGACATCTTGCTGTAATTTGTGTAGTTCGTCTTCCCGATGGGTATTCAGAGCGTGACGAGCTGTTAGTATATCCGTACGGGTAATGCTATTGCCTTTACTCCAAAGGTCTTCAAGCGATCGCACTAACCGACAAGCCAGGTCTACTTGCTTTTCCGTTCCAGAAATATGTAATTCCTGTCCGCGCAGTACTAAAGTTGCTCCCGTTTGTAGGGCGAGGGTTTTGAGGTTCTCTTCCCTTTGTCCTGCTAATGCGATCGCACTTGGAATATCCGGCAGTTCTATGGTTTGGACATCTGCCATATTTAAAATCAATCAACCCCAAAATATACATTATTTAAGCTACCTACGAAAACGGAGAAAAGTAGAGACGCACTTAATCGCTTCTCTACTCGGTCTTGGTCTGATTTTTACTGCTTTTCAACCAGAACTTTAACACCTGGCTAGATTGGGTTGCTGCCAAATTAAAGAGCTTAGCTTTGATTTAGTAGCGACCACCTTTGCGTAAGGCTTCCGCTTTGCGCTTCCGGCGCAGACTGGGTTTTTCGTATCTTTCACGGCGCTTAACTTCGGATAAAATTCCAGCTTTCTGAATTTTTTTCTTAAAACGCCTTAATGCCGAATCGATTGACTCATTTTCACCCAAACGGATTTCAGCCACTCCCTGGTTTCACCTCCTTACAGGATTAGATAATTTAAGCCTGATTTTCGCCCACTGCAGGCAGTACTATAGTGGCTTTTTGAGATGGATAATACCCACCCCTTAGCGAAACCGGGGTTTGGCAATGGGTAATGGTCCGTTTCCACGTCTTTCTTTGGGTTTTGGCGGTGGTAGTCGCTCTTCCCCTTCGTCATCTACAGATAAGTCATCCCGACTACCAGGAGTGCTGCCGTAGATGTCCAGGTAGACTGAGTGTCCCGCTGCTTGTGCCGCTGCCATAACCACGGTGCGAATCGCTTGAATATTGCGTCCACCCCGACCAAACACTTTTCCTTTGTCTGTGCCTTCAAAGGCAATGCGAATCCAAGCACGTTTGCGGCTTTGAGTCAATTCACAATCAACGCTCAAAGACTCTGGGGAATCTAAAAACGGTTGTATCAGAAACATTACCAGTCCAACATAATCCGGACTGGTTTTGGGGGATTTGGTTACGATGTTATTATGATGGGACTTCTGCACTGACCTGTTCAAACACATTAGCTTTTTGCAGGATGCGACGTACTGTATCAGTTGGTTGAGCACCCTGTTGTAATCGCTTGACGATGCCGGGAACGTCCAGTCGTACTTCATCTGTTCTAGGGTTATAGAATCCCAGTTCTTCTAGGGGACGACCATCACGGCGAGCGAGGCTGTTCATTGCGACTATGCGGTAACTCGCTTCCCGCTTCTTACCGTATCGCTTCAAGCGCAGTTTAATCATGATTTAGCAATCGTTCTCCTGTTTCTTGCAATGAGTTGGCAGTAATTGACAAGGGAAATTGAACTATGTCTAATTACTAGGTCTTAGTTGTTGCTCATTTGAGCACTCCCCAATCGGGGTATAGTTTGCCTAGACACTGCTTAAAGGCTTGTTAATGGGTTACGGTGTTGCACTATCACGAAGTAGCCATGTTCCTTCCCCGACGCTTGAGGCTGGCTAACCTCATTAAGTCGTGACCTTTAAGCGGACTTAAACCCTAATGGGTAAGTTTGAACAGTTGTTCAAACCTGAGTCATGGCGGAGTCAGTTGTTCGAATTACTCCGACTTACTACGGATTGCTCCGTTTCGTGTACTCCTCACCTTCCCTGATACAGCTCCAAAAAACTATGTCCGTCTTTTGGAAAACAGTTTATCTATCTGTTTAAGCTTACCGAAAAAAGTAGGCTGCTGAACATTAGATGCTAAAATATTTATTTTACCATTAAATTGGTGTCAAGTGTTAGTTGATAGTTGGTAGTGGTTAGTTGTTGTCCTACTAACCACTAACCACTAACCCAACTACAATGTACCAAATCCTTTCTTTTTCTTGTCTTTCTTCGGTTTCTTCTTTGAGGTAGTACCACTATTGTAACCCCGCCAGCCGGGAGGAGTCGGACGATTACCTGCAGCCGCATAAGGATTCCCGCCCATACCACCACCAAACATTCCTGGCATACCTGGTAATCCGCCTGAACCCATTTGTTGCATGAGATTACGCATCCGTTGGAAGTCGCTCACCAGCTTACTAACATCCGTTTCCTTATAGCCAGAACCTTTAGCAATACGCTTGCGGCGGCTCGGAGAACTTGCCAACAAATCGGGATCGCGGCGCTCTGCGGTTGTCATGGAATTGATCATGGCTTCGCAGCGTTTGAGTTGGGTTTCTCCCTGCTTGAGTTGATCGTCACTCAGCTTGTTCATGCCGGGAATGAGTTTCATAATCCCGCCCAAGGAACCCATATTCTTCAACAAGCGCATCTGCTTGAGGAAGTCGGTAAAGTCAAACTTTGCTGACAGGATTTTCTCCTGCATTCTTTCCGCATCAGCAAGGTCTATTTCTTCCTGTGCCTTTTCGACCAAGGTCAGAACATCGCCCATGCCTAAAATGCGTGATGCCATGCGATCGGGATAGAACGGTTGCAGGGCTTCAACTTTTTCACCCAAACCCACAAACTTAATCGGGGCTCCGGAAATTTTCCGTACTGACAGTGCTGCTCCCCCTCGGCTATCACCATCCAATTTAGTCAGGATTGCACCAGTAATACCAATCTGGTCGTGGAAAGTACGGGTAAGATTTGCTGCTTCTTGACCCGTCATAGCATCTACTACCAAGAGGGTTTCATGAGGATTGACGGTGGCTTTGATACGGGCTAATTCCGCCATCATGTCTTCATCAATTTGCAGGCGTCCAGCAGTATCAATAATGATGGTGTCAAGTCCTTCCGCTCTACCGCGTTCCACACCTTGTCGCGCAATTTCTACCGGGTCAGCATCAGTTCCTAATTCAAAGACAGGGACTTCAATTTGCTTACCCAACGTCATTAATTGGTCAATAGCCGCTGGACGATATACGTCTGTCGCTACCATTAAGCAGGTGCGGTTTAATTTGCGTAGATGCAAGGCTAACTTGGCGGTAGCAGTGGTTTTACCAGTACCCTGCAACCCCGCCATTAAAACAATGGTGGGTGACTGCTCGGCTTGTGCTAGGGGGACATTTTCCTCACCCATCACCTGCACTAGTTCATCGTAAACGATTTTAATGAACTGTTGGTCCGGTCGCACTCCAGCGATGACCTCAGCCCCCTGTGACTTGGTTTCTACTTCGGTAATAAATTCCTTAACTACCTGGAGATTGACATCTGCTTCCAGCAGGGCGCGACGCACTTCCCGCAAAGCATCTTGAATATTGGAGTGAGATATTTTGTCCTGACCTCGGAGTTTCTTCCAGGCTCCTTCTAATCTATCAGCTAGTGCTTCAAACATAATGAGTTAGTCGTACAACCTCTACAGGTAGTTAGCCAGCAAATTTATAAACGCATTATATCCAGCTTAGTCGTTTTTTAAGCATTCAGCTATCAGCAGTCAGCTATCAGCAGTTAGAGTTTTTTCAGTAGTCTATGACCGGGATGCTCTTGAGTCAACAAGCTAAGACTCTGCGTGCATCCGTGTCCATACCCCAAAGGGGCAGAAGGTAGCTATTATAACTGTATCAATAAAAACCTATAATTTCAGTATCAAGCCTAATATAAAAAATTTGTGTAGAGCGGAAAGTGACATGAGACAAAAGACACTTTCAATCCCATGCTTTTCAGCGTGGGTACCTCCAGCATACCTGTCTTCTGAACATATTTAGTAGCGTAATACCTTATCTGCCAAATTTTTTCAACTTTTTGGCAGATGTTACATCATACACTAATTTCTGAAAATTTTGTTATTTCTATGACAAAAAGAATAAAAATTTGGCAAATCTATAAAAATATCTTGCAAAGTCATTACAAAAAAAGTTGCATTCAAATCATTCTGAGTTTTAAAATATGTTGAGTTACATGGAGATGAAAAAAAGAGAAGATAGTTAACGATAAATCTAAAACAATACAATGAAATTTTTCTAAAATGTTGGTTGTCCATTGCGTTGATTCTATTTAGAATTGAGAGCGATGCAAATCATCATTTAAAATGTGCATTTACATAACTTTTCTCAAGAGCAAATTGTATGAAACATGGCAAATTATAAGACAAGGTATATATTCATGGAACTGTTAATGTACTAGCTGATTTGATTACAGCTAAGCTAATTTAGCTTTTGTATGTATTTAGATAAAATTTCAGTTTTTTGTGAACACAGTTGAGTTATTGTCAAAAGTAAGGGAGGTGTACTGTATGACTTGTGCCAACCGTAAAAAAAGCAGTGAATCTGAAGTAAAAAATAGACTAGTTGTACTATTCAAGCAATTATTTTTGGTTGGTTCATGGTTTATAATCATACTGTTTCTCACTCAGGGACATCCACCAAAAGTTATAATATTTTTATACTTATGCTGGTGTATTTTCTTTTATATTAGAAGTGAACAGCAAAGATTATCAAAACCAGATAAACAGTTATTAATAAGTTCACAATCTGAAATATCACAAGATACAAATGTAGAAGAAACAAATTGTGTATCTGAGCTTCTTGATAAAATTCTTTATCTCAGATCTGAGGGACAAGATATTAACCGTGTAAATTTAATTCTTGCTAACTTAAGTCATGCTCAACTCGTGGGTGTTAACCTAAGCGGTATCTATTTAAGTGGTACTAATCTCAGTAATGCCAATCTTTGTGGTGCTAACTTATGCAACGTTAATCTCAGTGATGCTCAGTTAGTAAGTGCAAACCTCAGCAGCACTAATCTTAAGAATGCTAATCTCAGCAGTACTCATTTAGCAAATGCCAACCTCAGTCATGCTGATTTGCAAGAGGCTAACCTCAGTAATGCCAACCTCAGTCATGCTGATTTGCAAGAGGCTAACCTCAGTAATGCCAACC
>JAWQFQ010000319.1:5856-8361 GCA_035967975.1 Scytonema sp. PMC 1070.18
TTAGTCATGCTGATTTGCAAGAGGCTAACCTCAGCAATGCTACACTTTGTGGAGTTTATTTGTGGAACGGCAATCTTGGTAATGCCACATTTTCAGGTGCTAACTTGAGCAATGCTTACATGAACAGTGCCAAGCTTAAAAATGCTAACTTGAGCGGCGCTTGCCTTCAAGATGCGAATCTCAGTGATGCCAAACTCAAAGGTGCTAATCTTAGCAATACAAATTTAAGTGGTGTTAACCTCAGTCACGCGAATTTGAAGAACGCAAATCTCAGTGATGCGAACTTGGAAAATGCAAATCTTGAGGGTGCGAATTTAGAAGGAGCTAATCTCAGCAATGCCAATCTCTGTGGTGCTAAATTAAGCTGTATCAAAACTAATCAGGAAACACAGTTAGAGCAAGGAATAATTCTGGAGAAGGCTTTGGCAGAATTGTAGGCAAACTTATATTTTGAGCGATCCCAGACCGTTATTTCTTATCAGCGACTCATCAAACTTTCAACTTCACTCGTCTGTGTAGGTAATGCGGCTGTTAAAACTTCGCTACTCTCTTGTGTTACTAAAACATCATCTTCAATGCGAATTCCTCGGACATCAGAAAATTGAGATAAACGTTCCCAATTGACAACATTTTCATATTTTGAACGCCGACTGGTGTCGTTTAAAATTGCCGGAACTTGATAAAAACCTGGCTCAATAGTGACTAACATTCGCGATCGCAAAGGGCGATTCAAGCGCAAATACCCTAAGCCAAAACGGTGACTCCGGGTGCGTCCTTCTTCATACCCTGCTAAATCTCCCAAATCTTCTAAATCGTGAACATCTAAACCCAACAGATGACCGATACCGTGGGGGAAAAAGAGGGAATGAGCATCCATTTCTACCAAATCTTGGGGGTTTCCTGACAAGATTCCCAAATCTACCAAGCCTTCAGCAATGACACTACAACCGAAAAAATGTATCTCTTGATACTCTACACCCGGACAAATTTTGGCGATACAAGCATCATGGGCGGCGAGAACGACATCGTAAATATCTTTTTGAGTGGATGAGAATTTGCCAGAAACAGGGAAAGTACGGGTAACATCTGCAGCCCAACCCATCTCTGTTTCCGCACCCACATCCGCAAGCACTAAATCACCGGGTTGTAGGGGATGATGATACTGCTCGTTGTGCAGGACTTCACCGTGAACGGTAACTATACTCGTATAGGAAGTCGTCATATTATGGGCGATGATGACTTTTTCCATTGCCGCACGGACTTCTGCTTCGATTTTCGCATTTGTTGCGGCTGCCATACCAGCTTTGTGTGCTTCTACAGTAACAGCAGCAGCTTTTCGTAATTCTGTTAGTGCGCCATCATCATGAACAAGCCGTAAGGATATAATGGCTTGAGCCAATTCCAAATCAATCCCTTGGGGTGGTCTTTGCGGCAATACCCATCTCTTTAAGATTTGTGACTGTTGCGTCCAAGTTGCTGCATCTTGTGCTGCAATTGTTGCTGCTCCCTCCGTCCATAACTGTAACTCTGCCATCGGTCTAGCAGCATCTGCTCCGATCATTTCAGCTATTTCCTGACAGTGAAGCATTTCTCCGTGCCAAAGTACACTGTCTGGTGTGGGATCGTCCATAAAGAGTTCTAACTGACCTGCTTCGAGACGAATTGCTGTATTTGGTAGGGAAAGACCCGCAAAATATAGGAAATGACTGCTCGCACGGAAAGGAAAAACATTTGCTGGAAAGTTACGCGGACTGCTGCTTCCCGACCAGAGAATCACTGGAAAATCAATGAAGCTGGCTAGTCGTTCGCGTCTTTGGCGCAAAGTCTCAATCAGAAAACCAGAAGTGTGTCCCATCATTAGTTTACTTACACCCCTACACCCCTACACCTGAATGATTTGTCAAAATGTTGAAAGACCGTTCATTATTCTTTTTTAAAAAAAATGTCTTCCAAACAAAAAGCAAACGTAAGTAATATATTATCCTGCAACTGGTCAATTGAGCAGTTGCCAGGATTGAGCCAGCAGGAACAATCACAACTGCAAAATTGCGGTATTACCACGACAGCCGCACTTCTTCAACAAGGGAAAACTCCAGCAGATCGCTTAGCGCTGGCAAATAAGTTACAAATTCATCTTCAGTATGTCAACAAATGGGTAGCGCTGGCAGATTTGGCGCGTATACCAGGTGTGGGAACACAGTATTGTGGTTTATTACTTCATGCTGGAATTGGTTCTGTAGCCCAATTCACAACAACTCCCGTTCACAGATTACACCAACAAATTTTGCGATTGATGGTAGCAACTACCCAAAGACGGGACTTGTGCCCTTCTATCGAACAAGTTCAACAATGGAGCCGACAAGCTCAGGAATTATGAATGATGAATGATGAATGATGAATTTAACTCAATTCAACCCGGATTTCTATATGACTCAGCATTTAGATTTATCACCGTTAATTAAAGTCTATGCAAAGTTGGGTATATGTAGATATTCTACGTTTACC
>JAWQFQ010000320.1:0-8312 GCA_035967975.1 Scytonema sp. PMC 1070.18
CAAAAATCTCTTCCCCCCACACCCTTACACCCCCACACCCCCACACCCTAATTTACAAATCCCCACTTTCTCTATCGAAAAAGCGAAGTTTATCTCTTGCTTTTTTATCTGTTGCCATGTATTATCACTCACAGGGCACTATAAATACGGTTAGCTGCTAAGTTAACCGTACAATTCAAAGGAAAAAAATATGAGTTTTTGGCGGGGCGTCTGGAAACAATCAGGGCACATACTTCTCACAATTACGAGTAAACTTAAGCATAAATCTTTAAAGAGCTTTTTATCACTCTTTTTAGTTGGAATCAGTTTGAGTGTTGCGATCGCCTCCTGCTCAAGCGGGGATGCGAGTAACTCTTCTACAAGCGGTTCAGCTAGCAATGTTTCTGCGAATAAGCAAGATGTGGAACTGACTCTCGTTTCTTTTGCTGTCACCAAGGCAGCTCATGAGGCGATTATTCCAAAGTTTGTGGAAAAGTGGAAGACAGAACATAATCAGAATGTGACCTTCAACCAAAGCTATGGGGGCTCTGGTTCTCAAACTCGTGCGGTGATTGATGGTTTAGACGCAGATGTTGTTCACCTAGCCCTTGGTTTAGATGTCTCAAAAATTGAGAAAGCGGGATTGATTGAGCCAGGATGGGAAAAGGAACTACCCAACAATGCTGTTGTCTCTAAATCTGTAGCTGCGTTGGTGACTCGCCCAGGTAACCCCAAAGGTATCAATACTTGGAAAGATTTAGCAAAAGACGGTGTCCAATTAATCACAGCTGACCCGAAAACATCTGGAATTGCACGTTGGAATTTCCTGACACTTTGGAATTCCGCAATTAAAAGTGGTGCGAATGAGCAGCAAGCGCTAGAGTTTGTGACTAAAGTTTACAAAAATGTTCCAATTTTAACTAGAGATGCCCGTGAAGCCACTGATGCTTTTGTCAAGCAAGGTCAGGGGGATGCTCTGATTAACTACGAAAACGAGATTATCTTGGCACAACAAAAGGGTCAGAAGGTAAACTATACGATACCTGATGTGAATGTCTCTATCGACAATCCGATCGCAGTTGTGGATAAAAACGTTGATAAACACGGGACTCGTGAAGTCGCGGAAGCTTTTGTCAAATTCTTATATGAACCAGAAGCGCAAGAAGAGTTTGCAAAAGTGGGATTCCGACCTGTGAATGAGACAGTAGCTCAGACGAAAGCTGTTTCAGATAAATATCCTAAGGTGAACACTCTAGGAACAGCCCAAGATTACGGTGGTTGGGATGCTATCCAGAAAAAGTTTTTCGCCGATGGCGCTGTATTTGACCAAATTCAAGCAAAGAAATGATGAATTATGAATTATGAATTATGAAAATTAAGGAATGTCATAATTTATAGTTTTTTTGTTGAGCTATCTCAGGTGTATTTAAGGTTATGGCTGTTTCGTCTCCTCAAAATCATTTGGGTCGTTCGGGAACTCCCAAATGGAAGAAGTACCTGCAATCTTTGTCTCGTGTTCCTTGGACATGGCGGATTACGGTTGTTTATTTGAGCATAATGTTGTTGTTACCAACAGTTGCAATGTTGGTAAAAGCAAGTACTGAACCTCCAAGCGAGTTTTGGGCGATCGCAACGAGTCCTATTGCACTGGCTACATATGAAGTGACTTTTGTTACAGCAATTGTAGCTGCCCTGATTAATGGTATCTTTGGCACGCTCATTGCTTGGGTCTTTGTCCGTTATGACTTTCCTTTGAAGAGGTTTCTAGACGCTACAGTGGATTTACCGTTTGCACTTCCAACTGCTGTAGCAGGTTTAACATTGGCAACGGTCTATAGTGATAATGGCTGGATTGGTTCATTATTAGCACCGTTAGGGATAAAGGTATCTTTCACCCGTTTGGGTGTGGGGGTAGCAATGATATTCATATCTTTACCTTTTGTGGTGAGAACCGTGCAACCTGTACTTATGGAAATGGAAAAGGAAATTGAAGAAGCGGCTTGGAGTTTGGGAGCTTCTCAACTGCAAACCTTTTTAAAGGTGATTTTACCGCCACTATTTCCCTCAATCTTGACAGGTGTTGCTCTTGGTTTTTCTCGTGCTGTGGGAGAATATGGTTCAACTGTGATTATTGCTTCTAATACGCCCTTCAAAGACTTGATTGCACCTGTGCTGATTTTTCAACGTTTAGAGCAGTATGACTATTCTGGTGCAACTGTTATTGGCATAGTACTACTAGTCATTTCACTACTGATGCTAATAGGGATTAATTTGCTACAAGCTTGGGGACGAAGATATGACTTACAATGATGATTTTCCACAACCACATTTGCATTCAACAACAGTACAGCCAAGCAATCCTAAGAAAGCCAAGCCCAAGAGTTTGGCTCCTGCTATTTTGATTGGAATTGCGATCGCCTATTTAGCTTTGGTGTTATACATTCCCGCAATTAATGTCTTTGTCCAAGCTTTCAAAAACGGCTTTGGTGCATTTTTCTCAAATCTAACCCACTCAAATTTTCTTCATGCTGCTTGGTTAACACTTATACTAGCGGTCATTGCTGTGCCTTTCAATACAGTATTTGGTTTATGTGCAGCTTGGGCGATCGCCCGTCGTAAATTCCCTGGTCGTGCTTTTGTTCTCAGCATTATTGATTTACCCTTTTCTATCTCCCCCGTCGTTGCGGGTTTAATGCTTGTCCTTCTCTATGGAAGACAGGGCTGGTTTGGTAGTTGGCTAGAAGCCCTTGATGTCAAAATCATCTTTGCTTTACCAGGAATGATACTAGCTACAGCATTCGTAAGTTTACCTTTCGTAGCTCGTGAAGTCATACCTGTTTTAGAAGAGTTAGGAAGCGACCAAGAAGAAGCTGCTAAAACCTTAGGTGCGAACGAATGGCACATATTTTGGCGCGTGACCTTACCTAGTATCCGTTGGGGCTTACTCTATGGATTAATCTTAACCAATGCGCGTGCAATGGGAGAATTCGGTGCTGTTTCAGTGGTATCTGGAAATATCGCCAGGAAAACTCAAAGTTTACCTCTCTATGTAGAAGATGCTTACAAACAGTATGAAACAGAAGCAGCCTTTTCCGCAGCTGTTCTATTAGCCCTGCTAGCAGTTGTGACTTTGGTGTTGAAAGAGATTTTGGAACGGAAAACAGGTATCAAAGCCGATAAGAAACATTAGAGTTTGAGTGAAATAGGACAGCTATGGTTACAAATAATCAACTGACTCATCAACGAATTCGGGTTAGAATTCCCAAAGAATATCAGCAAGAACCCGTCATTTCTCGTTTAGTTTCTCAACACGGTCTAACCGTGAATATAACGGCTGCTATGTTAGGAGCTAATGGAATTGGAGATGGTTGGTTCGACCTAGAGTTAGAAGGAACTACTGCACAAATTGACAGTGGTTTGACTTATATCAATGACTTAAATCTAGAACTTTGGGATGGTGTGAATACAGATATTTACTAAGTAGACAGATGTAAAAAAAATATTTTGTAAAAGGCTGCAGCGTGGTTAGTAGGTAAGGTAATGTATCTCATTAGCTACCCTATATCAAAATATCTTGCCACCTGCATGCAGTGGCAAATCTACTCAAATGCTTGACATTTGTAGTAGCGATTATACTCATTTGCCCTAGATGCTGTGCAGCTAGTATTCGCCATTGAGCGCAAATTATCAAATCGGCGTCAAGAGAGCTTTCTTTTGCTGTCGGTGTTCCACTTAACTTAGACTGCGCCCATAACACAGCTGCCATCTTAAGGCTCTCATCCGTGACCGATAGAATTAAACCGATAATCCCCGAATCTAACCACACAATTGCCATAAATTAAGAATATAGTTTACACCCATCGGGTCGTTCAGCATCAATATTTTGTTTAAATCTTTCCCAAGATTCGGCTTTTTGTGCTGCTTCAGTATCGCTCATTGATTCATGTCTAGCGATTCTGGCTTGTAGTATTTCTACAGCTTTTGGTTTGGCCAAATTTGCAAGCGTATACTCAGTTTGAGGTGTAGCACATAGTTTTTTTTCATCTCCTAAATATTTAGTTAAAATATTGAGATCATTACCATGAATGAGGATACCGTCGGAGCTACCTTCAAGAATAAGTAGGTAATTGTCGTCATTGTTGCATGGGATTAAAGCAACAAACCGAGACATATCAATAATTTTATTTTCCGTAAGTCTAATTAAGTTCATAAATTGAGAATTTTATTTGTAAATCTTATCTCAATTATATAATGATTTTTGGCGATCGCTTTCCTTGTTTTAGCCCTCATTTGGTTGATTCGACTCATTAGAGAACGTGGTGATTGGAAAATTGGTGATGAGCGAACTTGTTTTCAACCATCAATTCATTTGTTATATCCGCTACATTATTCGATATTCGTTGGCAAGCAGACGCGAAGTGGAGTTTATCTCTTGCTTTTTTGCGCTCTGCTGTGTATAATTAATCACAAATTAATTATACGGTTATCTGCTAAGCTAACCGTATAATTGAAAGGAAAAAATATGAGGTTTTGTCGCCTCCCCAGCTAAATTTCATAGTGCCAAAGCTCTTCTTCTTTTAGCACAATTCGATGCAGGGGTAGACGGTGAATCAACCCCTGTTCTTCTAGTTGGGTAAGGATACGAGTAATTGTGACACGCGTTGAATTGAGCATATCGGCAATGTCTTGATGAGTGAGGCGTAAATCAATTAAATGTCCAGTTTCTATTTCCCTCCCAAACTTTTTCACCAACCAAGTTAACAGCTTGATAAGCATGAGTTCCACAGTTTTATAACTACGAACCACTGCTAATTCTTCTGCTTGTTGAATATGAGCAAGTAAAACTTCTGTGAGTGGAAACCATCCTTCTATAGGGAATAAGACTGCTTCTACTTTAGTCAAGCATTCAATCTGATAAGGTTCGATTTTAGAAAAACCTCTGCTGACCATATCGCCTGGTCCCCACACTCCCAAAATCACAAGTGTCCCGTCTTCGTGCCATGTCATGACTCTTACAACTCCTGTTTCAATTTTCCACAAACTATTCTGTTGGAGTGGCAGAAATGACCGTGGTTTAAAGCTTTGTTTGACATTTTCCCCGTAGTTGGGAAGACGAGATGAAATAGATACTGTCATAAAATACTATTTCTCAATGAATAAACCGTATATTTAAATATATCAGTTTTTTAAAGGAGATTTATAGCAATTCTATTTAATTATTTGATTTATAAGTATCGTGACCCTAAGAAACCCGGTATCTCAGAGATACCGGGTTTCTCATTTCTTACGATTAATTTAGGATGCTATATATAATTAGTTACGTGTAAAAACATATTCAATAGTATATTGGATCGCTCTGAGTCAGTTTCACCAACTCAACCATGATTTGCACTAGCTTATCCTGACTGTGAGTTGGAACTTCAAGAACGTCTATGCTAGCAATCAAGTCTTGAGTATCAGTTATCTGGAAACTTTGAACTTCCATATGAGTAGAGGGCTAATTAGTTCGTTGCCATATAGTATGGCTCCTTACTAAAAAGGAAAAATCTATCTGGTGGTAGAGCGATCGGCGCGTGCTGTGACTCAAGACTACAGGGAAAGGTGCGGAAGATACATAACTCCGCACCGCAGCAGGTACAATTCTGCTTAAAGGAACTCAGATATGATTAGATTAGATGTAAAAAATAAAGAAGTCGGAAAGAAGCCATGCCATAATTAAATTACTCTCCGGATTCCTACTGCCATGTCATCATCTCAGTTTTTTAGAGCAGGTGATACATTGCCAGTCAATGCCAACCAACCACACTTGAAGAAATCAGTAGTTACTGTTGAGAGATACCTAAAATAATTTAATAATTTAAATTTCATGAAAAAATAATGCCGACTCCCCAGCAGTGTCACACAATCTTGAGGGCTAGCCATATGTACGGATATAGATGTGAGTATTGTGAAGGAACTGTTCAACCCCGCACTGTCAAGCGCGAGGCGTTCAAACATAAAGATGGATTCGTCATTCTTGAAGATGTGACGATCGGTGTTTGTGATACTTGTGGCAATCGATACTACTCAGCCGAAATTCTCCATGCTGTTCATGCTGTTGCAACTGGAGCAAAAGCCCCTTCAAGAACCGAACAGATTCCAGTAGCGCATTTGGAGTCTGCTTGAGCACTCTGGGTCCTAAAGGGTACCCCTGTTAAGGTGAGCATTTGTACTAACGATTTACAAGGGTTTCAGCTTCGCACCCATTAAAATTTGGAAGCAAAAAATGAATATTTGCGCTCAATTTTAGATTTAAGGATTGGGGGTGCGACGTAAGAATCAGGCTTTAAGCTAGTACTTTGTTAGTACACCTTAACAGGGGTAGTCCTAAAGGGTTGGACATTCCGCACTTGGCAAATCTGATCGGCAGCGTTCTTCAGAAAACCTGGTTTCTTGGTACCTGTCGAAATCAATCTGGTCAACCTCGTACTAACAAAACGTGAGGCTGTATTGATTGCGGCACACCTTTACGTTTGTGGGGTTGTACAGGTAGTTTATCGCTTTCTACAATTGTTACCTCCTGGTTCGCGCAACTGACATAGTTTGCGAAGTATGATGAGCGATCGCACTGAACATCGCTTTGCAACTCAGCTTTCCCCATGAATCATGCTTGAAAATTTTCATCTATCATAATAGTAGCCCAATCAAAGTCCAAATATTTACTCGGATAATAGATTGCTAAAGCTTTGTAACTCATAATCAATTAACGCTTGTTCTAAATCTTGATGCACTTGATGCATAAGACTAGCTTTTTGTAAACATTCAAATTGTTGTTCGGCAACAAAATTTAAACAATCTAAAACTTTCTTTTTCCAATCCTCTTTATTCTTGGTATCCCAAGCCTCAAAAACTTGTTGTTCTTGTAACCCTAATACTCTATGAAATAAAGAATTTCGCTTCTTTCTCGCTGTATTCCAAAATCCACTCATAATATGATTAGAATTTTTGCATTCAGGCTTTGCATTTTTCAGCAGGTTATAAAGTGAGTTGCTATAAAGAATTATTGTATTATCCTTTTTTTCTTTCATATCTTTCTTTTTATCTTGCTTAGAGTGAGAGATATTTTTTAGCAAGTTTTCTAATACACTAATTTTTATTTCTGGTGAACCATCTGTTCTATATTGAATATGATTCTTATACTCATGTTCAGCCCATTTGCAAATTAATCCTTCTACTGCTCGAAAACTATGAAACAATGCTTCAACGGTATTACCTTGAGTCAAGCGTACAACAGCTAAATAAGCTGCTTCGTAACCAGTCCACCACCAATGCTGTGAACGTTCCTGTGCTGCTTCTCCTAATTCCTCCGCAAACTCCTTAAAATTTGCACAATTCCATTGAATAGCTATTTTGAGTAATTTCCTCAGCTTTTCTTGCTGTGAATTAGGAGTTTTTAAAAAATCCTCTAATAAACTTTCCACTCCTGAATAATCAAAACGTTCTAATAAATATTTTGCTTTTTGTAATTGAATACCACGTAGATAACTAGAACTTTCTATCAGCTTCGTGTTCTCTGCTTCGTATTCGTTGGATAACAGGAACTTGACTTTTGTACCAAATTGCGAAAGACTGACAAATTGAATGGCAGATGAAATTGCTGGTGTCCCAGCTTGATGGCTTACGTAGATATTATCAATATCATCAAGAGGGTTAAATTCCAGAGTCGATAATTCTTTTTGAACTAAAAGTAGGGCTTTATCCCAATTATCTAAACCTTCCTCTTTCGATTGAGGTTTAAGTTCCAAATACTCTATTTTGTCAACTTTAGGGAAATTAGCTTGAAAATATTTGTCAAGTATTGGTTTTAGGGTGCAAGTATCTTTCCAATAAGGACATTTTTTATCTGGATTTGTATACACAGCTTCTTGATTAGTGAGAAGTACAATTATCTGATCTGGCTGATTTTTTCCTTGTAACTTTTTAGAAAAAGCATCCAGAAGAGGAAAGCATAAGTCCTGATAAATCTCATCGTTTAATTGATTGCCATAAATTACCCCTAGAACTCTTGCTGGGATTGTAAAAATGAGATCATCTTCTTTTTTAGCAGGTTGAATGTTATGGTCTCTTTTTAGTGCTTGTCTTCCTGTTTGATATAATTTACTCCAAGTAGTTTTGTTTTTAAGTTGAACATCGCTATTTCCAGTAGTTACAATCCAGATATTCATATTTTTGCACTTTATTTTGTTAGGTTTTTGATATTGTGTAGGTACATTAGCTAACAAGTGTAATGCACCAATAGTAAGAGGATGTTTGAAAAGTGGTTGGCTGTAATTTCAAGCACTGGTTGATCCCCC
>JAWQFQ010000321.1:0-8265 GCA_035967975.1 Scytonema sp. PMC 1070.18
GGTGTAGGGGTGTAAGGGTGTGGGGGGAAGAGATTTTTGTATGTTTTTGTGTAGGAAAGTTCGCTTTTTGGCTACTTGTCTTCAGCAGAGCTGCTGCTCGAAGAGGAGTTGACGATGGTTTTGGCCATTTGTAGGAGTCCATAGGAATTTGCTTCTACTGGGTTGTCGAGAATTTCAAAGCCGTTTTGTGTCAGCAGCTTTTTAAAACCGGGTAACAAGCAACCGCCGCCAATTGCCCAAAGGTCATCTCCTTGGTGTTTTGCGTCCAGGGCGAGACTGACTGGTTTTTTGAGATAGCTTTCGTACCACTCTTTGAGGCAGCTGGTGTATATATCTTTAATATCGATATCGCGGCTGTACTTGGTGTGTCCCATCTCCAAACAAAAGCGAATCTTCGATGCATCCCCAAGCTTTCCACCGTTGAGGGGTTTCATCTTCTTGGCAATCTCACCGATAAGAACTTCGACTCCTGCGGCGTAGGGGGTGTGGACTTCTCTTTTTCCTTGGAAGTAACGAGAGTAAAGCGTTGTCCCATTGCCAAAATCTACCACCGTTAATCTTTTGGGAAGCTTGCGTCCGAATAGAGCGCCCATACCCTCAGGTACAACTTTGAGAACTTCCACTTTCACATCAGCAAGTTTACCCGCAAGCATTGGTTGGTACTCTCCATTGAGAACTTGGCACAACTCCGAAGTTAAAGCAATATCGTGCAAGCTCACCACTACCTTCAAGTGCCAAGTCTTACGATATGGTAGATGAGCCAACGCACCTAACAAAGTGATCAGGGCGTTGTTGACTTTGTTAACATTATTGTCCGTGTTTCGCTCAAAGTAGAAGCCGGTGCGAAAAGCCGACTCCCCAACAGTGTAGGCGTTGCCGTTATACACCACACGACCGGGAACATCTTCCATGTCTTCTCGCGAGATGTAACTCGGAATCCGCACGACATCAAAACCATCAACCAACAGTTTGACGCTGCCATACCCATTATCAAAACCGGCACAAAAAATTTTTTGGTTCGCGTGAATGTTCTTCATGCTGCTTTGGTAAATTCCTATGCTCAGGGAGTATACTTTAAATTAAGGAACGAGAAATTTTGAACTCACAATTCTCACCCCGTGGGGGCTAAGTGGGATACAACAACTCAACAAGTATTTTATACCCCAAGAATAACACATATATACCCCATAAGGGAGTCAAATTCGAGAAAAAAGTCGTAGGGTACGCTTAACACCCACATGACACCCAAAAATCTTCAACTAAAGGCAATACATCGGTTTTATCTCTTCCTGTCTGTTGGAGGTGTAGCGATCGCCTGAAAACCAGCAGCGCATACTTATCCCAACTTCTTCATTCGCTGTAGTCATAAATGCGCGACCGAATCAAGTAGAGGAGCTCTTGAGACAGTAGATTCGGATTTTCTTGGTGCCGCTCGCACTCCCCCGCTCAAGTTGATAACTTGTCTAGTGTGAACGCGATCGCCCCCGTGGATGTCGTCATAAATCTTCCGCTTCAAACCTGTAGCTTTAAACCGGGCTCAGTGATTAGTAGTTGGTTGAGACTTAGAATAAGAACAGTAGTCCATCGCGATTTCCCGTGCAAAGTCATAATTTCATCAAAACTGAGGGAAAGTGGAAGTGTAGTGTTTGTGGTTGGGAGTGGAAGTCCAAAACTACGACTCTTTGTCCTGGAGTTACTAGATACGAATGGAGTACCAAACCACCAAACTTAAAAACAGCAGTTGAATTAAAAAGGCTCAACTTAAAGCCAAAGCCATCAGCAGAAGTACGAGGCACTATCTTCTCCATGAAGAATGGCTTTTACTGGCTTTACGACGACAAGGATAGCGAAATCGACAATCCCGACTTACCACCAATTGTCTCGTGGGATAACAGAGCGGGATTGAAAACACCAGGAGAGTTGAAAAAGTTACAGTTAGAACCGGGCGATACCAAACCCAAAGGGGTGGCTTCTGTCTGGGATACAGAATCGGAAGAAGTCGTTTGGATACCGCTGTACAACCCAGAAGAATGTTGCGAACGAGACTCTCTCATTACAAAAACTGTATTGAAAGAAAGGTATTTGTTATCAGAAAGTTGGGTGAAGAAAATAGGAGAGCCAGATAAGTTGTACGCTAACAAGTACAATACTGTAGTCAAGTTGTACTCCACTAGAAGAGTAGAAACTTTCCTAGCAGAAAACGCAGAAGAGTACGCAGCTATGTTAGTGAGAAGAGAGAAATATCTGGAAATATTTGCAGCGAATAAAGAGAGAATACTAACAGCGGCCAAGTTATCTAGAGAGAAGAAACTAGAAGAAAAACGAATTTTAGAAGCACAAATGGCACGCTGCTTCCAGTGTGCATCTGGAGCAAGTACGCCACAGGGATTTTTGTGCGTTATCTATCCTACTGTCAAAAAAATTCCTTGTCCGGATTGGACTCCCAGACAGCACCGAACCGAATAATTCTTAATTAAAAATGACTAGGAGACGTTTATTCTCCTTCCAGCAGCGCTTTCATCTGAACCAGTAACTTCTCCAACGACTTCTGCTTTTGGGGATTGCTCCATACCTTAGATGTTCCCAGCTGCTTGCTCAGTTCTTTGTATTGGGATTTGAGCGAAGAACTAGATGTATCTTTTTTCTTCTGGAGAATCGCATTCACCCGCGCTTGGATTTCCGAAAGCGACCAATTGAGGGCGATCGCCTCCTTTAACAAATCCACCCTGACTCGCTCGTCCTTAATTTTGGCAATAACTTTAGCTTTGGTGTACTCAATCTCCCCATTTCGCAGTGCAGTAACGATCTCTTCCGGTAGGTTCAACAGGGGAAGGCGGTTTTTGACAAACGACTCCCAACCCATGCGCCCTAAGCCAGAAAACACGTCTTCTACCACTTTCAGGGGGTCTTGTTCTAAGTTAACCATAACGTTATGGGTAACTTCATCTTTTGCTTTTTTTTGCTCGTTTTGCAAGCGATAAAGCAAGCGAGGGACTTCTTCTTTTGAGAGAGCCAGCCGCAGGGATAGCAATTCCACAATCCCTTCAGTTTCTTCCCAGGGGTTCAAATCCTCCCGCTGCAGGTTTTCAATCAGGCGCACCTTCCGCATGGTGTCATCATCCATTTCTCGAATGATGACGGGGACCTCTTGTAACCCAACCATTTGAGCCGCCCTGTAGCGCCTTTCCCCAGCGATGAGTTCGTATTTTCCTCCAGATAAGGGACGAACGAGCAACGGTTCGAGGATACCCATCTCTTGGATGGAGCGCGACAACTCTTCTAACTTTTCCTCTTCAAAGTAGCGTCGGGGTTGGGAAGGAGGAAGCTTAATTTGCGCGATCGCAATTTCATTTTTAGGAAGTTCTTTAGAGATTGGTGCTTCTGTTTCCCCTCCAAACATGAGGTCGAGGGGTCGTTTTTTGAGTTGGGTGTACGGTATATCCTTTTTACTACTCACGACGATGTTGCTTTGACTTCAAGTTTATCTAAACTATTGGCAATGGTTTTTAAAACTTTGACAGCTTGATGATTTTTATCCAACACTGCCAGAGGGACCCGACGCTCGGAAGCATCGGCAAAGGCGATGGATTTGGGAATGGGTGGGTAGACAGAACCGATAGCTGATAACTGCTCGGAAACGGCTTTAGCAGTCCGTGACTCTTGAGCAGTGCGGTGATCGAGCATAGTAGGAATAAACCCAGCAAACTGCAAACCTTTGTTGAGCTTCTTTCGCACTCTCTCGACGGTATCTAATAATAAATCGGTTCCCAAGAACGATTTGAACTGGCATTGAATGGGAACGAGGATGTGAGTCGCCGCGGTCAAACTCAAGATACTCAATATCCCCAAACTAGGAGGACAGTCAATTAAGATGAAATCGTAATTATCTTGAATCGGGATAAGAGCTTCCTGAAGACGGTATTCCCTAGCAGTGACACCGGGTAATAGCAACTCCGCCACGCTCAAGTTGATGTTACTGGGGACAAGAAACAGACCGTGGATTTTTTCTGGGTATACGGGTATGGGTTCTTCTTCAATTACGGCATTGTAAACAGTTTTTTCTTGCTCTTCCGGCTCCACACCCATGAAGTTCGTCAAACTGGCTTGCGGGTCCATGTCAATCAACAGCACCCGCCGCTTCTTCTGCGCTAGGTGGTAACCCAAGTTCTGGGTTAATGTCGTCTTAGCAACACCACCACTTTGATTGAATAACGCAATAATACGGGTTTTGCTCTGTTCCCTCATAATAAAGTCCTTTACTGAACAATAAAGTCCTTTCCTAAATAATAAAGTTCTTTCCTGAACGATAAAATCATACCGGTAACTGACACATTCACAAATAAGCCTGTTAAGTTGTAAGTGGACAAGTTCATTTGCTGTCAGGCGTTGGCTGCAAAACTTAGTATCGTGATAATTGTCCCATAAGGAGAGATGGAGGTCATCACCCTCAACACACAATAATTCTAAGTATTCATACTCTGTGACATTCAACTGGATGCAACACTGATGATAAATTTACGTCATAGATTAAACAATGTATTTAGATGATGAGAAACCTTTCTAATCACCCTTTCACTGGGCAGCTTCCTGTGCCATAAGTCAGTAATGGAGGGAAAAGTAGTAATGAATGAGCAACGCAAAAATGCCTATATTAATATGATTCAGGGACTGCTGAATTCTCGTAGCGATCGCGAAGTAGAACAGATTTTAAATACTAACGAAGAATTCATTGATATTGGTTTAGTGCAAAAAATACAGCAGGTTGCGGAGGAGTTGGTCGAAAATGGGGATGACAACGCTGCTGAGTTTTTGATTGGGATTGGTCGTAAATTAGCTGAAGCAATGGTTAAGTCATCTCCTACTATAGATTTCCAGAAACTACCCCATCCTGACTCTCAATTGGACTTCCTTATACCAGTCTTGCAAGCAATTATATATACCAACGGTAACCCGCAAGCCGTATTTCCACTTCTACAACAAAACTTGGATAAGCTCGACGAGCGCTTTGTTCCTAAATTTTCTAGTTGGGCTAATAATGTAATACATGACGTAGAAGGCGAACAAGCACAAAACTTCGTGTTAGCCCTTGTCCGCTTCAGCGAACTTATCCAATATTTTTCTCATAATATAAGAAAAAATGATATTGAAGTAACAATTGCTTGCCATGAAATAGCGTCACGGGTTTTAAATCGCCAATCTCTTCCAGAACAATGGGCAGCCATTCACAATAATTTGGCAATTGTTTATCGGAGTCGTCTTCAAGGAAAGCGGGCAGAAAATCTTGAGAGTGCAATCGTCTGTTATGAAAAAGCTTTACAGATATTCACTCGCGATCGTTTTCCAGAAAGATGGGCAACAATCCAAAGTAATTTGGCAAATGCTTATAGCGAAAGAATTTATGGCGATCCAGCAGAGAACCTTGAATTTGCCCTTGCTTGCAATGAAAAATCTTTACAAGTTTTTACTTACCAGGATTTTCAAGAAAATTGGGCTATAACCCAGTTCAACTTGGCAGTTGCTTATAGGGATCGACTGAGTGGTAGTCAAGAAGAAAATCTCCAACGTGCCCTGGTTTGCTGTCAAGAAGCCTTACGAGTTTATAACTGCAACGACCATCCAGAACAATGGGCTAAGATTCAAGCCATGATGGCAAATATCAATACCCGCATGGGAGGAGCAGAGAATTTGGAAAATGCCATTCTTGGTTATAAGAAAGCATTACAAGTTTATCAAAGGGATACTTTTGCAAGAGAATGGGCTGAAACTCAATGTCTTTTGGGAATCAGTTATTCAAATCGTCTCCAAGGAGAGCGTGCTCAGAACATCGAAGATTCTATTGTTTGCTATGAGAGTGCTTTGCAGGTTTTGACCAGACAAACTTTTCCAGAAGATTGGGCTAGAACTCAAAATAACCTTGCAGTGATTTATCAAAATAGACTTGAAGGGACTCGGAAAGAAAATCTTGAACATTCCATAAAATCGTTTCAAAATGCCTTGCTTGTCTACCAATATAATAACTATCCAAAATTTTATACAGAAACTTTATTAAATCTTGCTGTAAGTTACAAAAAATATGGAAATTTCTCAGCTAGTTATAATAATTTAGTGGAGTCAATAAAAGGAGTAGAATTTTTACGAGAAGAAATTATATCTGGTGATAAGATTAAACAAAAAATAGCTGAGAATTATCATCAAATTTATCAACACATAGTGGAAGTTAGTCTGAAGCTGAACAAACCTATCGAAGCTATAGAATACGTCGAACGTAGCAAAACCCGAAATCTGGTTGAACTTATCCTCTCCCGCGATCTAAAAAATATTTTCCCCTCACAAGTAGTTAGTCAACTAGAAAAGTTTCGAGACGAAATTGCTAGCGGTCAGTACCAGCTCCAAAATGCCACAGTAGATAATCCCTCCGCCCTTGCTCAACATCTCCAACAACTCCGACAACAGCGTAATGAACTACAAGACCAATATCTGTCCATCGGTTCTGGTTTCAAATTTGACCGATTCCGGTTAACTCTGAACGAATGCACCGCTATTATTGAGTTTTTCATTACAGATGATAAGTTACTCGTATTCATCATTACTCGCCACAACCAACAACCCATCATTTTGCCCAGAGAGCTAATTAACTTGAAAAAATTGGTGAATTGGGCAAACAGTTATTTGAGAGCATACAAAGGTAAAAGGTCTCATTGGCAACGTCGCCTGTCTACCCGTCTCCATATATTAGGGAAGATTCTCCATATTGATGAAATTATTCAGAGAATCCCAAAAGAGTGCGATCGCTTAATCTTCATTCCCCATCGCTACCTGCATCTGTTTCCACTTCATGCTTTATCCCTTAAAGAAGGTTCATATCTCCTAGATCGCTTCCCTGGGGGTATAAGCTACGCCCCTAGCTGCCAACTGCTACAACTGTCTCAAGAAAGAAAACGTCCCAACTTTACTAATCTTTTTGCAGTTCAAAATCCGACTGAAGACCTTACCTACACTGATATCGAAATTGAAGCAATCCAAAATTACTTTAACTTAGTTAATGTCCTCAAAAAGACAAACGCAACCCAAAAAGCTATTGAGAACGCTTCTTTAGACGCTACTCACTGCCTTCACTTTAGCTGTCACGGCTACTTTAATCTTACCAATGCCCGAAACTCTGCTCTAATCCTTGCCAATGCTTATCTTAACCAAATGCCAGAGCGACTAGATTCAGAACATTATCTTAGCTTGGCAAATCATCAAATACTTAACCTAGAAAAATGTCTCACCCTGGAGAAAATCTTTAGTCTTAAATTAGAACAATGTCGTCTTGTCACCCTTTCTGCCTGCGAAACAGGATTAATTGACTTTAATAATATTAGCGATGAATATATCGGCTTACCCAGTGGATTTCTCTATGCAGGTAGTTCCAGTGTGGTGAGTAGCTTATGGATGGTAGATGATTTATCAACTGCTTTTTTAATGATTCAGTTTTATGAGAATTTAAAGATGGGATTAACTGTAGGAATTGCCCTCAAACAAGCTCAATTTTGGCTCCAAGATATCACTGGTGCTAACCTGTGGCAATGGATTCAAGACAAAGAATTACCTCTAAACCCAACCCAAAAGATACGTTTTAGAAGAATTCCAGCTAATAGCAAACCTTTTCAAAACCCTTTTCACTGGGCAGCTTTTTGTGCCATTGGTCAGTAATCCATTAAACCACACAAATCTTACCAAATTAGCTGATATCCCCAAAAACTTTCCGAGGTAAAGTTATATCTATGGATAAAAAACGTCTTGAAGCTTATAGCAAACTAATCAATCTGTTAGTGAGAAATCTTAGTGAAGCAACTGCAATTTTAAAAACTCACTCAGACCAGATTGATGCAAATTTTGTACAGATAATTAAACAGACATTACCAGTACTAACAAAATCAGGTCAATACGATATTGCCTACTGGTTACAAAATATTGCATTCTCACTGGAAGCAGATTTATTTTTTCAGCAAGGGATTGGATATTTTGATTCCAATCAATTTCAGGAGGCTTTGCGGTTGTGGAAGGAGGCACTAAACATTTATAGAGAAATAGGGAATCGCCACAAGGAAGCTTTTTCTCTAAACTGTTTGGGTGTTACTTACAAATTACTAGGAGAATACAAGCAAGCGATAGAATACCATCAGCGATCGCTAAAAATTGCACATCAACAAAACTATCGCGAAGAAAAAGCCAATTCTCTAGGCAACCTCGGCAATGTTTACAAATTACTAGGAGAATACA
>JAWQFQ010000322.1:0-8225 GCA_035967975.1 Scytonema sp. PMC 1070.18
AGGAAGTCGAAACTATGTTAGGACTAAGTTTAGAGCAAACCAAGATTTATCAGGACGCTAAGGCAGAAGGTCGAGAGGAAGGTCGTGTTCAAGGTCGAGAGGAAGGTCGAGAGGAAGGTCGAAATCAACAGAAAGCCGAAATGCTGAAACTCACTGTACCTCTATTACTCAAAACCGGAATGAGTTTTGAGCAGATTGCTCAACAGCTCAATGTCGATATCGAATCTGTCCACCGCGCCGCACAGTAGCGTTGACAAACTTGTGACATCTCAGACGCCAGATATGGCGTCTCTACAACATGGGATAATTTGCCGGACGACCGCAAAGAGTGTATACAGGCGCGAACGGAAGAATTAGAAAATCGCCAGGACATGGTAAAGTCATCCTACGCCGCCAAGGACACACTGTCGCCGCCTTCGTTGCTGACACCCCGAATATCAGCTAAATTTAAATTGTTAAAGTTGCGCTAGGTAAACGAAAGTGGACAATTGGAATATTTTATTAGAAAGTAGAGCCGATGGCTTTACTACAGCCACCGTCTTAGAAGTTCCTGAGTGCCAAATAAGTGATGAAACTAAACAAGGTGCAGTCGAAAAAGTTCAGCAGCTGTTACACAAGCGTCTAGCTAAAGCTGAAATCATTCAGATTCCTGCGCCGATACAACCAGTTACTTCCCAAAGCCCTCTGATGAAGTTTGCTGGAATTTTTCAAAACGACCCAGATTTTATGGAAATCATGAAAGAAATAAGAGCAGAGAGGGATTTGGGCGATATATGACTTGGATTCTTGATACTGATCATGCATCACTGTTTTTAGCTGGAAATAAATCAATAATTACTGCTGTTGCCAAACATTCTACAGATGTAGCGATTACAGTAATTACTGTTCAAGAACTATTTAACGGTTGGGTTGGGAGATTGAATCACCCAGCCCAAGCCAAAAATATTACTCAAACTTATACTAGACTCTGGGAAACTACTGAGGTTATCAAGGTCATAACTGTCTTAAATTTTGATAAAAATGCTGAAGACTGCTACGAAATATTAAGAAAAAGCTCTCAGGAGCTTGCAAAAAATAAGATGGAAAAAGACTTACGGATTGCCTCTATTGCTCTTACTCAGAATGCAGTAATAGTCACACGAAACCAGAAAGACTTTTCCCAAGTTCCAAACCTGAAGATAGAAAATTGGTCAGAGTAATATCATATACGATATATATCGTATTCTGGATGGGTTAGGTTAGTATGAAGTTGGTTTTCAAGAGGTGAGAGCTATGGCGTTAGCTAACAGACAACCTGCTCGGTGGCTCAGTATACAAGCCTACTACTCCCCTGCTTGTTGTTTAAGCAAATTGACTAAAGGATCAGATAACCACAAGCCAGCGTCACGCAAGGCTTGAATTCCAGGATATCTGCTTGGGATGAGTCCACGTCTTTTTGCTAATATCAGTAAACCTCCTGTCCCAATGGTATTAATATTTAAAGCTTGAGCACAACGCCGTGCTGCCCTATCGTCAACAATAGCGGCACAGTCTGAATTTTTCAGTGCTAAACTCAGTACTTGTGATTCTCCCTTGCCCAAATCCCGATAATGTTTTGAGAACCTTTACGAATACCAGATACTTCCAGACGAGCTTTTCTTTGAAATAAAGTATTTGGATCATCAATTGAACCTAACCAAAAGTCAAAGCCCAAACTTTTACCTTTAATAGAGCGCTCAATTACGGTAAGTCCTGTTAGATAAGGCATAAGAAGTGCGGCAATGCCGTAGGCTCCGTATTCAGTTGCCACTTCAGTGTCGGCATTGAAGCGACGCACAGTATCATTAATAGGATTCCATTGGAGTTCAACTTCAGTATCTTGTATACCATTTTAATGGACTTGTGCGTTTTTACCTCCTGAGGATGCACAACCCAAAATCATCTTTTTTGTCGAAGTCCAATTCCAGTATGACGAAGCTTTGTACTATCGCTTCTTCACAGAGTCAATGATGTATTTGAACCGGAATCGGTTTAAATTTGACGGGTGGTACTGTGTAGTGATATTTCCGGAGCGTGATTTAGAACCGAGCGATACCAAAATCCATCAAGTCTTCCTCAACAGCAACCAAGTACAACGAATATACCTTGATGAATTGGGAAATCCCGATGTTCAACCGATTGGTATCAGTTTAATGCAATTGACAATAGCATCAGAGCAAGTCATGGCACAGCAAGCACGTCAATTGATAGAACGGGTAAAATGTACACAAACGATGAGATTAGCATTAGACGAAATCATCGATATCATCACAACCATAGCCGTATACAAATATTCACGATATACAAAGAGAGGAAGTCGAAACCATGTTAGGACTAAGTTTAGAGCAAACCAAGATTTATCAGGACGCTAAAGCAGAAGGTCGAGAGGAAGGTCGAGAGGAAGGTCGCAATCAACAGAAAGCCGAAATGTTGAAACTCACTGTACCTCTATTACTCAAAACCGGAATGAGTTTTGAGCAGATTGCTCAACAGCTCAATGTCGATATCGAATCTGTCCACCGCGCCGCACAGTAGCGTTGACAAACTTGTGACATCTTAGACGCCAGATATGGCGTCTCTACAACAGATGTTCACCGACATTGCAGTGATGAGTCACCAGACGTGAGTTGACTGATTGAATCACAGAATTTCCATGCAACCAGAGCGATCGCCCTGGTGAGCACAATCACAGGCGAAAAGCACCCCAGCTGTTTCAAAACTCACTCCACCAAGTCTGGTCAAAATTTGGGCAGAGCCTACGAATCGCCATCGCTCACCAACAAGACAATCTTTGACAACCACTCCACACATCTTTGATTGCGATTTCACAAATTCAATCAGATTGCTACAATTGATATAACAATGAGTTATCGTATATATCTTTAGATCAAAAGGGAAAAATGCTTAAAAGTTATGAAGCTATTTTTGAAAACGGTCAGGTCAAATGGCTAACTTCGGAGCCAAAAGTATCATCCGCCCGTGTAATTGTGACCATTCTAGAAGATACCACGCCATCAATAAAGCGTCGGACTCCCCCTGCTTCCATTGCAGGTAAAGGTAGAACCTTAGGCAATTTGGTTAGCTCTGTCATTGAAGAACAGGATTGGGAATGTCTCAAGTAATCGTCCTTGATACCCATATCTGGATTTGGTTTATTGGCGATCGCTCTGGTGAGCACAATCAATGTATCAACTCTTAATTACTTGATTCAATTAACTCTAAACTTACTATATTTTGACCATAATTAGCGACTAAGACAAATAATTTCAGCCATCGAGAACCTAGTAAAATTTCCTGGATTTCATCTCCAGCAAATACAGGAATTTCCCACTCTTTACCATCTATTATTACCCTACCAATATAAACATCAAATTCAGTCTCTCCTTGAGCCGTTCTTAATTTGTTTTGACGCCAAAAATTCCCATCAAGACTTTGTACATCTTGTTTGTTCATAGCTAAAAATTCAGTGAATCCCGTATCTAACATTGTTTCTACAGGAAAGCTAAAGTCATCCCCTCCAATTAAATCAATTTCAAAGTAAACTTGACCTTGCTCTCCAAATCTCCCCTCAATCATATTCTGCCACTAACTCCTGTTTCATTAATGCCAAAAATATGATGAATCACATTAGGATATTTTTCTCTGACCATTTTACTTGCTACCTCTTGCTCCCGATCTATAAAATAATCACCACTATCAGGTTCAATGGCAATATACCAACCATAGTATTTATCTAGTATTTCTGGTTTTAAACGCTCAAAAATCACCCAACAACGCTGATAAAATTCTTGTCTTCTGGCTTTTTCTTGAGCTTTTTGTGCTTCTGTCCATTGAATTTCCGGAAATACTCTCCCACGTCTGACAATTCTTTCGGGTGAAGAGTGTGTCATACTTTTGACCTCATTAAAACTTTTTTCCATATTTCATTATAAAATCTATGGCGTCAGGTGGGGACGCATTTATCCACTCAAAACGCGCAATCCTCGCCTACATCTTGCAGGATTTTTCGTATTGGGATATTAAGCAGGGTAAAATTGAGCATGAATATACTAGAAAGATATTTGAAGCAACCGATACAGGCATCACCACAATCCCACGACTCCCCAACACGACAGTTGTGATCGCCTCTGATCGCAGATGCAGGCGATCGCTCACCAACAAGACAATCTTTGACAACTACTCCACACATCTTTGATTGCAATGTCATTAGAGCAATCGCCCTAGTGAACACACTCACAAGCGATCGCGCAGTTAACATTGTACAAATCTGGGCGGTCGGTCTTCTAGTTGTGTGAAGTAGAAAACACTGACCTAATGAGAGTAAAAACGCCTTCAAACAATCTCCTTAAGTTGAGGAATATTTTCCGTTTCATCGTTTTCAATCTTCCTGAGGGATTGTCGCCATTTCTTTGCAGTTCGCTTAACTTCTTCTATTTCCTCAAAATCTACTTTGACCAGAACATTTTCTAATTCCACACCCAAAGCTGTAGCCACTTCTAATAGCTCTATAAAACTAGCACATTGATAATCTGTTTCTTCATATTCCTTCACCCTTTGTTCGTCAATTCCTAAAATTTCTGCTAATTCCGAAATCTTCATTTTCGCTGCTATCCGAGCTTTAATTAAAGCATTCGGCAGCTTATTTAAGTTTTCAACTTTTATCATGATTGGCTGTGTCTTATCACAATTAATCAGCCTTTCATATTCGGCGATTTCTGACTTGAATTCCTCGATTTGACTCTGATAAGAATCTCGATGTAATTTCCACCGTAATGGGTCAGCTTTCAGCTGTTCATTGTTATCTAATTCAACCAAAGACTGCTCAAATTTCCACAACCATTCTTTAGTATTTTGATATTGTTGCTCGTTTTTTATCATCATGGCTTCCACCTGACCAAATCGATAGCAATAATTCCCTTGCGTGTATTCGTTCGTGTATCAAATTGAAAAAAATCTATATATGCTGTACCAGTCTCATTGGCTGGGTAACTTGCAGGAAAAAGATCCCCTTTGTACTTGCTTTTTTGTTCAGCACGTCGCCACGCAAAATTGCGTAAGGTGGGAGCAATCAATTCCAAATAATTTATATCAACCCCATCGTCTTCCCAACAAGCATCAAAATCGCCTGGGCTAGGTTTGGTCGTAACGAAACTACCATCTATATAAATAGTTCTACAACCTGCTTTCTGTAATTGAGTCGTTGCCAATTCTAAACCGCTTATCATCCGTTGTCGAGTCAAGTTAGTCGCAAATTTTTCCTGAAACTCCTCCCATTCGAAAAAATGCACACCAGGTGGTAAATTACCATTTTCGTCAAATTCTACAATCACTTTCCCCCACCGTAACATAGATTCATTATCCTGGGAAAAAAGCTTACCATAAACTGCTTTCATATCGTGTGAAGACTACTGTCACAAGAGGCAGGGAGCTTTCTAGCAGGGGGCAAGGGGGAAAACTGAAACTCCAGTTGTACAGAGCCCGAGTAAAGGGGAGTGAAAAGTTACGCTCAGAATTTTGATAATATTAGATCAAATTTTTGATAGAATAGCGTTATTGGGAAGTATTAACGCTCCAAAGCCTTCTGTTACAGCTTTGGACACAGAGGTTATAGTTGCCAGTGGAAAAAAAACCTACAAACTTTTAAATCTATTACTGTGTCAGCTAAAGACGTATTTCACAATGCTGCAAAGGCTGCCTTACAAAATGATGGCTGGATAGTTACCGAGCCATTATATCTAAGATTAGGAGACGACCAGTTACGAATTGATTTAGCTGGTGAACGTATAATAGCAGCAGAACGAGCGCAAGAAAAAATTGCAGTAGAAGTAAAGAGTTTTGTTGGAGCGTCGGCAATTACAGATTTTCATACAGCATTAGGACAATTTCTCAACTATAGGGCAGTACTACAGATACAGCAACCTGAGCGTCAACTATATTTGGCTGTAACAACAGAAATATATCGAACTTTTTTTCGTAGAGATTTACCGAAACTAAGTGTTCAGACTTACCAAATAAAATTATTAGTATTTGACCCAGTAACTGAGGTGATTGAACAATGGATAAATTAAATCACTACCGTCAACTGATTCGTGAATGCCTGTTACCATATTTGGAAATGAAACCATCAGGTGGAGAAATAGAAGTTTATAAAATGTTTGATACAGAGGACGACCATTATCAAATATTTCATGCTGGCTGGGACGGCTTTCAAAGAATATATGGTGCCGTGATACACATCGATATAATTGGTGATAAAATTTGGATTCAATATGACGGCACAGAAGATGGTGTTGCTAATACTTTAGTAGAATTAGGTGTACCTAAGCAAGATATTGTATTAGCTTATCACTCGGCATTTTTGCGCCAATATGATGGGTTCGCTGTTGGGTAGATATTGTATAAGTCTTGTTTTATTTATCTTGTCAACACGCGGCGACGATTTTTCACTTCTACTTTGCTCGAAGTTGGCGATTGCCTGCGGGAATAAATTTCTTCTAGAAGTAAATCCCGTAGTTCATTTGGGAAGTTATGCCAATGCGTAGCCCGTATGCTCTCGCACATTCGGCGGATAAAATGCCAACACAATACGATCTTTAGGCACTCCAGCCGCAACCATTTCACCCGTAATCCCGTCTTCGATGCCATCGTAATGAATCCAGATTTTGTCGTGGCGAATTTCTGCATGAACCACACAGCCATGCACTCGACGTTCATTCTCCCAACCTTCGTGCATTAGCATAAAATGATTGCGATCGCGGCTGACCACGACATAGGTGTTCACATCTCCATAGCGGTAAGGAAGAGCCGCATAGTATTGGAGAATTTTCTCTAACGTCTCACACCATTGATCTAGGAATTGATTTGCGGCAGCCATTGAATAATCTCCTGTGTATTTGAGTCAAAAACGATCAGCCGAAAACCTGGTTCTGACAATAACAATTGCCCAACTTCCTCTTGAAACAACGTCTCAAAGATGTTGCGTCTAACAGCCAAATACAGAAGACGCTCTGGCTCTTTTTTTTGTAGCGCTCTAGCATACATAAAAAATTGTCCCCAGGCCGTCTCAAGATCCTTAATAGGCGAAGGACTAAGAAAGCTTTTAATCTCGATGGCAATTTTGTCAGACCCCCGTTCCGCCGCAATTAGTTTCTCTGCACCCAAATCAACAAAGACCGAACGTCTCCCAATTGTCAGAACCAGTGGGTCATCCGTAATCTTCCAGCCATCTTTAATTAGAGCAGTACAAACAACATCGTGATAGAGGTCGGGAGCAGGCATGAAGAATTCTGTGATTGACTTCAACTGCATTTATTGTAATTCGCCTTTGTCTAGAGCGATCGCCCTAGTGAGCACAATCAATCTAAAACTACTTGACTGACAAATCTTGGGTTGTTGCGTTAAAGTGCTTCTTAAAGCAATGACTTGGCTTACCGAAGTACTCCGATAGAACACTGGGCTGGTGTTTCAGTCCATTTTAATGGACTTGTGCTATTAGCCCGAAATTTATTTCCGGGCGGTTTTTAGAATGCTATATATTTCTTAAGCAAGAAGGTTCTACAACATTGTTGTGCATTTTGTAATCCTTTATATTAAATCGTAGTTGTAGCATTAACCGATTTTTACTGACTGCACGACTGGCTTTGTGATCAGCCATTGTATCCTCAACAAATCCAGATAATTCTCCCGAAGATTGCTGAATTTCTTTTTAGAAAGTCAAAAATATGACCGATTAATGTTGGTTATTAACAACCCAATACTACTCAGTTAACAATAGTTGAAGTCCGGTGAAACCCAGTTTCACAGGAGTTACCGGGTTTCTAATTCTCGCAAATCCTACGCAGATGTGTGTCCCAAGCCATTTCTCGCTCATGGACGGGTGCTCACCACAATATTACGGATATTGACCCCCAACTTATGTGAACTAGACAACATTGATGAAATCCTGTAAAGTGTCCTTTGACCAAAGCTGTCAACAGCGAATAGCCCATGAATTCAAGGACATTTTCGTGAAACGCGACTCGATTTATTATCAAATATTTAAACGCTTTCCTGAGTTACTGTTTGAACTAGTCGATTACTACCCATCCTCTGCACAAAATTACCGCTTTGAATCCGTAGAAGTCAAAGAAACAGCGTTTCGCATTGATGGTGTGTTTTTACCTCCTGAGGATGCACAACCCAAAATCATCTTTTTTGTCGAAGTCCAA
>JAWQFQ010000323.1:0-8172 GCA_035967975.1 Scytonema sp. PMC 1070.18
ATAACTGAGGAGATAATGCCATAACTAATTACCCAATCCCTATGGCTATTTTACAGAAATAAAAGCAGAAAGCCCACAAGGTTGAGACACTACGTCAGCCCCTTCTCCTGACGGAGACGCTACGCGAACGGGGAAGTCAAAAGTCACGCATTCAAAAGTCAAAAGTCACACTTCGTGTCTCAACGGAAAAATTCTGTATAATATCCAAAATAAGAGTGTTTAATAGAAAAATTCTTTATATTACGATGGAAATTGCTTGTAATGCTTACTATATCGTTATTGAGAAAAAGATTATACGGAAAATTTCCGCTTTCCTGTTGTTTGTCAAATCTTTCAACCCAATCGTGTCCCGATTCGTCGTCATATCAAAGTGATCGGCTTTGTCAACTCCAGCCACCCCTCAGGGGAACTCTACTTTGAGCAACGACGCTTTCGTAGAGTGGCTCCTGCGTTACCTCGTCGTCCAAAGTTACTGACCTTAATCATTAATTCATTTAACTCGACAAGGAGAATATCAATACATGAACATTTCACCATTTCTCAATAAAAAGCTTGCTCGACGTTTTAAAGGATACGACTTTGATGGCAATGGCTACGCCGAGAAAACAGATTTCGAGCAGGCTGTTGCCAGGATGTGCGAGGCATTTGGTCATGGACCTGATTCCGCAGCGCGACAGCGGTTATATGACCTCACCATGCAACTTTGGCAGCGTCTTGTCACCACTGCCGATGCCAATGCAGATGGTCGGATCAGCGAAGCCGAATACTTGAATGCATTTGCCAACAGTATGCTTGTAACCCCTGAAAACTTTGAGCAAGGCTATCGTCCGTTTTGCGAGGCGGTCATGGACATCGTCGATGTCGATGGCGATGGTCGTCAAAGTTTAGAGGAATATGAACTTTGGATGCATACGTTGATCAACGTGCCAAAGGCCGATACACGTGTGGCTTTCCGCCTGATCGATAAGGATGGCACCGGCTATATCACCACCGATGAAATGGTGGAGGCTATCCGCGAATACTACTTCAACGAAGACCCGCAATCGATTGGAAGCTTGTTGCTAGGTCCGCTTGATTCCTAACCGGCACAAGATAGACTAGTACACATCGGCAGAAGTAACGCCAAAACCGCCAATATGATTGTCAAGTCGCTTCTCTACGAGACGCGCAAGGGACGCTCCAATTCGTAATTCGTAATTACCCACGGCTTGAGTAGGCGTAGATATAGCGACATCGTTTATGCCCTGCTCAATCCGATGCTGCGCCCATTGAAACCCGCTCTGCAAGCGAACGGGCTTGGCAATATACGGGCGATCGCACCTTGCAGCGTTAACCGAACCTTAAAAGACACGTGTGAATCGACACACAAAAATCTCTCTTTGGACGTTTGTGAAAGCTTTTGAATTGTCATAGTATTCATATAAGGCAAATGATCGTCCGCCCTAGCAAGTTGCAGTCGCTAGGGCTGTTTTATTGAAATCCTTGGTAACAACGGGCACTTTGTATCAGCCTATACAAAGGTGACAAATCAGAGGATTGATATAAAATGTGTATGTGCATTCCTTAAGTAAATATACTGAGGAGCCAATGGCAATGTAATGGATATCCTGATAATCGTCAAGTTATTAGGCTGCAATTATGGTGGAGAATATAAGTTTTGCTGCTATAGAGAATGTTAAGCAATTTTATAGATGAGTTGCCCTTACAGGATAAAGAATCTTTGTTAGCTGAAATAATTCGTGGTTTACCAATCGATTCAAAATCTGGGTGTTAGAGTACTAAAGGTTTGTTTTTTTTTGCTATGCGATCGCCTACGCATATCCTACCTTGTGTGTAGACATATCGCTGCTCAAATCTCCTGTATAAAAACTGTTTTCAATTCGTGCGATCGCCTCCTCAACAGCTACCCTCAGAAAAAGTCAGTTGTGCCGTATGTGTGGCTATACAAAGGTTCGAGGATGTGGTGCGAGCGCTCGTTTCGGTCCTAAAAATGTTATCATTGTGGCGATTCAGCAAGCAACGGTGAGCGAGATTCAAGAGATTATGGCGATTTTAGATGATTGGTAGATTTTCATCAACAAGCAACAAAAACCCCCGCCAGATATGTCCTCTGTTACGCTGTACTAGTAGCATCACAAAATAGTTAGGTGGTAAAATAGTGGAACTATCACCCCAGCAGCGCAAACAACTACAAGATGCTTTGATTGCTGCGTTTCCTTCTAAACCATCAATCGAGCAGATGTTGTCGCATCAGTTAGACGAAAATCTAGATGCGATCGCTGGTGGTGGTAACTTAGAAGAAATTGTCTTTAATTTAATTAAAACTGTAGAGTCTCAGTGTTGTGACTTAAAGGAATTATTTGCCGCAGTGGCATACTTTTACTTTAATTTGACTCCGGCAATCTTATACTTTAGGCAGTTGGCTAGTGGTTCATGATATGGAACCTACTGCAATTGTGTTCAAATTCCATCATTCTCAACATATTTAGTGAGAAAGAGTTTAGTGACAAATGGCAAGATTTTACTTAAGTTTTGAACTGATGGCAAGATTTTAGTTAAAACCGAACGATTTCGGTTGCGATCGCCATTGAGGGAGACAGTATCTTATCCCACTATTTAAAGTAAAATTCTGCCGCTAGTTCAGAATTGAACTAAAATTTTGCCGCTTGTCCATTGACACTATCGTAAATAATTATACTTGCTGCTTGAGAATTTTAACAGAGTTACAGCGGTTTTCATCTCACACACTACCAGGTAACTGTTTCAACTATAAAGTTGCCTCCCTCAAATTAAAGTAAAAGCTTGCTGATCTGAAAACCCGATTCGGGAAAAATGGCTAGATGTCTTTGTTTGTAAACATTTTTATATGTGCTTATAAGCTTATACATAGTTTTGAATCCAAAGCTTTCTGTACGAGTGCCAGTAATAATTTGTCTATTTTTACAAGCTTATAGTCTTATAATGAAATCCTTACAAACAAAGTTATCTAGCCATTTTTTCTGTATACGCTAAAACATCGCGGCAAACAATTCCTTTAAGTCACAAAAGACGCTATATGCTTCCAATCGCCAAAAGGACAAATTATGCTTCTAAGCCCCAAACTTAAGCCCAGGAAGGATGTATAAAATAGAACTTGTGTTCGACCAACGTTTTTATTAGGTTCAAAGGATGCTTTCATTTTAGGACTCACGCATAGCTTTATGCTTCCGATAAGTTACACTTGTTGTGCTTTAAAGGAAAAGTTTGCCGTTTTTAAAGCATAAGTTTGCCGCAGTAGAGGCTGAAAGCATTATTATTTCGATTAATTCTGAATTGTTCGTTGAATCTCATTAAAGAATAAGCTTGCCGCGAGTGCCACGCTAAATGTAGGCTTTGAGAGCATTTTTGTGCGAGTGCGATAAGCGAAGCTTAAGCCTTCGGCTATCGCACTTTCGGAAAAAAGGTATTTGACCACAAAACCAGTCAGGCTATAGGTTCGGCAAGCTTATCCTTTAAATTTCGGCAAACTTTTCCTTTAAAGCACACAGACCCTGAAATCTTTTGGGTATGGTGACAAGACAAATTATCGTCTGGGTGACAAGAATTCCAGATTTTTACGGATAGTGACTGTATTAGGATGATTTGTCCCTAAACTGAGTTCAGCAATTTCCAGCGCTTTTTGGTACAGTGACTCGGCTTCACTGTAGCGCCCTTGGTTTTCGTAGATTTTGGATTGCGATAAATTAGTGAAAACCGTCCTGCTTCTTGGACAATTTTCACAAAATCTAGGGGTTTGTCTACTAATAGGCTGAGGTTTTCCCCCAATTGAGTCCCGCCGTTGGTAAAAATTTCTTCAGGAATGGCATCGGGTGCTAAAAAGGCGCAAACGCGAATCATATCGGCGGCAGTAGGGTTGCGTTCTAACACCTTTTGAAAAGCAAGGGAAAAGGTGATAGTCGTGCTCTCATGGTCAATTGCCAATTCGCCGCGTTCTGCCAGCAGTTTAGCCCCTTGTTCCTGGTACAATTGTAAATACTCCGCCAAAGTTGAGGGAATTTCTTCAATAAACGCCCCAGCTTGGTCTAATGCTAAGGGTAACCCATCCATTTCCCACGAGATTGTTTGAGCTAAACTGCGTTCTTCTTCACTCACCGCATCTAACCCCACCTGCTCTGTAATCAGTTTGGCACGTCGCAGTAGCAACAGCGCCCCATCTTCTGGTTGCATCTTTTTGATTTCAATTCGCTGGTATATCCCTGTAGCCTGAGCACGAGTCGTCAACAACACATGACCTTGATGCGCCCCTGGTAAAAACTCCCGCAGCATCGGTATCTCATCAGCATTATCCAAAATTAATAACCAGTTGTCATGCGTTACTAACCACTGCTTGACTACAGGAATTATTAAGCTTTCATCCTTTTCCTGGCTGATAGGCAATTTGAGTAACTCTGCAAGTTGCACAAAACTTGACACCAATTCTGTTCAGGATGCATGAAAATCACCCTGGATGAGTGGCGATCGCCAAGATTTTTGAAAGTGCTGTTCTATTATAAAAATTTCAGATGTCTTGAGTCCACTGAAAAACTCTAAATCGGTTAGGGTTAAGTTTGTTCAGAAGGCAGAAGGCAGAGGGCAGAAGGAACCCACACTTAAAAGAGTGGGATTGAAGCAAGGACGCTGTTTTTCCTCGTGCAAAGCATCTCGAAAAACATCTTTTTTTAACTGGGCTTTAAACCCAGCAACTTTAGTTTTTTAAGAGGGCAGGAGGCAGAATTCCCGAATGCCTTCTGCCTCCTGCCCTCTGCCTTTCTTGGTAATGTTCTTATGACCCAAGTAATCTTGGACATCTCTTGTGTTGGCTCCTAAATTGCCTAAATAATAACCGCAACTATGCCGTAACTGGTGAGGATGCACTTTACCGAGTTTAGCAAGCTTGCTTGCTTCAAAAATAATTCTTTCTACTGATAGTCATGTTTTCAATTCGTGCGATCGCCCCTACTCATGTACTTATTGTTGCAACATTAGTGATAGCACACACTCAGTTAACTCTTACAACACAGCACAGCAATTGTCAAGTTTATTCGCTTATCGAAAACGAACATCAAAATTTTTGACTGTAACAGCATCCACTTACATCTGTTATGCATAAGTTGGCTTTGTTTACCCTATAAGAATACAGGTTTGTACATTTGTGATTTTGTGCAAATAATATTTATAACTATTATCATCTCTAGCGCTTATGCATATCAGTATTGCAGAAGACCTGAAAAAACGATTCCACGCAGCTTGTGTCCTTAGGGGACTGAAAATGAGTCAAGTTGTAGCAGAGTTAATCGAGCAATGGTTGAGGGCTAATGATAGTCCTATTTCTGATGAATCTGTAATAACAGACAAAGCAATGAAATAGTCATGGGGTATGAAGCGCAATGATACAGAGTCAGCCACAACAATTTCCTCATCGTAAGGATTAATAAACATGAATTTATCCGGTCAACAACGTAAGGAACTACAAGACGCTCTAGTTGACGCTTTCCCAGCAAAATCATCATTAGAGCAAATGCTGTCGTTTGAACTAGATAAGAACCTAGATGAGATTGCTGGGGGAGGGAATTTACAAGACATTGTCTTTAATCTAATCATAAAAGCAGAAGCACAAGAATGGATTGAAGAACTAATTCATGCTGCACGTGAGGCAAACCCTAGAAACCCACTGCTGCGGGCTATTGCTGAAGGACTATTACCAAGAGAAACACCGCCTATTCCCTTGGGAAAGCCAAGTAGTTATGTTTCCCTATCAGAATCAACTCAACAGCAGCAGAAAATTTTGATATTGGCAGCAAATCCAAAAAACACCAGTAGACTGCGCTTAGATGAGGAGTTACGTGAAATCGAACAAGGTCTACAAAGGGCAAAACAACGCGAGCAATTTGAAATCAAGTCAGCCTTAGCAGCCCGTGCTAGAGATATTCATCGCTCTATTTTGTATTTCAGACCAAATATCGTTCACTTCTCCGGACATGGGGCAGGACAAGACGGTCTAATTTTTGAGGATGAAACAGGACAAGCCAAGCTAGTAGATGCGTTGGCTCTCGCTAGACTGTTTAAGCTATTTGCTGACCGCGTTAAATGTGTAATCCTCAATGCTTGTTATTCAGAGATTCAAGCCAAGGCAATAGCGCAACATATTGATTATGTTATTGGAATGAGCCAAGCAGTTGGGGATAGAGCAGCCATTGAATTCGCAGTTGGTTTTTATGATGCTTTAGGTGCTGGAGAATCAATTGAATTTGCTCACGAACTCGGTTGCATAGCTTCTCAGATTCAGGGGATTACAGAGGAATTGACTCCCAAGTTGTTGGATAAAAAACAGATTGTAGATTCCTCCAGTGCTAACGAACAGAATTTTAACCCACAGACAAATGTAGTTATTGAAACTCGAAGTGCTGTTGTCACTGCTCATTCAGATGATGACCTTAATACTGAATGTCCAGTTAGTCAAAGCGATCGCTTTAATTCTAATCAAAAGGACGATATTGCAGTTATATGCTCAGATTCTAAGGAAGATGCTATAGCTGAATACCGCCTGAAAGTTGAGAAATTTCTAGCGGATGATGGCAAAATCTCTTTTATAGAATCTGAAATATTAAAGGATTTACAGGAGAAACTAAAATTAACAGAAGAAGAAGCCCGTGCAGTTCGAGACGAAGTATTAGAACCTTTGGGAATTTATCAAGAAAATCTAGATAAATACAGACAGGTTTTTACTAAGTTGGTAGACGAACAAGGATATTCACTTTCGCAAGAAGATAAAGCAGAATTAAAGAAATTACAAGAACATTATCAGCTTAAAGATGAGGATATAGCTCTTCTATTTAAGGAAGCCGAACAACAACAAGCTGAAAAACTTCAACAACAACAGGAAGCAGAAAGATTACGCCAAGAACACCGAATAGCCGAATACCTGGCAAAACTGCACCGTTATGAGCAAGAATTATCCAAGGCAGTAAACGATCGCAACGTGGATTATACACGACTGCGAGACTTTCTGAAAGCAGGACAGTGGAAAAAAGCAGATGAAGAAACTCTCGCCGTCATGCTTAAGGCATCTGGTAGAGATAAAGTTGGTTGGCTAAATACTGAATCTATCGAAAATTTTCCCTGCACCGACCTAGCTACTATTGACAAACTGTGGGTAGAATATAGTAATGGGCGCTTTGGCTTTAGCGTGCAAAAGCGCATTTGGCTTAGCGTTGGTAAAGACGTGGGAAAGTTTGGCGACGCGATTGGATGGAGAAAGGGAGGAGGAACGTTAGGATTGATGGGATGGATGAATTGGATTGATTATTCTCAGGTAACATTTGACACCAAAGCACCCCCAGGACATCTTCCGGTGGGTGGGGGTGGAGGGGGGTCAGTGTTTTTGTTTTTTCCTGTATGGTCCGTATGTCTCTTCTCTCGCGTCGAGACTTGTAAATTGTAACCCTGTAACGGTTTCCGATTTTTATAAACATTTGTAACAGTACCTCTGACCACGATAGAATCAGCATTCCACTACTTCGTGAAAGTCAAAAGTAAGAATCTTACAAATGAATTAGAGAACTTATAATAAAAACGTAATATTTGCACTATAAAAATATTTCTTTTTTGACCTTTGAATGCGTGACTTTTGACTTCCCCGTTCGCGTAGCGTCTCCGTCAGGAGAAGGGGCTGCCAGCCTTCATCATTAGTTCCAAGATTGCGATTATGAGCATTACTTAATAAACTGCAAAATTAAACTGACAGGCTTACCATTTGCGATCGCCTTCCCACTAAAACTCATAGTCATAGAGACCAGTTTATCCCCTAGTACGAAGAAAGCGAAGCAGTTTGTTGACTTTTTTTTAGAGAAAAGTGTTGTTCGTCGTCCCTTAGAACTTTTTCTAGACCAAAGGTGCAGCTGTACTATCTTGTCTAGAAATAACTCATCCCTTAGAACTTTTGCAGATGCATTTGTGTTGCGTAGGCGTAGTCCCTCGTAGACATCGCCTCTTACTCGTATTAAAAGTGACAAAATATTAATGGCGATCGCCTGCTGCAATTCACTAATAAATTCAGGTTCAGTTGTTTTAGTTAGCAGTTCCTTCAGTGCTGCCAAGTGAGCCATTTTCAAGGCTTGTTCTCCCGGAACTTTGATATCGGGTTCCACACCTGTT
>JAWQFQ010000324.1:0-4508 GCA_035967975.1 Scytonema sp. PMC 1070.18
CTCCCTCCCTCCCTCACTCCCTCCTTATCCCTTGACTCCACTACCAGTATCTGTAGGGACAATATAACGTTGTAAAAATAGGAAGAGTAATAGCACTGGCGCAATTGAAATGACTGAGCCTGCGGCGACTAATCGCCAATCTAAGGAAAAAGTACCAGCTAATTTTGCTACCCCTAAAGGAAGAGTGTAAAGACTTTCATCTTGAATTACAATTAGAGGCCAAAGAAAGTCACTCCAAGAACCGATCAAGGTGAAAATTGCTAGAGTGACTAGTGCAGGACGAATTGCAGGAAGCATAATATTCCACCATATCCCTAGCTCCGAACAACCATCCATACGAGCAGCTTCTTCTAGTTCCTTAGGAACGCCTATAAAAGCTTGTCGCAATAGAAAAATACCAAATGCAGAAGCTAAACTGGGAAATATGATTCCTAAATAGGAATTTCTTAAACCCAATTGGACTGTCAAAACATACAGGGGAATCATTACGATTTGGAAAGGAATCATAATCGTGGAAACGATCGCAATAAAAATCCCATCTCTTCCTGGAAAAGACAGTCTTGCTAATGGATATGCTGCTAAAGCACAAAAAAGTAAGGTTAGGCTTACGGTGAGTACCGCTACCAAGGTACTATTAAATAGGTACTGTCCAAAAGGGTTGGTTTGCCAAACAGCAACAAAGTTATCTATTGTGGGCTGAGTTGGCAATAACTGTGGTGGGGACTGAAAGATATTTTCTTGTGAAGATTTTAATGCTGTACTGAGCAGCCAAAGTAGGGGGAAAAGTGTGACTAGTGCGATCGCCCCCAATACTCCATATGTCCACAGGCGGTTTTGAATGTTCGATTTGGGCTTTCCGCCATTGAAGCGAGAGGTTTGATGTTGAATTGAAGAAGTCATCTAGCGGTTCTTGGTTGGGTGGTACGTCTGTCTCAGACGTTACAGATTCAAAGGACAGGCGGGGACGCCCATACCACAAGATGGATAATTTATTTCTTGGAAGTCCCTTATTAAATGAGAATGGCTATATTCCCGATTTTAGCATTTTACCATGTGTAAACCATTTTCTGTACAAACACCTTGCAACGGCTTGTCCCAAGACTCAATGGGTAGTTGAGGTACATAAGCAAAATCAAACACAATACCTATGGTAGTTTTTGATACCCATTTAGGATAACTCAGCAAACGGTCATAATAGCCCCCTCCATAACCTAAGCGGTAGCCTTGATAGTCGCAAGCAACACAAGGAACGAGAATTAAATCAACTTCAGCCGGCTCTATAGTTGGAGCATTGGGATGGGGTTCGCTTATGCCATAAGCCCCAGTTATTATTGAATCATTGGGTGTCCATAAATGCCAGTAAAGTAAGTCGCCCACGCAGCGAGGAAATCCCCAACAGTGAGATGTATCTGTAAATAATAAGCCCAGGTCTGGTTCTTGGCGAAAGCTGAAATAAGCGAGTATTGTTTTTACTGGATAAAAAAGCGGGGAAGTTAAAAGGTTTTGGGTGATGCGATCGCTCTTTTCCCTCCACTCTGCCACAGACATTGATTGACGCTGCTTGAGAAAGGATTTGCGTAGTTCTTTTTTTCCCATTAAAAATCCAACACTACATTTAGGGCAGAGCGAATTAATTCCCAGTATTCCTCTTCTAATATCTTACCAAAGATATATCAGGCGGAGCCACAAAGCTCCACCCGCCCTAAGTTCTTAAGCAGCGTTTTTACGCCACCAATCAATCGTATTTTTCAACCCTTGTTTAAAGTCTACCTGAGCGGTGAAACCAAAGGCTTGCTTTGCCCGTTCGGTGTCTAAACAACGGCGCGGTTGACCGTTGGGTTTGTCTGTTTCCCAAACGATTTCGCCGTCAAATTCCATGAGTTCGCAGATGAGGTTAATCAAATCGCGGATGGAGATTTCATAACCTGTTCCCAAGTTGACAGGTTCGGAGTCATTGTAAAGTTGTGTACCCATAACAATACCCCGTGCTGCATCTTCTGAGTACAGAAACTCACGGGTAGGGCTACCATCACCCCAAACGGGGAGTGTCTTTTCTCCCTTTACTTGTGCTTCATAAACTTTACGAATCAGTGCAGGAATGACGTGAGAGCTTTTAGGATCGAAGTTATCTTCAGGTCCGTATAAGTTTACTGGTAGCAAGTAAATCCCATTAAAGCCGTACTGTTGGCGGTAAGCCTGTAGTTGGACGAGAAGCGCTTTTTTGGCAATTCCGTAGGGAGCGTTGGTTTCCTCCGGGTAACCTTCCCACAGGTCGTCTTCTTTGAAAGGGACTGGGGTAAATTTGGGATAGGCGCAAATAGTACCCACACAGACGAATTTTTTTACGCCAGCTTGATAGGCAGTGTGAATGAGCTGGGTTCCCATCATCAAGTTATCGTAAAATAATTCTGCTGGTTTTTCCCGGTTAAGACCAATACCGCCAACGTGGGCTGCTAGGTGGATAATAATATCTTGCTGGTCAACGGCTCTTTGACAATTTTCCCACATCCGCAAGTCGCATTCACGCGATCGCGGTACTGTAATCTTGTTGCGATCGGCTCCAGCCTGACATAGCTGGTCAATAACCTGACGCCCCAAAAAACCCGCTCCGCCAGTAACAAGAACTCTCTTATTTTCTAGGTCTAAGGCATTCATTGTTTTTATCCTCATAGGTATAAAGCTAATGGCTATTAGCCATTAGCCATTAGCCATTAGCCATTAGCCATTAGCCATTAGCTTATTTAAAAGTGAAGCGCACCAAGTTCCTGACGAATCATGGCATTGTCTTTTAACACTTTTGCGACCTTTCCATTTGGTGAAGTCAGCCCAATGGCTTGTAAATCAGCTTCTACCATGATGGCTACCAACTGCTCAAAAGTTACCGAAGGAGTCCAGCCTAACTTTTGTTGTGCTTTACTAGAATCGCCAATTAGCAAATCGACTTCTGAGGGGCGGAGATAGCGCTCGTCAAATTCTACATAGTCTTGCCAATTAAGATTGACATAACCAAATGCCAGTTCCAAAAATTCTCGCACGGAGTGAGTTTCGCCAGTAGCAATCACATAATCATCTGGTTGGTCTTGTTGTAGCATTAACCACATTGCTTTGACGTAATCTTTGGCATAGCCCCAATCTCTTTTGGAATCGAGATTGCCCATGTAAAGTTTTTTCTGTTTCTCAGCAAAAATTCTGGCAACCGCCATTGTAATCTTGCGCGTTACAAAAGTTTCACCTCGTCTTGGTGATTCGTGATTAAAAAGAATTCCATTACAAGCAAACAAACCGTAGGACTCGCGGTAATTGACCGTTTGCCAATGAGCGTAAACTTTAGCACAAGCGTAGGGACTGCGAGGGTAAAACGGTGTCGTTTCTTTTTGGGGAACTTCTTGTACCAAGCCATACATTTCCGAAGAGCCCGCTTGGTAAAATCTTACTTGTGTGCCAGTACGGTGCTGATAGTCCCGAATTGCTTCTAGCAGACGCAGAGTTCCCATTCCCACAGAATCTACGGTATATTCCGGTGAATCAAAACTCACCCGTACATGGGATTGAGCGCCTAAATTATAAATTTCTACTGGTTGAACTTCTTCTAAAATACGGCGTAAAGTGGTGCCATCTGTTAAATCACCATAGTGAAGAAGCAACCGCACTCCCTCTTTATGAGGGTCTTCGTAAAGGTGGTCAATGCGATCGGTATTAAAGGTTGAAGTTCGACGGATGATACCATGAACCTCATAACCTTGCTTTAGCAAAAACTCACTTAGGTATGAACCATCTTGACCGGTAATACCAGTAATTAACGCTCTTTTTCTCTGCGTCATGCTCAATCATCCCTTATGTTTTACCAAAATTTTTGTCCCAAGAACCCCGCATTGAATGCATGAAAAAAGGGACAGGAGGGCTTTATTCTCCCTTGTGTTCGTTCTTCTTGGCGTATCCGCCATTGCTGTGAGTCATCGTAGCTAGTCACTGAATTTAAACAGTACTAACCTGTACAGACGTAACACAGTGTGTCTCTAGACACTCCTCTTGAATTTACCCCTTATCCAGGCTGAGGTGCGTCAGGACAAGCTCACCGTAAGTCCCGAAGGTGACGTGAGGGTTTGCACCCGACTAGAAGTTTCCGATCTGGTATAACCTAACAGGTAATTGCTGAAATTCCCAATGGGAAACTTACGAGTCTCAATAGCAGCTTTGCCCCTGAATTTCAGTAAATTTGCTGATTTGAAAGCTTTTTGTAAGTTCTTATCCTATTAACTAAGGAAATTAATCTAATCTTTTAATTTTTTACAGTCTTTACCAAAACTTTATTCTTTTTCTCTTTTTATAAAGATTTAGTAAAGTTATAACAGAAATTAATAATACACGGGACTCCTACTTGATTTTTGAAAAAAACTCGGTATACCTTAATCTTCTGGAATCCTCTTGCCTATTGCCCATTGCCTATTGCCTTATCTTCTGGAATCCTCTTGCCTATTGCCCATTGCCTATTGCCTTATCTTCTGGAA
>JAWQFQ010000324.1:4608-8167 GCA_035967975.1 Scytonema sp. PMC 1070.18
TCCTCTTGCCTATTGCCCATTGCCTTTAAATCAGAGCTTCATAACAGCAATTCGTAATTCGTCATGGCATTGATTGCGAATTACGAATTACGAATTACGAATTACAAATTATAAACTAGTATGCCCCATTATTTTTAGGCATAATCACAACCCCAATGGTCTTAAAAATTATCCACAGGTCCAGCCAAAAATTTTTAAATTTGACATAGTGCAGGTCTATTTGAACTCTTCGAGGGTAGGGAATATCATTACGTCCAGATACTTGCCATAATCCAGTAATTCCCGGTCTAATAGTTAAAATCTGGTCTATGTGACAACCATACTTTGGCAGCTCTTCAGCGACTAGAGGTCGCGGACCTACAACACTCATGTCTCCTTTTAAAACATTCCAGAACTGGGGAAACTCATCCAAGCTAGTGATTCTCAAAAAACGACCGATTGTTGTAATGCGTGGGTCGTGTTTGAGCTTAAAATTTGCCTCAAATTCTTGACGTAAATGAGGCGATGTTTCCATCATCTGCACCAACACTTCATCAGCGTTGGTGACCATTGTTCGGAACTTAATACAATGAAACGGTTTATAATTTCTACCCACCCGTTCTTGAATATAAAAAATAGGACCCTCTGAGCTCAAAGCAATCAGTAAGCCCAAAATTAAGTACACGGGGGAAAACAAAATCAGTACCAGTAGCGAAAACACAATGTCAAACAGTCGCTTGGCAGACTCTCCGTTTAAAGCTTGAAAAGACAGCCTCTTGGGTTTGATTCGAGGTGTCTTTTTCTGTTGACCGCGTTTCCAGAAAGTACGCGAGCGATTCCCGGAGAGGAGTGAGCTCTGGGCAGTCATCATACTCCTTAACAATCCACACCACACATAGTCCCAATCTTAAAGCCAAAACGAGTTGTATATGATTGGCAAATTGCCAATCATTTACAAAACAAGACCATCATTGGGTTAATGGTCTTTTTTCTATACACGTATCTAAAAACTCTAGATAGAGCTTTGCGAAGATTTTGGGAGAAAACTGGGCGGCATGGGTTCGAGCAGACTCGGGAACAAATTTTCCTTGGTACTCCTCAAACGTTGCTATTATGTCCATCAATGCCGCTTCTGTTTGCTCTCCAAATAAAATACCAGTTCCGGTATTGCCATGCAGACGCACGTCTCTCACCGTCTCTAAAGCGCCACCAGCACCATATGCGATGACGGGAGTACCGCAGGCTTGCGCCTCCACCAAAGCAATTCCAAAATCTTCAAGAGCAGCATAGATAAATCCTTTGGCACTAGCCATATATTTTTTAACCACATCATCAGGTTGCCAACCCAGTATTTGTATATTGGAACTTGCTATTTGACGGATTTTTGGCATTTCTGGTCCTGTGCCAATTATAACTAAGGGTAGTTGCAGTTTATTAAAAGCTTTAACTATTAAAGATACTTGTTTGTAAGTTACCAACCGGGAAACAGTTAAGTAAAATTCCTCTTTCTGTGGCAAAAATGGAAAATTATCAATATTAACCGGTGGGTAAATGACTTTTGCTTTTCGTCGATAACAGCGCCAAATACGACGAGCGGTATGCTTGGAGTTAGCAATAAAGCAATCAACTCGATTTGCTGTTATTACATCCCACTGACGCAAACCATGTAATAAATAACGTGTTATCCACCCAGCAAAACCATTGCCCAAATTGCTTTCCCGTAGATAGTCAAAAGTCAAGTCCCAAGCATAACGCATGGGGCTGTGACAGTAGCAAATATGTAGTTGTTCGGGGGAGGTCAGGATTCCTTTTGCCACCGCATGAGAAGAAGACAGAACAACATCGTACTCCCGTAAATCCAGTTGTTCTATCGCCAGTGGTAACAATGGTAGGTATTTTTGTACGCCATTACGAGCAAAAGGCAGATGTTGGAGAAATGTTGTGCCAATTTTACGCTTGTATAAATAACTTTCAGGATTGGCGGATTCAAAGTCAATGAGGGCGTACAAATCAGCGTCAATGTGATTAAGAATCTCTTTGACGACGAGTTCTGATCCACCAGTGGCTTTAGGTGTAAGCCATTCATGAACTAAGGCATATTTTAAAGGCACAGCTAACTATCAGTTGGTAGAGAACACGCAAGGTTAATCATGAGGGTGGTAACCTAAAATTTTTCTATCTTTTTAGTTGTCAGCGACCAGTTATCAGTTAACAATTATCAGTTATCAGTTACATAAGCTTGGGTAACGATCTGTCTACCAGTTGGTGGAAGGCATTGGTAAAGAGTAGAAATTCCCTAACATACGTCTGATAACTTTTCACTGTGTACTGTTTACTGATTGAATTTATTACCGGGAAATACCCGATTTTAACCGAAAGACGTAATCCTTAGAGAAGAGGTTCCAAGGGAATACCGCAACCTGGTAACCTCAAAGACGAAAGTAATTTTGGTAAAAACTGATCGAGGAAATTAAATTTTATGCGAGTTCTCATTATAGGTGGTACGCGGTTCATTGGTGTCTACTTAACTAAACTGTTAGTGGAACAAGGACATCAAGTCGTTTTGTTTAATCGTGGTAATCGCCCGGTACCTGTGGAAGGTGTGGGACAAATTATCGGCGATCGCACGGATGCGACTCAACTTAAGGAAAAATTATCTCCAGAAAATTTTGAGGCAATTTTTGACAATAATGGCAGGGAACTTTCTGATACTCAACCACTTGTAGAGATTTTTCAAGACCGGGTAAAACATTTTGTGTATATGAGTTCGGCGGGAGTTTATCATAAATCAGATCAAATGCCTCATGTAGAAGGGGATGCTATCGATCCAAAAAGTCGTCACTTAGGTAAGCATGAAACAGAAGCTTACCTAATGCAACAGGGTTTGCCATTTACTTCTATTCGTCCCACCTACATTTACGGTCCTCTCAACTACAATGATTTAGAAGCTTGGTTCTTTGACCGAATCACCAGAGGTCGTCCGATTCCTATTCCTGGTTCTGGCTTGCACATCACTCAACTAGGACACGTTCAAGATTTAGCAAAGGCAATGACTCAAGTTTTGGGCAACTCTCAGGCAATAAGACAAATTTATAACGTGTCTGGCGATCGCTATGTTACGTTTGATGGTCTAGCCCGCGCCTGTGCCGCAGCTGCTGGTAAATCTTCTGAAGATATAAAAATCATACATTACGATCCCAAGAAGTTTGATTTTGGCAAACGCAAAGCATTTCCCCTACGGACACAGCACTTTTTTGCCTCTGTGGACAAGGCAAAAGCTGAATTAAACTGGCAACCCAAATATGACTTAATTTCGGGTTTCAAAGACTCTTTTCACAATGATTATCTTGCCTCTGGTAGGGACAAGGTGGATATTGATTTCTCTACTGACGAAGAAATTTTACAGAATCAGTAAATGGCAAAAAGACGCAAACTCATAAGTACCACCTTTGCGTCTTTTACACAATCCAATTTATTGGACAATAAGAACAGGCAAATTTTGATAATACTTTGCGATCATAAGTAGAGTAAATTCCTCATCCCCCATTTAATTGACATTGTTTGACATTATTGCACATTC
>JAWQFQ010000325.1:0-8105 GCA_035967975.1 Scytonema sp. PMC 1070.18
AAATCTCAAATTTCAGTCTTTTAGAAAAGTTCAAATCTTAACCGTTTAGAGTATAGTCTTAAATTGTCACGAACGCCCTTACTCATAAAAAATTACTTTTGGAAGCGATCGCCCTTGGTATAAGCTAAAGTCTAATCTTACATTTACTTACACAGATCAGTATTCATAACAAGTTAAGATAGCGCTACTAAAGGCAATAAGCAATTATGGTGAAGGTAGATGCCAACTTTAGGTATTGAATTAATCTTTTAATTTTCTAACAAAAATTTTAGGGGTATTGTGGTGAAATAAATGTAAAGATTATGTAAAATTTACTTCTTAGATTGGAATTTTATACAATCTCTCCTAAAAAAATAGTGATATTACTTATTGATAAAGTTTTTCATAAATATGATTATTGTTTACTATAGTAGCTAAAAAATGAAAAAGGCGATCACAGTCTTTAACCAGAGAGCGATCGCCTTTTGTTCATCCCCATTAATACGGTTACTAATAGTTTGCGTTCTTCTTGAGAAAGAGAGCGATTAATTTTTACTAAAGTAGCTACCTGTTGAATGTTCATATAGGACAATTCTGTCAATGAATTTTTGTTCTTTTCTCAGCTACCGAGCAGTGTCTTGCAAGAGAAGGCTAAACAGCACAACTACGAACCATAAAGCTACAAAATTGTACAATTTTGTACTAACTTTTCTTAGTTGCTACAAGTGGCTTTATAGCCTTGCTGTGGATGATTTGGGTGCTCAGGATACTTTAATTCTAGTAAACCCTCTTCTAACATTGGGTTTATGTAATGAGTTCTAAGAGTGTCTGGGCTACGTTGAAGTAGTTCAGCTAATGTTTTCAGAAGTAAATATTCTTCAGAACAAAGCTGGAGAATGGTAGCCCGCATTAATTTTGGATTAACTCGTTTTTTATCTTTGACTGGGGCAGCTATTTCTTGTAAAGATGTTTTAATCTGCTCGGAGTTCGGCTCGTTATGCTCGGAGTTCGGTTCGTTATGCTCGGAGTTCGGCTCGTTATGCTCGGAGTTCGGCTCGTTATGCTTATAACTTGATAGTAGCAAGAACAAGTCATCCGGTTTTTCTGTGTTAGATAAGGTATAGTAAGTTCCACGACCTCTACCAGAGCGTTCTAACCATTGTTTGCTTACCAAACGCTTTAGACACTCACCAATGTCTCTTGGATGTTCTTTAGAAAAACATTGAATATCTGCATTACAGATTTCACCAAATCTATGTGCTAGTACCAAAATAATTCGCTCTAGCTCTGTTAGTTCGCAATAACTAGCCCCGACAATTGCCTTTAATTCCCGTTCAACTTTTTCAGGAATAAGACTTATCATTGGCAAAGTAACAGTGGTCAATTCTAAATCTAATTTTTCTGATACAAATGGGTAAAACCATTGCTGTTCTTTCCAAGCACGAAGAATCTTTCCAAAACCAGAACCCGCTTTCTCACCTAATCCCAACATTTGAAACATTTTTTGTAAATTAGGGTTTCGTGGATCGCTAATACCCCCTTCATAAAGCTGCTGCACAGAGATTCTCAAACGTCCAGGATTAGTAAATGAAAAACCATCAGGAACCTTAATGACGACTAAGGGACGAGAAGACAAATGGTCTGCATGAATTAGACTATTGACTAGAGTTTCGCGCAACGCTTCATGTACATGAGTTTCACCCTTTCGTACTGCTTCTGTGTCTAGCTGAAAAGGTACATTTATATCGTTAACTAAACGACCATATACACGGTAGTAGAAATTAAACAAATTCGGTTCCCATTTTCCATCGAGAGTTAACCGAAAAGTCCAGCGTGTCTCTGGATCATTAGATAGTCTTTCTTGATAATCAAGGTGGTACCGAGGAAACGCATCTAATATGCTGCGTTCACAACCAAACATAAATAGTCCTGCAATTGTTTATCCTTCTTTCTTCGTATCTCGATCGCGACGCCAACCACCTAGTTTAACGAGCAATTCTTTGTCATCTAATGCTAACCAAGGATGATCGGGTTCTCTGGAACTAAAACGTTGGCGAAATGATTTTAATGTATCTGAATCAAGGTCACTTAAATCAAATCTGTCAAGAATTTGAAAGTCCTGTGGTTCTGAACTGGCGTCCCTTAACATCTGTTGCACTTCTTCTTTTGTGCAACGATAATCTCCTTCGTGATTTCGTTTATATGTACCAGTTAGTGGATTATTATTTATATATACAGGTCGCTGTGTTCTTACAGATCTAGGTACTTTGATTATTATTACTTTTTGCCCATCAATTTCGGAAGCGAAAATGTGAGAATTAGAGCAAATTGGTGTACTGAGTTTTTGCTCGTTGTTATGACTATCCCAAAAGGTTTTAAGTAATACGCTTGGATTGCGTATACCAGAAACTTCAAATCCATCTTTGTTCTGGCTGACGCCAAGTATAATATAGCCTCCATCAGTATTGGCAAACGCGGATAACGTTTCCCAAACATCTTTTGATAAGCCTCCGTTAGCAGATTTAAATTCAATTTCTCCGTCTTCTCCGAGACTAATGTGTTGAAGAAGCGTTTCTGTATCCATTGTTATTTCTCACTAATTTCAAACACTGAAATCAATAATAGTATTTATAAAAAAATAGCCATATCTTCTGGCTTTTTTCAACAAGTATTAATTTCTATATTTGACTAAAATTTTCAAAGCTGAATAGGGTACACTTAATGTTTATTGAATTCAGTGAAGCCCTATTCAGCTAATTCCCAAAAATTGTTATTTTGCAGTCAGGTGAGATGCCTGTAGTACTGAAGCGTGTCGAAATATAATAAAGTTGTACAATTTCATCGTTTAAAATCCTTATTCTATCGTTACTCATACAGTAGTGTGGCAAAAATAAAGTTGTACAATTTCATTATACCAGCATCAAAAAACAAATAAAAAAGTTGTACAATTTTTGAAAAACTTGTTATACAAGGATTTCAGCGTATATGTTTTTGGATTTTACAGGCGTATCGCATTACAAGTGAAAACCTTGTCTAATTCGCAAGTTATACCATTTCACGAAAATCCTGATACATTTCACCTCCCCTGCACCCCCTGCATCCCCTGCTTGCCCAAATATATCAACATTAAAGTGAAATGGTATTGGGCGATCGCGCATTATTGGCGGAATGTGGGTGCTCGCCTCATAGAACTTCCCTGAAAATAGTTGCTATATTCCTGAAAAAACATCAGCTAGCCTACTCTAAGAGTAGCTCCCCTTCAAAAATACTGAGTGCCAATATACTGCTTGTTACAAAAAACTATTGGTAGTGATTGCTCTCTATGCGATGGAATTTGCCGTCCACAGTAAAATATCTCAGTCATATCCAATGGGCTAAACCTGGATTTCTTACAAAGATTTAAACGACTTACCCAAAATGCTTATGGCGCTTGGATTTGAGCTAAAATACCTTGCCAACATATTGGAATAGTTTGTACTGCGTCTAAAACGCTCAAACTTATATAGAATAAAGGTTTTGGGAATAGCGACGTAACACTTGTGAGAAATCCGGGTAAAGGTGATCGCTCCCGTAAAATACGGAAGAAACACAATATTATGTTCTAAGTAAGTAGGTGTGCATGAATATTTATCGTTAAGTCAAGGCAGAAGGCAGAGGACAGAAGGGAAGAGGATTTTAACTTAATTTACTTTTTGTTACATAGTTCTATTTTTTTATGCCTTCCTACTTATCTTTGCGATCGCAAGCAATTAACGAAGTGTTAAAATTTGAAGACTTTAAATTTTGCGAGAACCATCTTTACCACTAACATTGTTATGCGGCTTTTTTTCATCTCTATGTTTTTGCCAAGATTTAGTGAGATACCAAGTTATCAATGCTGCAAGTAATCCGGAAACAATGCTCCCGAAAACCCAGAGAACGAAAGGATGAGGAGAGGAAGATGCTGTGGGAGACAAGGGCATTTGAAGGGGGTTTTTGTCTGTAACTTGGCTAGAAGCAGAAATAACAATTCCTCCCACTGATAAACCAGCACCTACTGCAAATACTGTAGTTTGGAAGTTGCGTTCGCGCTCTTTTTCTAATTTCTCTTGTTCCTTGCGCTTGTCTTCTTCAAGTTGTTGTTGTTGACGAAATTGTTCAGTACGCAAGCGATCGCGTTCAGCTTCAAGTTGTTGTTGCTGACGAAATTGTTCAGTACGCAAGCGATCGCGTTCAGCTTGGTCAATTTCTACTAAACCTCGACTCATAGCGATGGCTTGTTGAAACATATCTCGCCCTGGAGATAAATAATTCAAATCTGTCTGAATCTGTTCGTGCAAGCGCTTACAAGTGCAATTGTGAAAATTCTTTAAAAATTCTAAATCATCATCGTCAAATTTCTCTTGACTTTTTTGGGCAATTTTCGCCAACCATCTGTTGTAATTTTCAGTGTTAGTGATGATGGAAGAGTCACTATCTTGTATATCTCGGAGGATACGAGCGTATTCAAACCCAAGGGGAGAGAGTATAGTAAGCAGTGTCTTAAGCTTTTCCAATCGTTGGGCTGAGTCGGTAGGCAAGTTTTTAAAAATCTCGGCTTCTTTTTCTAATTTACTGTAACTTTCGCGTGCTTTCCAGTAACACTGTCTTGCTTGATAATAAGCAAAAAGGATTTTACTACGGCAACACAGAAGGTTTAACACATAATCTGCTGTCTTTCCTATTAAATTTAGGGTATCATCGCTCGCCTTCAACCATACCCAGAAATGATGCCGTTGGATGGGGTTTTCTTCGTCGGAATCGTCATACTCAAAAATGGGGCTACCAAAGAGTTTCCCTTGGGCGATGAACGGGGGTATGGTATTTGATAAGACTTCTTTTACACAAGCATCTGCCAAAGCTTGATAGTCAGCGCTACAATCAAGTGGCTCAGCAAATAGTACTAGTGTTTCTCCTAAATTTGGACGCATCCAATTGGACAACAACAAGCCCTGGAGATTGAGGTTGCCGAGCTGGGTAACGTCTACAGATTCTTCATAACGTAAAGTCAAGTCAATAGCATAAGTATCATGAATGCGATATGGATAAATTTCACCGATAGCGCTAGGGCTTTCTGGTTGAGTGGGGACAGAAAATTCTAGCTTTGGAGGGTCTAATAATTCGAGTGTAACGAGTGAGTGCTTATCTGAATACTGGTTTTCCAGCGCTTTCTTCTCAATAGTAGATTTGAGGGATTTAAGTTCGTTGATATCGAGTGAGTTTCCTAGTTGAACGCACTGTTCCCACAAATGAGCCGCGTCTTCTCTCACTTGCTCAAAACCTTCAGTTAAGCTGTGGCGCAAATGGAAAGCGTAGAGGGTTAAACTGGGACAATTTACCTTCAGTTGCGCCCTAGATGGTTGGTTCATGATTGAGAGTTTGACGGATTTTGATTAGGGGGTTGTTGGGGTGTAGAGTTGGGAAAGCTTACACGTACAGCATTTAATAAGATATCATTATAATCCTTAGGGTCAGGTGATTTAACGTCTTTTTTCGGTGCTCTTAATTCTAAGTCATTCTCTTTTACGTTAGCGATCAAAGGCATCAGTTCGTTGAGAATGTGGGGACGAGATTTGCACCACAGAGCGATCGCATTTGAGATTTGTTCTGGATCGTTAGGTAAAGTGGAGACTAATTCCCATAGCAAGGTTTGGTCAGAAGATGAGAACAAAGATGGCTGAGACTCAATCAGCTTGACAAACCCAACAATATTTTGTTCATCAGGTGACATAGTGGGATTCCTAGTATAGTCATAACGATAAAATTATTTTAATTCCCAAGAGTACAAAATGCTGCCCAATGTTCGGGGGAATGAAAAGGTTGAGTGTCAGCCTTATTCAACACGCTTTGCAACCATAATTTCTTACCGGGAGAAAAAGGCAATTCTTCTATCCACGTCTGTAATTCCTCTTTTGTCACATCTCGTAACCACCGCTGAGCATTGCAAAGAGCTTTGGCGATAGTGGATTCTGTTTGTATATCTTGGTAAAATTTAATCATCAAAAAACAAGTAGAAACGTCATTCACTAACCAAAGACTGCTAACAATTCTAGGGCTACCCGCTACTAAAAAACCACTGGCTAAACCAATATATTCATCAGTGAGGTTGCGCCAATCTGTCAAACCAGTTTCGCAAGCCGAGAGAGTGACAAGACGGCATTGTTTGAGGTTGAGGGCAAAAACATCGCTTAAAGTGAGGCATTTTTCTAAGTCAACATCAAGACTATCTCGCCAAGGTAGATATCGGGTATTTTCTACGGGATCTTTGGTAGAAGAGTCAGAAGCAACAACAGATTCTGCTAACAATAGGTGAGAAAGGAGAGGGGCGGGAGGGTGAAAACAGCCATGACAGGAAAAGTGGAGGTATTCGGCATTGAGGAAAGTATGAGATTGATAGAGGTTGTTTTTGGTTGCTTTATCCTGAGATAAAATTTCTTTGGCATCAAAGCGATGTTGAATGGCTTCAACTTCAATATCAGTAAATTTTAAATCCTTGGTAGGATTTTGGATAGCAAAGAAGCTCTTGACAGAGGAAGATGGTTGTGAGGCTAGTCGTTGAGTGAGTTGTAATAGCTGGTGGCTGGGGGCGTACTGCACGCCATCATAGAATTTGTCAAGAACAAGGCATTCAAAACGTTGTAATGGTAACGCATGCAGAGGAAACAGGTGCAGGTAGCGATGGGGAATGAGAATCAGTTGGTTGTAGTGGCTGGGAAGCTCAGAGAAGATATCATCCAAATGCAAAATTTCGGAAAGCTTCTGAAGCTTGGTGGTGAAATCAGTTTGCCACGTTTGTGTCTTTTTCAAAGTGTTGTAGTCATTGAGATATTCATTGCGCCATTCTTCCAATGCTTTTAGGTCATTGCTGTCAGATGGTCTGCATACTGGGTTATTTTCATGAGTGATGACAAAAGTAAAGAAGCGATCAGGTGTAATATACCATGCGATGATAGCAGTGTGGTTATCTATCGTAGAGCGAATTTCTGGAAAAGAGATAGGTTGAACTTTTTGAGTGAGTTGGTAGCTGGGGTCAAAGGGCTGGATTTGGTTTAAAACCTGTTCTAGTTTAAAGTACAATTCATTCAATTCTTGCTGTAATCGCTTGACATTATCTTCTAAGGATAGATATGGCTGACTTTCTGTAGGTTGGGTTTTTGTATCTATCCGCGTGTCATCACCAAGGTCGTTGAGAACCTCTAGCAATTGTTGCTTGGGTGGAATTTTTTGTTTGAGATGTTTGAGTTGTTCAAGAAGTTCTTTGGGAATGTCACCTTTCGGGTAAAGGTCGCGGTTAACCAAAAGTTCAACTAAAGTACGAGCTTTGCTGCGCTCAATATATTCAATCGCTTTCTCTATCTGGTTAGTATTGATACAAGCTTGGACAATTCTATAGTAGACATCAATGGCATTTTCGAGCAGAGATTGACGGGTCTTCTGATTACTAGCCCAAAATAAGCTCTGTTCGACAGCTTGAATAGCAGCATCATAACCAAAAATTGCCTCCTTCCAACTCGTGATTATAAAAGCTGTATCACCCAGGTTGCGCCCTGATCGAAGGCAATTTATAGGAAGGGCGGTAGGTGTACAGATTTTTAGGGCTAACTTGAAACACTCAATGGCTTTGTCAGACTGTTCCAAAATACGGTAGGCAACGCCGAGATTGTTTTGTGTCATTGCCCATTTTTCTGGGAAAGCATCGCGGGTATAAACTTGAAGAGCTAGCGTAAAAGCAGCGATGGCTTGTTCGAGATTTTTTCCTCTTTTCCCTTTTTCCCTAAAATTGTAGGCAACGCCGAGATTGTTTTGTGTCATTGCCCATTTTTCTGGGAAAGCATCGCGGGTATAAACTTGAAGAGCTTGGGTGTAAGCAGCGATGGCTAGTTCGAGATTTTCTCCTCTGTCCCCTTTTTCCCTCTTAGAGTAGGCGTTGCCGAGATTGATTTGTGTATCTGCCCATTTTTCTGGGAAAGCATCGTGGGTATAAACTTGAAGAGCTTGGGTGAACGCAGCGATGGCTGTTTCCGGATTTTCTCCTCTGTCCCCTTTTTCCCTGTTAGAGTAGGCAACGCCGAGATTGATTTGTGTATCTGCCCAATTTTCTGGGAAAG
>JAWQFQ010000326.1:0-8087 GCA_035967975.1 Scytonema sp. PMC 1070.18
GGTGTGGGGTATGGGGTGTAGGGGCTTGACCGTTGAGAGTCCCCCTCACCCTACACCCTACACCCCTTTCTTGGTTGTCAAAAACTGACGCAAACTCAGCAGATTGAAAGTTTGTCCTAGAGAAAGCGGTAGAATTGTAACTCCCTCTAGACGGGACTGCACCCAACCTTCGCCCCAGTGCCATTCGTGAAACCCGTCTATTCCTTGACTCAGTAGTAGGCGCAAGCAGTTAGAACCCGCTACGTCCACATAATGGTGAATCGCCACAGGTCCAGTACGGGTAGTAAATTCAAATCCAGAATGCAGTTCTTCTGGCATTTCAGAGGAAAAACGACCAGAAAGAAGCCATTTTTCGAGATCCATAGGACGCAACAGGCTCTCGCGAATTGCATTTGCTGATGCTTCTACTTCTATCCTAAGTTGGCTTTTTTGAAAATTCCCTATCATAATTCTAATATTCGTAATTCACTCTGTAATTACAACTTTACGAACTATCAATTATTTTGGCACTCTCCACAGCAATCTTATTTGATTTGTGAAAATTACGAGACCCAGAAACTCGAGGAAAATAATTATGCAGATTAGCCCACACCCTATTTTCATCACTGATTCAACTCTCAGTAAACTGATTACTGAGTTAGGCACAGAATGCTTGAAAGTTCAAGCTATAATTAACCAGCTACAGTTACCTAGTCTGACATCTAACCAAAAAGCTGAAATTTTGGCAGAATTACTAGCAGCTGCAGTGCATCTCCATGCACACTGTGATGAGGATTTTCAGACTCTAATTGCTAACGAAATGGAAAATTTACCTGATGATGAACACCAAAGAATTTTCTAAACAATGATACAGTGAACTCATGAGAAGGGCAGCATCAATTGAACCCTATCTAGTAATTTGACGATGACAAGTGTAATATTTGGTTTTTGTATGGCGTTAGTTGCTTACGTAGCGTTCACGGTCAAGGCAAAATTGATACTGGCATTTCCAATTATTATTTAGTTTCAGAGTACTTATACAGGTATGATAATTGCTCTTCCCGATTCATTGTTCACCCTACGCCCGCGTTTACTTATGTACACGTTAAGTTTTGTTATACTAGGATAGCTATGATTCCCATGCTTTACGCTTGGGTATTTCAGTCAGACTTTATTGGTAAGGATTTTCATGGCGGATCAATTAATTCGCGCCACAGCAGCTGAAGGCGGAATTCGTGCAGTAGGTGCTATTACCACGCGTTTGACAGAAGAAGCACGAGCTAGGCATAAGCTTTCCTATGTGTCTACAGCTGCTCTGGGGCGGACTATGGCAGCTGGCTTGTTGATGGCTTCTAGTATGAAGAGATCGGGGTCACGGGTCAATGTACGAGTCAAGGGCGATGGTCCTTTGGGTGGTATGTTGGTAGATGCAGGGTTAGATGGCACTGTACGCGGCTATGTACAAAACCCAGATGTAGAACTGCCACCTAATGCTCTGGGTAAGTTGGATGTCGGTGGTGCTGTTGGAGATGGGTTTCTTTATGTTGTGCGTGATGTCGGTTATGGCTACCCTTACTCTAGTACTGTAGAACTTGTTTCTGGTGAAATTGGAGATGATGTTGCTCATTATTTGGTAAATTCTGAGCAAACACCTTCTGCTGTTGTCCTAGGTGTTTTTGTAGAACCACGTGGAGTGACGGCGGCGGGAGGATTGCTTGTACAAGTGTTACCCAAAGCAGCCAGAGACGAAGCCCTCGTAGCAACTTTGGAATCACGAGTAGCTGGGTTGAGAGGATTTACACCTTTATTGCAAGCAGGTAAGTCATTGACAGAAATAATGCAAGATTTACTGGGAGATATGGGACTTCATATTTTCCCGGAAACTCAAATGCTTCATTTTCACTGCCGTTGTTCCTTTGACAGAGTGCTTGGAGCTCTTAAAATGTTGGGAGAGGCAGAATTACAAGATATGATTGTGAAAGATAACGGAGCTGAAGCAACTTGCGATTTTTGCGGTACAGTATACAAGGCAAGTAAAGATGACTTGTCCCAACTTATTGTTGATTTGCAAACAGAAGCATCTGCCGGGATGTAAAGTATAAAACATCACTGTTATAATAAGGGGATTCATGGTATCTGTGGTGATATTATCCTTGTAATAAGTAGCTTTCTCAACATGGGAAAGTTACTATGGCAACAACGTAAGTTTGGGGCTATAACAGATCCCTATTGAATTATTTTGGTGTGAGAAATGGCAGAGCGGGACATACCAGATAGTTGGTTAACAGGCAAAGTGAAAGAACCAGATAGTATGACCAGATTATCCCCAAAGAAACAATTTAGTAAAGCTAATGCGTCTGGTGTCTCAGATACTGGTTCTAATTCTAAATCTTTGAAGCGCCCAAAAGATAAAAACTCCGAACGCTTACCTGTGGATAGTCTGTCAAGAGAAACGGTTGCAACCAGCAAAAATTTAGGGAAGCTGCCCAAATGGACGAAAAGCTGGGTGTTATGGACATTGTTATTGGCGCTGGTTCCCGGTACGATCGCATTCTTCGCAACGACAATGCTGCTGAAGCTGCCATCTGCGCCCAACTGCCCATCGATTTTCTGGCCACTTGCTAGTGCGTCGGTGCGGTTGCATTGTGCTCAATTGGCAGCTTCTAAGCAATCTCTCAAAGACCTTTTACAGGCGATCGCCCTAGTCAAGGAACTACCGAAAAGCCACCCACTCAGGGAAGAAGTTGACAAATTCATAGAAGAATGGTCAGAAGATATTTTGGATCTGGCAGACCAGAGTTTTCAATCAGGAAGGCTAGAGGAAGCAATTGAAACAGCCCGTCAGGTTCCTGATAAAGTTCCAGCTTATAAATTGGTAGAGGAGCGGATTTCTAAGTGGCAATCGATTTGGTCAAAAGCAGAAGAAACATACCAAAACTCAGAAGCGCAACTGCGTGAAGAACGCTGGCATCAAGCGTTTATGATTGCTTCTAAGTTATTACAAGTAGACAATAGATACTGGTCAACAACTAAGTATGATGAACTCAATCGTTTAATTGTTAGTGCGCGAGAAGATGGTGATAAACTCGCCAAAGCAAGAGGTCTAGCAAAAAGTGGTGGAGTCAATAGTATACTCCAAGCAATTAAGCTAGCAGCATCAATTCCACAGGACAGTTACGTTTATCCGAAAGCGAGTGAAGCCCTTCCAGAATTTGGACGCAAAATACTGGAAATAGCAGAAGCAAAGCTGGAACAGCGTGATGCAGATGAGGCGATCGCCCTAGTTCAGAAAATTCCTAACATTACAAAACTTCAATTAGAAGTGGAAGACTTTATTGCGATCGCAGAAGCACAAAGAAATGCTTGGTCTGGAACGATTTCTGGTCTAGAGGCAGCAATTTCCCAGGCACAACAAATAGACGTGTCAAGACCAGTGTATGAAAAAGCACAACAACTCATTGCTGCTTGGCAGTTAGAAATAGAAGATGTCTCTCATTTGGAAAAAGCGAGAGCCCTTGCTAGTCAAGGCACAATCAGCGATTTAACATCTGCCATAACTGAAGCACAATTGATTCCTGCTAGCAACCCCCGTGGGAAAGAAGCAAAACAGGAAATTGGTCGTTGGGTATCTCAAGTACAGGTGATCGAAGACCAACCCTACTTGGATCGCGCCGAACAAATTGCAATGTTAGAAGACGTGAGCTCCTTAAGTGCAGCGATCGCAGAAGCAAGCCAAATTCGCAAGGGTCGCTCCTTGTACCAAGACGCTCGCCGCAAAATAGCGGTATGGACGGAAAAAATTCAACGTATTGAAGACCAGCCTTACCTAGATAGAGCAAGAACACTTGCCAATAGTGGCGATTTATCAGCTGCGATCTCAACAGCCAGACAAATTTCATCCGGACGAGCACTTTCTGGTGAATCTCAAGCTGCGATCAATGAATGGCAAGGACAAATCCGTGCTAGAGAAAACTGGAAGCAAGCACGAGAAAAGGCACTGACTGGAACTCCAGAAGCATTAGCAGAAGCAATTCGACTTGCTAATCGGGTACCTAATAACAGCATATTACGTAACGATGCCAGTATAGCTATTGACCAGTGGAGCCAGCAGATACTAGATATAGCCCGTGCTCAAGGGACAACAGATATTTACAGGGGTATTGAAACAGCTAAGCTCATTCCTCGTTGGAGTTCTGCTTATAGCGCTGCACGAGACCAAATCAGAGCTTGGGAGGAGTTTCTCAATCCTCCACCACCACAGCCAGAATTTACCCCCGAACCATCTACTGAACCTGATTCATCATCTCAACAACTCATTGAGCAATTACGCAATAGCCGAGGACAGTAGCCTCAAATCTCTCAAACGCGCCAGAAACCCGGTATCTCCAAGATACCGGGTTTCTAATCTTCGCTTATCCGAGCAGTATTGGTATTGGTACCACAAGAGATTGTGAATTATTTTTTTATTTGGAACTTCCTAATCCAGCGACAATTAAAAAAAGTGTAAGTCTATCCTCAGCGATGGGAGAGACTGATGACTAAAGCAGAGGTCTTAGAAGCACTTAAACAGATGACAACTGAAAAACGTTTGGAAGTTATTGAAACTGCATCAAGATTAGTCCGAGAAGAACTAGTAGCTAAGTCTAAACTCAAAATTGAGCCAAAACTAAGTTTAGCAGAAGCTGCTGAAGTGATGAGACCTTTTTATCAGCAAGGAAGTGAACTAGCAATGTTTACAGACGAAAATATTGAGGATTTTTACGAGTACGAAGATTATGCGTAGAGACCAAATTTAGTTGTATAATTCCGAATCAATACTTGTCGGTTAAACCCTAAATTAAAATTTGGGCTCAAAGCTCAAACCCGTTAAAACGGGTTAAAAGCCATATTTAATCAGATCCCTGACCTCACAATTTGCCGTACTACTGTCAACGCTGAATAACTAACGCCAGCCGTTCCTTCGCCGGGATGGGTTGAGTCGCCTACTAACCACAAATGTTGAATAGGTGTACGATTGGCAAAACCAAAGGGACCAAACGTTGATATCCTTTGACCCACACCACCGACAAAACCGCGATCGCGTGCTGTATAACGGGCAAAAGTCACGGGAGTGGCGGCTTCCACATGAATAATAGTTTCCGGTTTCAAGTAGAAGTATTTAGCAAGGTGGGAAATCGCCTGTTGTGTGTAAAGTTGTTTTAACTCTTCATAATTCTCAATATTCCACCACTTTTTCGTATCCACAAAGGAAGAAGCAATAATTGTCGCTTTCCCATCTGGAGCGCGACCATCTCCAGGACGACTAACAGAAACAAATAAAGAATTATTCTCACCTAGAGGACCACTTGCATCATACAGAAATTGGAGATGGGGCGGACATTCAGGTGGAACCGCGCTTTGGTCAACCCCCAAGTATACCACAAAAGCACCGGACGAGGGTGGTAGGTTTTCAACTCGTCGCTGATATCCTTGAGGAACTTTATCACCCAACAACTGTACTAAATTTTGCACGGTTACATTAGCAACGACATAGTCGGCTAGTTCAGTCCAAACTTGATTTGTTTTTTGATTGCGAATGACCACAGCCGTTGCTTGACCACGCTTTACCTTAATCTGCTCCACGGTGTGGCGCATGAGCAACTTACCACCATATTTTTCTAAGGCTTCGACTAGGCGATCGCTCAGTACCTGCATACTTCCATGAAGATGGTACAATCCCTGAGGCAGTTGGGAGACACTCAAAGCCGTCGCCGCGTAAAGCAAAGCCGTCTCCTCTGCATTCACCTGAGAGTACAACTTGAGCTGCAAATCTAAAAATGTTCTCAAACGATGGTCATGTGCCAATTTGTAAGCACGCAAAGCATCCCCCACAGTCAAAAAAGCGTAGGGTAAAGTGATAAAAGTACTAGGACGCACTGCCTTTGTCAGCGATACCAAATCCCACAAGTTACGCGGTGGAAGCACTGGGTCACGCCCTTGAAATTCCCAACTCGCTTTGAACAAAGCAGCCATGAGTTGCCAAAACGGTTCGCTACCTGGAAATTGTCGTTGTCGTTCTTCCTTCCATTTCTCTGGGTCGCGCCAAACATTGATTGGTGTGACTTCATTCGGTAAATACACTGCACAAGCTGGGTCACAAGGAGTAGCTTCCGGTAAATCAATCTCTAATTCTGAGAAAATGCGATGGTGAATTCCTCCAGGTTCAAGCCCTGCAACCTGAGTTGCTCCCACATCAAAGGTAAATCCTTTTCGCTTGAAGGTAGAAGCACACCCTCCTGGTACAAGGGCTTGATCCAGAATTAACACATTGTAACCTCTACGTGCCAGTAATGCACCAGCCGTGAGTCCGCCAATTCCGGCACCAATCACAACAACGCGAGACTTGCGATCGCCAATAAGATGACCAGCCATTAATGTTTACGACATATTTCTTAATATTTATACTAATTATTTTACAATAATGCAGCCATGTACTCGACGACTATGATTCCAACCCACATTGATTAACAGGTAGCGATCGCGTTAATATGACACGCATTTAAACTTAATGAGTTACTAAATTATTACATGAACTCTTCCTCTTCTACTAACCCTTTTGTTGCTGCGGGAATGATTCAAGACTCCAAGTTGTTTGTGGGACGTCAAGGAGAAATTAACGCTATTGTCTCGCGAATGGAAGGAGCACAGCCAACGAGCATAAATGTTGTTGGAGAAAAGCGGATTGGTAAGTCGTCACTGCTGTATCATTTTTTCCGGACTTGGGAGCAGCGAGTACGAGATGCGAGCCTTTATGTAGTGGTTTACTTATCGCTGCAAAGTGTGCATTGTCAGCGAGAAAACGATTTTTATGAAGCTGTTGCTAAAGAGTTGCTGAGTCGTTCGACGGTGAAGACAAAACAAACAGTATGTGATTTGTTGCAAAGAAGACCAATTGAACGTAGGGTATTTTCGGAAGCAATCAAAGAGTGCAAGCACCAGGGAATATTACCCGTGCTTTGTTTGGATGATTTTAAAGAATTATTTGAGAGGAAAAGCGAATTTAATGATGATTTTTATGATAACTTGCGCTCTTTAATGGATAACAGCAGTTTAATGCTGGTGATAGCGACAACAAACGGGCTTGATTTTTATGCTAAAAAACATCAATTAACATCTTCGTTTTTCAATTTAGGACACCTATTGAGGTTGGGGGAACTAACAGAGGACGAAGCAAGAGATTTAGTACGTCTACCAGCAAGTACGGTTAGCGGTGCTGATGTAGCTTTAGGTATGGATGAACAAAAACTGACGCGAGAACTGGGTGGAAATCACCCTTTTTTATTGCAATTGGCGGGAAGCTTAGTTTGGGAAGCACGTCAGCAAGGGAAGGATAAAAACTGGATGAAAACGCGGTTTGCTGAAGAGTCAAAGCGTGTACCAGGGAATCAGCGTAGGTGGTTGCGTCGGGGACGTTTTATTAGGGATATGGTTTCGGGTATTGGTGCTTTTAGTCAATGGCTGGCTCAGGCATGGAATGATGCTAAAGACCTTATCTTGGGGATAGTGATTCTAGTTATCATCATTTTAGCTATATTCGGTGTTTTGAATCCAGAAAAAGTTAAAGAATTTTTAGGATACCTCTTGAACTTAACAAAATAGTCATGAGCAGAAACCACCCACTTCTTGAACTGCGAACCTACATTGGCGAATGTCTGTACCTGCTTTATTGCATTTATTTTAAGCCTTATACACTTGAAAATTGGCTGCGGGATATTCATCCGGATTTAAAGCCAACCAGTAGTCTTTGGAAAATGAAGGATGAGTTTCGTACTAACCCCCGATTGCGCCGCTACGCAGGACAATCACGATGGTTAATAGCGATAACGCCTTTGCTCGTTGTGATAATTATAGCTCCGGTTTACACCTTGTTCACTCAAGAATCTTTTGAATGGCTTGGGGTAGGGTCGTTTTTACTTGGTTGGTGGATAGGCTTGATATTAGAGCTAGTTCTAGCTCATTGGTTGAAGGCGGAATATCTTCGATTCGTTCTCATGATTTTAATTCTAGCATTAGGCGTGGCGTTAGGCGTGGCGTTTGGCGTGGCGTTTGGCGTGGCGTTTGGCGTGGCG
>JAWQFQ010000327.1:0-8074 GCA_035967975.1 Scytonema sp. PMC 1070.18
AAAGGCTTATTGAAGTTGTGTGCAGTCTTAGTATATCGTCCCCACAATGTATGACCGCGCCTTGCAAGCTTTAGTCAAGATGGCTTTAGAGCCAGAATGGGAAGCTAAATTTGAACCGAATTCATATGGGTTCAGAGCCGGACGCTCGTGTCATGATGCTATCGAAGCAATCTTTCTCAGCATAAGGCAATGTCCAAAATTTGTCCTCGATGCTGACATAAGCAAATGCTTTGATAAAATCGACCACTCGGCACTGCTAAGAAAATTAAATACATTCCCCACCATACGCCGACAAATTAGAGAGTGGTTGAAAGCGGGTGTGATGGACAAAAAGCAGTTCCAAGAGATATCTGAGGGTACACCGCAAGGTGGGGTCATTTCTCCACTACTAGCAAATATTGCCCTCCACGGAATGGAAGAACGGGTTAAGCAATACGCACAAACACTAAAAGGCAACAAAAGTAAAAATAAAATAGCCTTAAGCCTAATCCGCTACGCCGACGACTTCGTAATCCTCCACGAAGATGTATCCGTTGTCCAAAGATGCCAGGTAATTATATCTGAGTGGTTAAAAGACATGGGTTTGGAATTAAAGCCGTCCAAAACACGCCTTACGCATACCCTCCACAAGTATGAAAAAGAAGAACCAGGATTTAACTTCCTCGGTTTCAAGGTAAGGCAGTTCCCAGTGGGTAAATACCACTCAAAACAAGGCTTTAAAACAATCATCACCCCAAGCAAAGAAAAGCAAGGGATACACTACGAAAGAATAGTTAATATCATCAATGACCATAAGGTAGCGTCACAAATGACACTAATAACCCGTCTAAATCCGGTAATCAAAGGGTGGTCAAATTACTATTCAACGGTTGTGAGCAAAGAAATCTTCAACGACCTAGACAATCTCATGTATCCAAAGCTAAAAGCCTGGGCACAAAGACGTCACCCCAATAAATCTGGGGAATGGGTGTCAAATAAATACTGGCACACAATTGGCGATAATAACTGGGTATTTTCCACCTCGCAGGAAGGTAAAAACCCAATGCGACTTTTAGACCACGCCAAAACTCCAATAGTTAGGCACATAAAAGTAAAAGGTGATGCCAGTCCATACAATGGCGACCTAGTTTACTGGAGTACCAGAATGGGTACAAACCCTGAAATGCCGAAAAGAGTGGCAACACTTTTGAAAAAGCAAAAAGGAAAATGCGCTCACTGCGGATTATATTTTAGAACTGAAGACCTGTTAGAAGTAGACCACATAATACCCCGGAATAAAGGAGGAAAAGATGAATACAAAAACCTTCAGGTCTTACACAAACACTGCCACGACACAAAAATAGCTAAAGATGGTTTAGCTGGAGGTATGCACTTAGACAAGCACCACATTACTGAGGAGCCGGATGAGGTGAAAATCTCAAGTCCGGTTTTGAAGACGAGTCGCTCTGGTGACGGAGCGGCTTAGTTTAATCCAACGGGAAATGATACGGTATCCGTTGCCGTGTCTATATCTAGAGCAAAGCCAGGTAAACGTAGAATGTCTACATATACCCAGCTTTGCATAGACTTTAATTAACGGTACTTTCCTTGGTGATGCAACACCAACCATTGTTTGAAAGTCCTCACTTCTGGACTGGCTCGGTAGTGCTCATCTTATTACCTAAAAACACGCGAGACGACGAAAGCCACGTAGTTTTAACTCGTGGATGAAGGCGGACACGAGCTTGCTTCATTTGCCTTCAATTCATGCGATTATGTTACAATAAACATTATAAGAGCGAAATAAGAGCGAAAACACAAGGTAAGTTACCAACGTATAAGCAATCTTCGGCGAGTTTCTAGTCGATCTCTTGCCAAAGGTAATAATCACCCTCAGACTAGTAGTCTGAGGCTATACAAGTTTAGCCTGTGTCAGCAGGCTAAATCATAAAAGTCCATTTTCTAAGTGGTTTTAGCCTGTATAGCTGCGAACTCGATTCGCCGAGTATTAGGCAATAATTCTGATGATTCAGGCAATTGGTGTCATTATCTGTCTTGGCTATATTGTGGGACTACTGTTTACAGTAGTTCCTTGGGGTGGTGTATGGGTGTTATTGATAGGTGTTGTGGGGGCTGTTTTTTCTAAGAGACGACGTTTGACTAGGATACTTATCAGGAAAAACGACAACTCACAAGCGATAGTAAAAACCGTACCACAAGTCCAGCAAGCCATTCCTCATCCCAGAGTTTGGTTGATTGCTGGTTTCATTGGATTGCTAGCCAGCTTATACTTTCAAGTGCGACTTCCTCAAATAGGTGCAAATGATGTTAGTAAATTTGTACCTCCAGAAAATGGAACTCCACAAGAACAACTTTTTATTATTCGTGGTGAAGTTCTTAGTACACCTCGTATAACTCGCAGTCAGCGCGGACAGCTTTGGTTAAAAGCAACTCAGCTAAATGAAGTTAAAAGTGATGGTAATTCAGCAGATACAACTAAAGCAGTAACAGGTAAGCTGTACGTCACAGTACCTTTACTTCAAGCTACGGGATTGCACTATGGTACACAAATAGCTGTCACTGGCATTCTATACAAACCAAAGCCAGTACTGAATCCTGGAGCTTTTGACTTTCAAAAATATCTTAACAAAGAAGGCGCTTTTGCTGGTTTTTCTGGACGACAAGTCAGTATCTTAGACGACGGAAACGAGTGGGGATGGTGGAAAGTTCGGGAACGAATTTTGCGATCGCAAGTTCGTTCTTTAGGTGTTCCAGAAGGTCCGCTTGTCAGCGCGATGGTATTAGGGAGTAAAGCCGTTGACTTCCCTTACGATATCCAGGATCTTTTTTGGCAAGTTGGTTTAGCACATATCCTAGCTGCATCAGGAGTGCAAATTGCATTAATTTTGAGTGTCGTTTTAGGCTTAACATCTCAGTCAAAACGAGGAACTCAAGTCATCCTTGGTAGTGCAGCCTTAATTATTTTCGTAAGTTTAACAGGTTTCATACCGCCCGTAGTTAGAGCCGTAATTATGGGATTTGCAGCATTAATTGGCATAGGATTGAAAAGAAAAGTTCAGCAGTTGGGGTCACTACTCGTTGCAGTCGTGCTGATGTTGCTATTCAATCCCCAGTGGATTTGGGATTTAGGATTTCAACTGAGTGTTCTCGCAACTCTAGGATTACTTGTGACCGTACCCCCATTAACTCAGCGTTTGGGATGGTTACCACCTGCGATCGCTTCTCTCATTGCAGTTCCCATAGCCGGCACAATTTGGACATTACCCCTACTTCTGCATCTTTTTGGCGTAGTACCAGGTTACAGTTTAGTGGCGAATATTCTTACCACCCCATTAGTTTCCGTAATTAGTATTGGCGGAATGATCAGCGCTTTAGTCAGTGTAATTTTACCAGATGCAGGAAGTGCTATAGCAGGAGTATTGTATCATCCAACACATTGGTTAATTCAAATTGTAGAGATTATCAATTATTTACCAGGAAATTCAATTAACTTAGGTAGCATCTCCCTGGGTCAGATGCTAGCAATTTATACATTGATTATTTTGACTTGGTTAGTGCGCTGGTGGCAAAAGAGGTGGTTATTTGCCACAGTAATTGCTATGACTTTAATATTTATACCCATTTGGCATTCTGCAAACACTTTGTTTCGAGTCACTTTACTAGCAACTGGTAACGAACCAGTCCTTGTTATCCAAAACAAAGGAAAAGTCACCCTAGTTAACAGTGGAGACGAAGGGACAGGACGCTTCACTATACTGCCATTTTTACAACAGCAAGGTGTTAATAAAATAGATTGGGCAATTGCTTCTAACCTAAAACTCAGTAGCACCAATAGTTGGTTAGAGATACTACAGCGTTTACCGATCGCTATTTTTTACCAGTACTCACCCAATCAAGAAGATTCTATTAATAATTTAGAAATACAGAAAAAAGTTCAAGGGAATAAGGGTATTTATCAACCTTTATCAGTTGGTCAAGTTATTAGTACTAATTCAGTTACCGCAGAATTACTTAATGACCAATCGCCTGTCTTAAAGTTACAAGTTTTGGGTCAGAACTGGTTATTAGTGGGTAATATTAAACCAATTGAACTTCAGCGACTTATTAAACTTGGAGGTTTACCTAATCCGCAAGTTTTGTGGTGTTCGGGTCAATCTTTGAAAGAATTAATTGCTGAGTTAAAACCACAGGTTGCTATTGCAACAAGTACGGACCTAGATTCAACAGCAATAGCTGAATTAAAACAAAGTCAGACAAAACTATTTTTTACAGGAAGAGATGGTGCTATTCAATGGACACCAAAGCGTCAGTTTGAATCATTTACTCAAGTAGCAGAAAACAAAACTTCTGTTATGTAATAACATTTTATTTTTAGATAAAAAATATGAATTAAAGTTTATTTTGCATTTACTTCGATACAATATGAGCAAAATCCAATAAAAGATTCAGGAAAATGCCATATTCTACATCTTGGTTGGGCAACACTTTTGGTGGTAATAAAAAGTGGATGCAAATTGGTATTGAAGCAATGTATGTTGCACAAGATGGTACTATCTATACTGACAGTAGTTGGGATGAAGGAGGACATGAAGCAGGTATATATAAAGACGGAAATGTTATTGGTGCAGCTGCGGATTTACATGGCTGGGAACGTTTAGGTGGTCAAGCAGTAACAGCTAATTCACGCTATTTATATGTAGGAATGCTACAAGGTGCAGGTTCGGAAAAACCTGGTGAGGACTACCCACCAAAAGGGACTATTTGGTACTGCACTCGACGTTATACTTTATCCGGTCAACCTGCGCCTTTTTCTAGTGGACGTGGTTGGGATAAAAGTATGGTCATTGTGAACACAAGCAATCATGTGACCGGATTAGCAGCTACAGAAAATGAATTATACATAAGCGATCGCGCAGGTAATAGGATTCTTGTTTACGACGCCAACTCAATGGCGCAACTGCGTAGTTTTTCGTTTTCGAGTCCTGGAAGAATAACAATTGATAGACAAGGACAACTTTGGATTGTTCAGCAAAAATTCAGTTCTTCTCCTGCTGCTATTTTGCGGTATTCGCCACAAGGACAACAGTTATCGGAAAGAATCAATGATGTTGTTGAACCAACAGCGATCGCAATTGATAACCAAGGTCGATTGTTAGTAGCAGATAATGGACCGCGTCAGCAAATTTTGATTTACAACATTAATGGTTCACCATCCCGTATCGGAACTTTTGGAGTTGAAGGCGGTATTTATTCAGGAACTCCCGGTAAAATCGAAGATTTGAAATTTTACGGTATTACCGGAATTGGAACAGATACACAAGGTAATATTTACGTTGCTAACAACGGTTTCAACAACTCTGGGGCTGATTTAAGGAAATTTTCACCTAGTGGTGCTTTGCAATGGAAATTGCTAGGTTTGTGCTTTGTTGATACTGCTGATAGCGATCCCGGATCTGATGGTCGTGATGTGTTCACCAAACAAGAACACTACATGATGGATTACAGCAAGCCTTCGGGTAGTCAATGGACATATACTGACTACACTGTCAATGGCTTCAAGTACCCTCAAGATCCACGTTTACATACTATGCCTACTGCTGTCTTCTTCCGAAGAGTTCAAGGTAAGCCCTTAATGTATCTTACGGATATGTACAACAGTTGGTTGCAAATTTACCGCTTTGCACCAAACACAGAAGGTTGGATAGCCATACCATCAGGTATGTTTGTGGGTGCTCCTGGCGATCGCAACAAGCCTGTGTTTGAAGGAAATTGGCCTCCTAATCAACCCACAGGAGAGTGGATTTGGCGCGACGCCAATGGTAATGGTGCATTTGATGTAGGAGAGTACGACACATATCAAGACCACGCCTATGTTGGTGGCTGGTGGATTGATAGTCGTGGTGATGTGTGGAAAACATTACGTGGTGGTGGTATCCGACAGTTCCCTCTCCAAGGTTTTGATAACAGTGGTAACCCCATTTATACTTATGCATCAATGAGGAAAACAGATACGCCAAACCTCTTCCTTGATTTGCGTAGGATTGAATATTTTCCAGAAACAGACACCATGTATTTGTCTGGTTTTACCAGAGAACGACCTGCGCCGTACGATGATGCAAAAGTTGTTGGCTCTGAATTGGTACGCTTTGACAATTGGGGTCAAGGGAATCGCAATTCGAGCTGGAGAACAGCCTTACCCGTAGATAAACGTCCCAGTGAAAATCAGACTATATACCCAGCGTCTCTTAGTGTTGCAGGAGACTATGTATTTGTAGCAACAGTGAAAACACGGCAAGTTTATGTATACACGACATCTACGGGGGCGCAAGTAGATATCCTCACCCCCGACCCCAACATCGAAGCAGAAGCAGGTTGGATAGATATTCCCTATGGCGTTCGAGCTTTTCGCCGTTCAGATGGAGAATATATAGTTTTTCTAGAAGAAGACCATCGCGCCAAAGTTCTGTTTTTCCGTTGGAGACCCTAAATCCCTACACCCTACACCCTACACCCTACACCCTCATACTCAAACCTTCTCTCAAAACTTCACGATGCATAAGCGCTCTATCCACCAGAAATTGGATTTTCTCTGATGATAGCGGTTCACCATTAGCGTAATATTCGAGCCAAGTCTTACCGATCGCATTGGGATCGTCTGGTAAAGCAGCTAAGTCCCACCCTGGTATATCCGTCTCTTCCATTAACCGATTTACTTTGGGGTCATAGCTAAGAGCAAAACAGCGACATCCTTCAGCAGCTGCCATAATTAAGCTATGCAGACGCATCCCAATGACCATCTCTACTCCGCGATACACTCCTTTTAAAAGTTGAGGTTCTTCCAAACACATGATTTGACTAACATCTTTAAGTTGTAGTTGGATGGTTTGGGCTATGGCTAAATCTTCACTTTTTTGAAAAGGTAGTAGTAAGATAAAAGTCTGAGTCGCTTTTTGGAAATCAACCAATGCGCGAGTTAGGTTGGCAAGACGCGTTTCTGTTAACTGGGGATGAGTGCGTAAAGTAACCGCTACCCTGGGAGCAGGTAAATTCCACAATCCGGGTACTGGTTTAGCTTCTAAAGCCCATACTGGATCAGGAGCCAAGATAAAAGGAATTTGCCAATCTGCTAGCAGTTGGGCAGAAATGCGATCGCGCACGCTAAGTTGAGTACAACCACCAAAAGTTTGTCTTGCTAACCAACGAGTGACAGGACGCTTTAAGGGACCAATTCCCTGCGCCCAAGCAATGGTTTTTAAACCCATTTTTTGGGCTAATGTCATCAGTCCCCCATAATATAATGGGCTAATGGCACTGGTGGAATCTTGGATTAAACTACCGCCACCCCAAATGAAAGCATCGCAAGAACGCATAGCTTTGATGACAGTTGAGAATGTCATACGTTCGTGTGCTTCCACACCGTAGCGATCGCTGCTTTCTTTTGGGTTCCCAGATAGAACCACAGGCGTGACTTGGGGTGGTAGCATTTGTAGAAGTGTTGCAAGTAAAGCTTCATCGCCACCGTTTCCCTTTCCATAATACCCAGATAATAACACTCGCATTTTTACCATTGTGAGAGATTAGTTTTAAGAGGACTAAATATCTGGTAATGATACAGTTTACGGAGAAGAGGAGCGAATCTGAAAGCTGGCATTACTGTACCGATGCTCTAGGTTATATGATTGGCAAGAAACCCGGTCTTTGATACAGTACAAAATCTAAATCTAAAACTTCTTATGCACGTTCTTTCAATCCCTACATGGATTATTCATGTTTCTAGCGTTATTGAGTGGATCGGCGCTATTTGGTTAATCTGGAGATATGGTGAAATGACGGGAAACCGTGCTTGGGGAGCACTGTCCTTCGCCATGTTACCCGCGTTAGTTGGTGCTATGTGTGCTTGTACGTGGCACTATTTTGAGAATGCCAAATCTTTAGAATGGCTGGTAACATTGCAAGCTAGTATGACCTTAGTAGGTAATTTTACGCTTTGGGCAGCCGCAATTTGGATTTGGCGTTCTACTAAATCTACCCAACTGACTTCTCTTCTCCCCCACCAGACCCCACACCCCACACC
>JAWQFQ010000328.1:0-8074 GCA_035967975.1 Scytonema sp. PMC 1070.18
GTTATTATATTTCTTAATCTTTTGGATAACAAGTTTCAGTAAAATTTTTTAAAAATAAGTTTTATACATAGTATTTTTTCGAGAATAAAAAATATTATATTTCCGTAGTATTATCCATATACTTTTTAAAAGATTTGTTGAAGAATAAAATTAAGAAAAGAATAGTAAAAGAATTTTTATAGATTTCATAACTGATAGGAAATACAACGGCTAAGTCGGGGGGAATTGGGGTATGAAATATGAAGAAATTTGTAGCAAGAAGGGATAAATTTTTACATTGGGAGGAGAGCGTAGTGCAGATAACAATTAGCATGAATGAAAAACTGGAATTCACAGAGTGAATCTGATGAATTGTCATTAAAATCGGGGTGCTAAAGAGGTAATCTATTTATGTCAAATGCATCATCAGAACAGGTGCAGCGAACAACTTCACCTTCCTTAAGTGTGATAGTTTCTTTCTTTACAGGAATTGGCGCAAGCGCTTTTGGCGGATCAATTCCCACCCATGTTGTACCTTCTTGCTTAAGGCGGGGTTGGCTAACAGAGCGTGAAAGTTTAGAAGCTTTGAATTGGTGTCGGTGTCTTCCAGGGGCTGGAGGTACTAATCTTTCAGCATATCTAGGATACTGTTGGCAAAAAGCTGAAGGAGCATTACTAGCAACACTTGCTTTAGTTCTACCTGGATCTATAGCAATACTTGTAGCATCAAAATTGTTATCAAATCTTCCACAACAGATAGTTCAAGCATCGTTGATTGCAGTTGCAGCCGCTAGTATTGGACTCCTCTTAGAGTTAACGTTAAAACTTGCTAGATCCACTCTCACTGACTATATTCAATTATTAGTGGCGATCGCTACGTTTGTTCTGGTAGGAATTTTTAGAGTTCCTATTCCCCTAGTTTTAGTTGTCATTGTACCTTTTACTTGGCATTTGAATAGCAAAAATCAAACCTGACTTCTCACAGCATAAGGAAAAGCTCATTTTGAAAGTTTTCCAAGTCCTGATTTTTTCATTAGCTATTTTCAATAACTTAGAGTTATTGAAAATTAGACTGTAACAAAAATAACGTCATTTCGTGGTTTGAGAACTTTTCCTGAAAAGTCAGAAATCAAACAAACAACTAATTTAGCTGTCCAATGCAAGTGTTATTCGATTTATTTTTTACGTTCGCTTATTTGGCTTTGATGAGTATTGGACCCTCAAGGGCTGTCATCACGGAAATGGAACGCCAAGTTGTTCTTGTCCACGAGTGGATGAGTCATCAAGAGTTTGTTGAAACTTATGCACTTGGGTTACTAGTACCAGGGCCGAATATGCTTCATGTTGTCCTAATAGGTAATCATGTAGCAGGTTTACCTGGGGGAATAGTTTCTGGACTGGGGATGTTTGGTCCCACATCAATCGTGCTAGCAAGCGTAGCCCGGTTGGTAAAACAGCCAAACCCTCCCGCCTGGATAAAAAGATTTCATGCTGCTTTGAGCCCGGTCACAATTGGTTTAATGTTTGCAACGGTTTGGAGTCTTGGCAAGGATATTGTATTCCGCAAGGATATATTTAGTGCAGCTGTTTGCTTTTTAGCACTACTTGTAGCTGCCCGGAGCTTACTCAATACAGGCTGGATAATAGTGCTGGCATTGCTTGTAGGAACTATTAAGGGTTTTTTCTTAAACTAATATGGAATTGAAAAACGATTATCTCTTTACCTTTTTTGCATTAAAACGCAGTGGACACCATGCTGTGATGGTTTGGTTAGCTTATCACTTTAATCTGCCAATCTTTGTTTTGAACAATATAAAGCCCTACACAGATCCATTCCAAACTTCTGGATTTAACAATAACTGGGACAAGGAATCAGACTGGTTAGTTCACATTGATTCTAACAATACTGAATCAATCAGGAATAAACACAAGCATTGTTTAATGCTAAGTATTCAGGATTTTAAGATCACCAGCCTTAAAGATGGAAGAGATTTTATTTGGGAACGTCAAAAAACAGTTGGTGCAAGTGTGAAATTTTTCAATATTTTATTTCTCAGAGATCCATTCAATATGTTAGCTAGTCGTTGGCATAAACCCGGTCTAGTGCCTAAATTAATAGATGATTCAGAAATCTTAGATATCTGGGAAATTTATGCAGAAGAATATCTGGGAATAACTAACTTTATTAAACACAAGTTTCCAATTAATTATAATTTATGGTTTTCAAGTCTTGAATATCGTAAAGATTTATCTGCACAGTTTGGTCTTTCTTTTACAGATGCCGGACTCAACATTGTTCCAAAATGTTCGGGTGGATCTGGAAGTAGTTTCGATAAAAATTTTTATGACGGAAGAGGAAATCAGATGAAAGTGTTAGAACGCTGGAAAATCTGTCAACACGAAAAACGCTTTTATGAAGCATTTCGAGAACGACATAAATTAGCAAATCTTTATCGAAAGATTTTCTCTTTTGACCCAGAAATTGAATCTTTTCTGCAATTTATTAAAGTTTAGTAGTTTTTTTGGGTTTAATTATTGAATAAGTAGATTTTAATTGGAGGGAATTGTACTATGCTAGTCAATAATAACCACACAAATAAAAAAAACGTATCCGCATTAAGTTTAAATGCTTTAAAACCTATTGATGTAGTCAAAATTGATATGAATTGGGTAACACTAAAAATTAGTGAAGTTGCAAAGATAAAAGATACTGAATTACAAAGATTATTTGATATTTTTAATAAATTTAAGTTTGTCATTATAGAATGTGAGTCAAGCCCAAATCCTCGCGAGAATTTATTAGCTTTAAGAAGATTTTTTGGCTCGGTCAAGAGGCATAAACGTTCTGATCAAGATGGTATTGTTCCAGTTCAAAATTTCGGTAATACTCTTGCTACTAGTGATCAAATCTCTGCTACCAATAAACAGCATCTACTACATACAGATGGCTCATTCGACCTAGACCCTCCTAAAGTTGTTGCTATGCAATGTGAAATACCTGCTGAAACAGGAGGTTTCTCTCAAATTGTTTACGGTGAAGCTATATATGAATATTTGAACAAAAATTATTTAGAAGAATTACAGAATTTGTTTAGTAATCCGATAACTATAACAAGAGGTAGAGAAACAGCTACACGGGCTATGTTTGTCAGTAAAGAAGGCAGAGTCTTGATAACTTTTCGTTACGATTCAGTTATCTCAATTACAATTCCAAAGGAAGTGAAAACCGCTGTTGAGATTGTGAAAGACTATATTCTCAATCCAAATAATCAGTTTATATACAAACTTAAATTTCATCAAATACTCGTAATTGATAATACTAGTCTGTTGCATGGTAGAACATCTTTTCCCAACAATGAATTCCGCAAGATAAATCGATTATGGTTTGATGGAATTTCAGAATATTTCAATTCTTTACAATTTGGCTTTACTCCTAAATCTCAATTAAATGGTAAAACACTAATAATGAATTAAAAAACACAGAATGAAAGGCAGATAACAGTGATATAGCAATCCTATACGAGTTGCTTTCCAGGATTTTTTATGAAACCACCAAGACACATTCCCTTCTTCTGACAATACGCTGCGCGAGCGGGAGACTTCGTAAACCCTCCTGCATCCTCCTCCGGAGAAGCAAGCTACGCGTAGCGTCCCGTTCGCGCAGCGTCTTGAAGAGAAGGGAAGAAAAAAGAAGGACGTAGAGGAAGAGAAAGCAGAGAATGTTTATAAAACATTTAGGATTGCTATATCAGTAACAAATATTTTGGCATTGAGTCTGATTTTTTTTATTCTGGCTATAGATTATGCAAGATTCTAAGAAAGTTTTCCATGTAGCAATTCCTTGTAAAAATTTAGATGAAGCTGAGCACTTTTATGTGAAGAAATTAGGATGCAAGTTAGGTCGTAAATACTCGGATAGAATAACTTTAAACTTCTTTAGTTCTCAGCTAGTGTGTCATCTTTATCCTGAAAAAGTAGATTCAGTACCAGAAATGTATCCAAGACATTTTGGTGTTATTTTTCAGGATAAAGAAGATTTTTATACTGTGCTACAACTGGCTCAACAGCAAGAACTTGAATTTGTTCAAGAACCTGCAATAAAACGTAAAGGAGAAGCTGCAGAACAACTAAATTTTTATCTAAAAGATCCATCAAATAATGTTATTCAGTTTAAATTCTTCTTGAATTCAGAAATGATATATTAGTACATATTTTCCCAATACGCTTCGGATAAGCACGCGTGTCAGAAACCCAGTATCTCAAACAATACCTTCGCCAACATGAGGGATCGCAAAAATACGGCAAAATCACACGATGTTTGAAAAAATAAGGGGTTGATTTTGAGCCAAAAGCAAAAGCTTAAAACTCCTGCTGGGCTTTGAACCCAAATCAAACGCCGTGCGCGAAAATCAGCATCGTGTTTAGAAAGCTTCAGCTTTTGCCAAAAAAAACAAAAAACCAACATATGTCATTTACCCGACAATATCAGCGTACGGGAATAAACCCTGCCTTTTCAACTATCTGCTGACCTTCTTTGGAAAGTAACATATTGACGTATGCGTCTCCTGCGAGTTGATCGATTGTGCCATCTAGACGATATACAATAAATCGACGCCTAGTTAAGGGATATGAACTATTCCTAATTGCGGTGGTATTCATCCGTGTGCCATTCTCTATAACAGGTTGCACATATTCTTGGGAGTTAACTTTAGCAATAGCAAGGGGACGGACTGTTTGTTGACCAATGATGAGTGTATTTCCTCCAAAAGAAATTCCTCCAGGAGTAGAGGAAACCTTACGAAGAGCCTCAGTGGTATTACGGATAAACTGTACTCTAGGGCTAACTTGGTTCACTTCTTGGCCAAGAAGCTCGTGCAATAAATTAGAATCATTAGGATTCCTAGTGATAGGTACGATTGGTAAATCCGGTCCTCCCACCTGTTTCCAGTTAGTCAGTTTACCTTTATATACGTCTCTGAGTTGATTCACTGAAAGTCCAGAAATTGAGATATCTGGATGGGTGAAGAAAACAAGAGCATCTAAAGCAACTGGCACTTGCTTTAGCTGAAAACCCCGTTCCTTAGCTGTACTATAGCTATCATTTTCAAGAACTCCTCCATACAGAGTTAAACTCAGTTGACGATTCAGCAACATATCTATGCCCTTTCTGCCACCAGGTTTATTATCTGTTGGTTCAGTGTAGCGGAGGTTAAAATTAGGGTGAGCCTTTGTCATACTTTCATGTAAGCCTGCTGCGGTCAAGGCAGCAATGCTGGTACCACCGCCGTAGTTAAATGTTCCTTCAGGTACATTCGGTACATCTTTCATTGAATCGTAGAGTTTGACATCAAAGATGGAGTTTTCAATGTTGTCACCGGAACTGGCAACATCTTCTGCATTGTCGAGATTGTTGACAGTAACGAATAAACAGTAGATTAACCAACTTAGAAACAAAAACAGCAGACCTAAACTCAGCCGAATTGTCCAGGGCGTTAACAGCCAATCTTCCCAAGATTTGGGTTTGGGTTGATTGACTCTGTTGCTTTTTTGTGCTACGTTTAGAGGCTCACCACACTTTTGACAGTTTGTAGCTGTCACAGGATTTGCATCATAGTCACAGTGGGTGCATACTATGACTTTTTGATTTCTCTGTTTGCGAAGGTTCATCTTTATTTCCTCACACTAAGCATTTGGACTTACAGTATTGCACCCAGAAATTCCGTTTATTTTGTAAAAATTATATTGTACATACTTAAGTATATTTATCAAAACGAGACGTTTTTGGCAACATTTGAGTAACAGAGTTAATTTCTTGCACATTTCCTTGAGCGCCGATCCACCAATATATATTGACAAAAACTAAATTATGTGGAATAAGGTAAAACCCTGATTTTCAGTGAAATATTTATTTTTTATCAGGAAAGAGAAAGCATAGGGCACGCAAGCAAGGAAGGGTAGCTCCCGTGAATAAGGGGTATCCCCTTCTAAAGGGAGTATAAATGCCCTCTGTCTCCAGTGCCCCTGCTTTCTTCAGTTGTGTAGAAAATATTTAAAACCTGAAGGTGGTTCGGATTGTTCCTACAAATATGGTGTCGTTGTTATTGTTATGTTCGGGATTGGTAATGACAAATAAGCCGGGAGTGATAGAAATATTGTCTGTGACCCTGAATCGGTAAAATCCTTCAAAATGTAAAGAGGTATCGCGATCGCTCACTTGACTACTTTCTGTTACCTTTGGTGGCATACCAACAATAAAACCTGCGAGATTACCTTTTCCTCCCAAGTCTGGAAAAGCTAAAGTCACACCATAGTTAAAGACATCAGCATCATCATCGCTGACTTCTGAATGTACGGATGAGTAGCCCAACCAGCCAGAAAGAGTCAATCTAGGGCTAATTCGGAAACTTGTTTGCAAACCAAAAGAATCTGCCGAAGTCGCGACATTACCAAAAGGTCTGCGAGCAATGGCACTACCTGTACTACCTGTAAGGTTAACTCCGCTGTTGCCACCTCCTACATAATAAGAGTGAACGTAAGTCAAACCTATATCTAAATTTTTAACAGGCTCAAAGGTGACTTGTGCTAAAGCCCCATAGTTACCATTAAAAAGCCCATTTTTATCCGTAGAATCTTCGACGTCACCAGCTAAGTAAGCTAAAGTGAGACTGGCGCGATCGCTAAACTCATAGTTTATTCCCAACCCTCCACCACCTGCAGTTCGGTAGATGGGGTTAAATCTTCCAAAGCGAGATATAGCGCCACCACCAGTATTTTCTACCGGACTTAATGTCTCTGCAATGTCAGTTAATTCTGTTTCCGCTGCAGCAACCGTAACTCTTATCTTATCACCGACTGGGAAGTAGTAGTATACGTCATCTATCGTAACTTGAGTGTCGTCGTCTCCATCAAATGACAAGCGGGTCATCCGCGTACCTGTCACATCGCCCTCAAACTCAGTTATGTTTCTTGCTTGTAAACGAGTTCTCAAACGGTCTTTGCCAGTAAAACTTGTATCAAAATTTAAACGCACGCGATTAGCGAATATGATATTGTCTTGCAAATCTGGATTATTGTTGGGGTTGTTGTCATCATCAGCTGCATCCTCACCAAAAACACCAGCAACAGCAAAGATAGCTTCACCAGTCAGTTTTGTAGTGGTAGAAAACTGATTTGTCTCCAGTTGAGCTGCACGTGCTTCTAGAGCATCTACACGACCCCGCAGGGTAGCCAACTCAGCACTGAATTCTTCCTGCAGACGCTGTAAAGTCGTTAGGTCTGATTTTCTAATAATATCTGTGGTAGCTGTGGCAATCAGTTCGTTAACCCGGTCTAAACAAGCGTTTAAACCAGCAGCAAATTCATAACGGGTCAAAGCACGGTTACCTCGATATGTACCATTAGGATAACCAGCAATACAACCGTAGCGCTCAACCAGGGATTGTAATGCTTGAAATGCCCAGTCTGTGGGCTGCACGTCAGATAGCTGAGACACCGAGGTGACTTGCGCTTGATAATTAGAAGGAAATTCAGATACCTCCTCAGACTTGCGCTGAATTTGATGATTGTCCGATACTTCTGCTACAGCTACAAAGGGTAAGAAAATCAGAGTTGTTACTATGACAACGGGACTGAGCCACAAAGAATTTGACCAAATTTTGGATATCACTTCTTCACACCTAAATTTCTTCTTGTTGAAGGCTTAATACACAGCCTGTATTCCAATACTTCTCGGTTAAGCACACCCTTTCTCCTTTAACCAAGTCGTACTGGCATTACACCCAGAAAATTTTTGTTATCTTAGGAACTTCCAAATAAAATAGTCTTCAATTATTTCTTGTGGTACGGGCGTCTCGCCCGTCAGTACTCACAAGGCAGGCGCAGAAGCCCGCCCCACAAGGGGTCTAATTTATTTCCTAGAAGTTCCTTATAAAACTTTGTCAGTAGATACTTAAGTATATTTATCAGAGCAGGACATTTTTGGCAACACCTTTGCCCTTTATTTTTGTAGAAACCCACTTCATCAGCAATACTACGCAATACTGCAAGGGCAAATAACTAGTTAGGGTTTTGTTAATAGTGTTTAACAAATGCTATA
>JAWQFQ010000329.1:0-8071 GCA_035967975.1 Scytonema sp. PMC 1070.18
TGTTCCCGATTCAGTATCTGTTAATTTAGCATAACAAGTACTGAAGAACCAAAAAAATTTTATTAGCTAATTGCTAATTGTTAATTGCTAATTGATTTTTTACTATTAGCCATTAGCCATTAGCTATTAGCACTCATCATGAAAGTTTTACATTTTATTTAGGATTGCTATTTTTTGACTAAACCCTTAAGAAAGTCCCAACTATTATCCAAAATATTTTTAACCCAGCCTCCCAAATTACCTAATTGCTCGATTGGACTTGGTCTTGTATTTGTAAAAAGCTCGATTTGAAGAACTGTCGGTGGTTCATTCAGTAACATGGTATCGGATTCAGGGACTACTGCCTGTTTTTGTAAGAATAGGAATGTGACTTTACCCCCGTGACTTAGATCTATTTTATCTCCTAAATTCAGTTGATATCGTTTTTTAGGTTCTAGCTTCATGTTGTTAAGATATGTACCATTGGCACTTCCTAAATCTACGAGATAATAATCATTTTTTTCTGCTTGAATCTCAGCATGAAGTCGAGAAACAAAATTGGCATTTGGCAAATCTGAAACATTAATATCTGGGATATATTGTTCTTTCGGCTTGCCAATGCGAACCACTGAAAAATTTGGCAGCAAATTAAAAGATTTTTGAGATTGAATATGAAAAAGTTCTAAATTTAGATTTGTTGTCTGTACATTATTTGTATTTTGCATAGATTGCTGCTTCCAAACAATTTTTTATAAATGCAATTTGCCTGATTGAGTAGCAAAAGTGCTGAGATGCAATCCTGTATTCATTTTATCCATTTTAATATTTTTTGCTTGTAAAATATTATAAAATCTGAGCAATTATGAAAAAAGTATGAAAATAAGCATTAAAATGGACTTATCAATTGCACTCAGGCTAGTAATGATTTTACTAAGGTAGCAAGTCTATTATGTCCAAAGTAGAAGCAGCAATGTGGATAGGAGTGTGGGCGGCGATCGCACAGTTAGCATTTGTACTTGTTAATGATAGGTTATTGAGTCAAAGAAAGCTGGAACGACGCAGTATTGAAAAACTGCGAAGTCGGCTATCTTCCCGTTCTCAACCTGCAACTTTTAGTCACATAACCAGAACTGAACGATTCTTTTCTCTGAGTGTATTATTAGTTTTATTTTATACAGTATTTGGATACAGTCTCACAACTATCAAAACTAACTTTTGGCTTTGGGCATTGGCGGTTACAGTATATCATTGGAACTTAGTCTACCTTGTTACTAACGGTATCTTCAAAAACAGAACAACTGAAAAGCAAAACTGCATACTCATAATCACTGAACTCACAAGCATGGGAATAGCGTTTTTTATGCTATTTTGGCTTAGTAAAATTTTACCAATCTATGCGATCGTAGTGGTTGTCGTCTCAGCAGTTGTTAGCTTACAAATGTTAATAAGTTTATTGAGAAAACCTCTAGGCACATATAAGACAGTTATTATTTCAGAGAGTTTAGCAGCAGTTGGTTTGGTTTTAGGTTCGGTAGCTCAAAGGTCTTTATCATCGTACAAGTATCTAACAATTTTCAGAAAATTTAAGTTTTTTTACAAAAAATTAAATTTTCTATTTAAACAGGTGTTGGAAATCTTTGAGATAAGACTGCTGTACCACTGTATATCAAAAATTATCAATATGATGCAGGCTGTTTTGCCAATTATGATATAATAGAAAGCAAGATATATACTGAAATATGTCTGTGATCGGATTTAACATACCTTACCTGTTGACGTCTGAGACAGACGTACCACAAGAGATATGTGAAGACTTTTTTATTTGGAAGTCCCTAAGCCAAAATTAGAAACCCGGTATCTTGGAGATACCGGGTTGCTCGCTTTTTACGAATAATGTGCGGATTGTTATGTTAATTATTTATTGCGACTTGCTCTTGATGTTGTTGATTTTGCAAATATGCATACAATCTATTCAGTGCATTTACGTATGCTTGCGCTGAAGCAACGATAATATCAGTATTTGCCGCATGACCAGAAAATACTTTATCTTCTTGCTTGAGGCGAATAGTGACTTCTCCAATCGCATCAATACCAGCTGTTACCGACTGTACAGAAAACTCAATTAACTGATTAGGAACGTTTACCACACGATTTATTGCTTTATAAACAGAATCCACTGGTCCTGTACCAATAGCAGCGTCAGTTAATTCTTCCCCTTGTGGGTTGCGGAGAGTCACTGTTGCGGTAGGACGGGCGTTGCTACCACAGGAAACTTGAACCAATTCTAGACGGAATAAATCAGGGGCTTGTTGGATTTCATCATTAACGATCGCTTCCAAATCCCAATCAGTTATTTCCTTCTTTTTATCTGCTACCTCTTTGAACCTGACAAATGCTTTGTTGAGTTCAATTTCTGTTAGTTCGTATCCCAATTCTCTCAAGCGGGTGCGAAAAGCATTTCTCCCAGAATGTTTACCTAAGACAATTTGATTTTCTGTCAACCCAATTAATTGAGCGTCCATAATTTCATAGGTGAGCTTATTTTTCAGCACACCATCTTGATGAATTCCAGACTCATGAGCAAAAGCATTTGCTCCTACAATTGCCTTGTTTGGCTGTACTAGCATCCCTGTTAAATTAGAAACCAAGCGGGATGTTTTATAAATTTGTCTGGTGTCAATATTTGTTAAGGATTCTTCAGAATCAACCGGACGTCCCAAGAAAGGATTGAAATATTGGCGTCGGACGTGTAAAGCCATTACCAACTCTTCTAGGGCTGCATTTCCCGCACGTTCGCCGATCCCGTTGATAGTACATTCTAACTGCCGTGCGCCATTTTTTACAGCTTCTAAAAAGTTGGCAACTGCTAAGCCCAAGTCATTGTGTCCGTGAACGGAAATAATAGCTTTATCTATATTGGGAACGTTTTCTTTGATACCTTTGATCAGGTTTCCAAATTCCTGAGGTGTCGTGTAACCCACGGTATCTGGAATATTTACTGTTGTTGCTCCTGCTGCGATCGCTCTTTCCAAAACTTGATAGAGAAATTCTGGCTCCGAACGTCCTGCATCTTCTGGTGAGAACTCCACATCATCAGTAAAGGTTTTAGCATACGCCACCATTTCTTCAGCAGTTGCCAAAACTTCCGCTCTCGTTTTTTTCAACTTGTATTTAAGATGAATATCGCTTGTCGCAATAAAGGTATGGATTCTGCCTTTAACAGCAGGTTTTATTGCTTCTGCTGCTGCTTTGATATCATCCTGTCTTGCTCTTGCCAAACTACAGATGATTGGACCATCGTCTGTTCCCACAATCTGAGCAATCTTGGTTACTGCTTCAAAATCTCCCGGACTGGCGAAAGCAAATCCCGCTTCAATCACATCCACCCCAAGACGCGCCAGTTGTTTAGCTATAGCTAATTTTTCATCTATGTTTAGGGTTGCTCCCGGACACTGTTCGCCATCCCGGAGGGTAGTATCAAAAATGATGATTCGTTCTGATTTTGCGTTCATTTGCGACTTATTGCTGAATTTTTCCCTGTGGCTTAAAATACATTCAAGCTTAGTTTTTTTGCTACTAAAATTATGTAAATAAATGCTAAGACGACTAAGCGTCTGTTTTTTCTATTCGGTCACGGATATCATTCAAGTCTATATATCTATCAGTAGCATTACGTAACTCTCTAGCAATCATTCCCTCCGTTGATACGACTGTAATATGAGTATTTTTTGAACGTAATAGTTCAATGGCTCTTTCAAAATCTCCATCCCCACTAAATAGAACTACTCTGTCGTATTGATCTACTGTATTAAACATATCTACAACAATTTCAATATCTAAATTTGCTTTTTGTGAATAACGACCAGATGAATCATCATAATATTCTTTTAGAATTTTAGTGCGGACTGTATAACCTAAACTAATTAAAGCATCTCTGAATCCCCGTTGATCTTGTGGGTCTTTTAAGCCAGTGTACCAGAATGCATTAATTAGGGTTGTTTCTGCTTGTTCGTGTTTGAAATATTCTAAGACTCTTCGAGGGTCGAAAAACCAACCATTTTTTTGCTGAGCATAGAACATATTGTTTCCGTCTACAAAAATAGACAGACGATTCATCGGAGAACCCATAGTAAAGTGACACCTAATAATATAAATGAATTTAGATTGAACAATAGATTATAGCAATTATAAAATAGCAATTTTGCTAATATCTATAAATTATATTGTCATATATAGCTTTTATCTAACCTCTCGCATATCAGAAAATTTGCTGAACATTGGACTCAATCTGCCCTCTTAGCCATGCTGTTACTAACTAATAGTAAGCTTTTTTCCCTTGGGTGTGGTTAAGTACCCCTTTAATCAAAATCTACCAATAAAATTGACTAAGGAACAGTATTCTTTGGTGTATACCCATCAAGTTTACTCCTAAAGAGGTATAGAATAGACTGAGTGAGGCTAAAAAGGTTAAAGGATCAGGGGGAAAGGGTAAATTTTAGGCACAACCAAGGACTGGCAATTTCTTTCACCATTCCTTATTCCCCATTCCCTATTGCCCATTCCCTCTGTTGTAAACAGTGTTTGAGTTGCATACTACCCGTGTTTTACCCTACACTACTCTTGTGTAGACTGTCCTCCGGGTGCATACGGGGTTTTAGGGGAATTAGGGTGTGGAAGATGGGGTTTAGGGTGTAGAGGAAGCTAAAAATTCCGTAAGCGTTCAGCCCTTTGCAATCAGCAATCAGCATTCTTGCTTTAAAGGTGTTTTCGTTTCGCTCAAGCCCGTCTATACAGGACAGAAAAATGTGCTTCAAACCTGATGGCTGAGGTGCTAATAGCTGAACGCTTACAAAATTCCTTCCTTTTCCTATATAAACTTAAAGAGATTATCTTATATAAGGTCGCTTTGTGACGAGTATTAGTACTTTTAAACTTTACAGCAGAAGCCGCGTTCGGCGTATCTACGGTGCAAGTCTACAAGTTGAGAACCTCCCTGAATAACATAAGTTGGGCAAGGCTCGAAAAATAGTTTACAAATATATGAAGTTCTCCTCTGAGTCTTACTTTTTAGTTGTAGCAGTTAAAAAGTGTGTCAATAAGTAAAGGTGTTGTACGTAAATTTCCTACCAAAACGATATGGCAGAAGAACCTAAATCTACAATCACTCAGCAACATATCTCTGCTGCCAATCGACCGTCAAGTTATTCTACTAAAGCAACTTCGACGGTATCGGCACGTCGCTCAAAGCTACTGGCTCGCTTGAGCCACACACTCATTGGCACTACAGTGATAAGCGCAGCACTGCTTTTAGCTACTGGCTCTGGCTTGGCTAAATATATGGAAACTCAGGCTTATCGCCTGTTCTATTTACTTCGAGGACCTGTAGAACCGCCAAAAGATATTGTTATTTTGGCGATTGATGACCAGTCTATATCTAGTAGTCAGCAGTACTATAAAACGAATCCACAAGAGTACGCTTATTTTGAACCACTGCAAGCTTTCCCTTTTAAACGTACTGCATACGCTCAGGTGATTGAAAAGTTGCTCAAGGCGGGAGCTCGTTCTGTCGCCTTAGATGTGGTTTTTGATACGCCTAGCACTTACGGACCAGATGATGATGAACAACTGCGTCAAGCATTGCAAAACTATGGAAGTAGAGTAGCTTTAGCAGCAGTTTATGAAACTTCAAAAACACGTTCCCAATTAGAAGTTACGCAATTGACACAGCCCCAGCAGAAATTTCGGATTGGATCTGTAGCAATTGGTTTTGTCAATTTCCCTCTTGAGATAGATGGCAAAGTTCATAAGTTATCAAGCGAATACTCTAAGTCGCCAGAAGTAGATGAGATTCTAGCTGTAAAAACTCTTTCCTTTGATGAAGCAGTTCTGCGAGCATCACAAATGAATTACCCGCCACCAAAGGGCGATCGCATTCATTTTTACGGTCCGGCGGATCGGTTTGAATCAATTCCCTTTTCGTCCATATTTGACCCGGAAAACTGGAACACATATTTACAAGAGGGTAAGTTTTTTAAAGACAAAATTGTTCTAGTGGGTGCAACAGCTAAGCTAGCCAATGATTATCATTCAGTTCCGGTGGCAGAAAATTGGCTGGAACCAGAAAAAATGTCGGGGGTAGAGATTCATGCAAATGCGATCGCTACTTTGATAGAAAATAAAGCGATAAGGTCTGCAATTCCCAACCAACAAGGGCAAGGTTTATTTGTATTTGCGTTAGTGGGTGGATTTGCAGTTATAGTTAGTTTAACTAAGCGAGGTGTACCGAGATTTTTTGCCAGTGTTACCCTTGCCATAAGTTGGGGCGGAGTTGGCTATCTTGCTTTTGTCAATTGGCAATTAATTTTACCTACTGCCGTTCCCGTAGTAGCCATTGTCACAGTTGGGTTTTGCTACTTAGGAATAGAATTTGCGAGGGAAATTTTTAGAAAAAGCCAATTATTGGATATTTTTCAAAAGTATTCATCACACCGAGTCGTTCAAGAAATTCTTAGTCAACAAGATGACTTGAAAGACTTGCTTCAGCATAGGGAGATGGCGGTCTCAGGAAAAATCCTTGACGGACGCTATAAGATAATCAAAGTTCTCGGTGCAGGTGGATTTAGCGAAACTTATGTAGCGGAAGATATCAGACTACCAGGTAATCCTTTATGCGTTGTCAAACAGCTAAAACCAGCTAATAGCAAACCAGAGCAGTTAACAATTGCTAGACGTTTATTTACCTCAGAAGCTCAAACCCTACAGAAGCTGGGAAATCACGACCAAATCCCTCAGCTGTTAGCTTACTTTGAAGAGGAAGAAGAATTTTATTTAGTTCAAGAGTATATTATCGGTCATGCTTTGAGCCAAGAGCTACCACCTGATAAACGCCTCCACGAAGCCGCAGTTATTTATATCTTACGAGACCTATTGCAAACATTGGCGTTTGTTCACAGAAATAACGTGATTCACCGGGATATTAAACCAAGCAACATCATCCGACGACAATCAGATGGCAAACTTGTACTCATTGATTTTGGTGCGGTCAAAGAAGTCACTACACAACTGCTTGAGAATTCAGAGCAAACTGCTTTCACTATTGGTATTGGTACGAGAGGTTATGCACCAAGTGAGCAATGCTACGGTCGTCCGCAGTATAGCAGTGACATTTATGCTGTGGGTATGATTGGCATTAGAGCTTTGACTGGTATGGCTCCCCACGAGATAGAGAGAGATGAAAATGGAGAATTAAAGTGGGTTAACAAAGTGAATATTAGTACTTCTTTAGCAAATATTCTTAGTCAAATGGTGCGAGAAGACTTTCATCAAAGGTATCAATCTGCTTCCCAAGCTTTTGAAGCACTAGAAGAAATAGTGATCACTGAAAATCGGCAAATTTTGATAGAAGTAGACTCGTCCACAGATACCCTCGATATCGAAGATCAAAACACTCCCACAACTCCTTGGACAGGAATTTCAGAAGATGCACGAAACCAAGGATGATATAGATAAAAATTGTTGCGAGGCACTTGGCGCAAGCTATGTGGTATCCCAATATGCTTCGGCTCAGCCGAATTTGAGTAACTATCAATACTCCTAGAGCGTCGGTCCAGTACTGACTCGTTGGGCTAAAAAACCCGGTTTCTCTCGTGGAAAAGATTGATTTTCCGTTTACCATTCGCGAAGAAACCGGGTTTTTAGGATTTCTGTATCGGCGCTCTAGTCACGGCTTTAGCCCTTAATGCCCGCACCGTAAGTAGTTCGGGGATTAAGGGCTAGTTTCACGGCGGTGGCTTTTGAGAAAATGATGAGTACTCAAAGGGACATGATATTACGTACTTATTTTCTGCGAAGTTTCCAGAGGTTGGTTAGTTGGCACAAGGGGTCTATCATTTGGTTGCTGGGATGATTGTCCTGATGATGTGGGTGGTAATAGAGGTTGTGGGGCAATTATTGGAACAGATGAGGGTACTGCCGGAGTTACAGGTGTTGGCTGAGATGTTGTTGGTATCGTCGGTGTTGCAGGGGCAGGTGCAGGTGTTGCAGGGGCAGGTGCTACAGGTGCAGGGGCAGGTGCTACAGGTGCAGGTGCAGG
>JAWQFQ010000330.1:0-8066 GCA_035967975.1 Scytonema sp. PMC 1070.18
CCCTTACACCCCTACACCCCCATACCCTTACACCCCTACACCCTTTCACACGAGTTGTCATGGATACAAAAGATTATTCTTCCCACATGATTTATAAAGATTGGACGCTAACCGAAACCCAGTTTAATCTCACTCAGGTTAACCACGGAGAAACCGTTTTCACAATCGGTAATGGTTATCTGGGAACGCGAGGAACTTTTGAGGAAGGTTGTAGCCTTGCTCAACCAGCAACCTTTATTCACGGTGTTTACGACAATGTTCCGATTGTCTACACTGAACTAGCTAACTGTCCTGATTGGTTACCATTGGTTGTCAGTATTGATGGCGATCGCTTCCGTTTGGAACGGGGTGAAATCTTGAGCTACGAACGCGAGCTTGACCTACAACGTGGTATTCTCAGTCGTCGGGTACGTTGGCGTAGTCCCAAAGGAAAGACTGTAGACTTGTACTTTGAACGCTTTGCGAGTTTAGCGGACGAACACGTATTGGGGCTACGCTGTCAAATAACACCAGTCGATTTTGATGGTTTGATAGAGGTTCAAGGTAGTATCAATGGTTATCCTGAAAATCAGGGTTTCAATCATTGGGAATTGTTAGACCAAGGTAAAATCGATAATGGAACCTGGTTACACCTGCGGACGCGCAGTTCTCGGATTGAACTAGGAGTAGCTGTGGAAATGACAGTATCAGGTATTGATGCTGGAGTCCAACTGACCAGTCCACCGGGCTATCCTACCTTCATCACAGCATTTCAAGCTAGTGCAGGGAAAACTGTAACTCTCGATAAGTTTGTTACTCTTTTTACATCAAGAGATGTGGAAAACCCTCTAGAAGCAGCTTGTGATCAGCTTGTTCAATTGCCTTCCTACGATACTTTGCTCAATGCTCACATCCAAGCTTGGGATGAAGTTTGGCAAAAAAGTGACATTCTTGTGGAAGGAGATACCAAGGCTCAACTTGCCATCCGCTACAATCTTTTTCAACTGCTGATTTGCGCTCCCAAGCACGATGATAAGGTGAGTATTGCAGCAAAAACTCTTTCTGGGTTTGGATATCGGGGTCATGTGTTCTGGGATACAGAAATTTTTATTTTGCCCTTCTTTATTTATACTCAACCAGCTTTAGCCCGTAATATGCTGACGTATCGCTATCATACCTTAAATGGCGCACGACGTAAAGCATTTCATTACGGATATAAGGGAGCAATGTATTCCTGGGAAAGTGCGGACACTGGTGATGAAGTAACGCCTCGTTGGTTACCTCCTAATGATTTTTACGGTGAAGATATACGGATATGGTGTCGCGATCGCGAAATCCATATCAGTGCCGACATTGTATATGCGGCTTGGTACTACTGGCAAGCCACAAAAGATGACGAATGGATGCAAGACTGTGGCGCGGAGATTGCCCTAGATACTGCTATCTTTTGGAGTAGCCGAGTAGAGTACAACACCAAGCACGAACGGTATGAGATTCGAGAGGTGATTGGAGCGGACGAATATCACGAACACGCAGACAACAACACCTTTACAAACCGTATGGTACAATGGCATTTACAGAAAGCGCTGTTCATATACGATTGGCTTCGTAATACATATCCAGACAAAGCTAGCGAACTGGAGCAAAAACTGCAACTGACTGTAGGACGCCTAGCCCGGTGGCGAGACATTATCGAAAATATATGGATTCTCTATGACCAATCAACAGGACTTATTGAACAGTACGATGGGTTTTTCAAATTAGAAGATATTAATTTGGCTGACTACGAACCCCGTACCCGTTCCATACAAGCCATTTTGGGGATAGAAGCAGGAAACAAGCGACAAATACTCAAGCAACCCGACGTGCTAATGCTTCTATATTTGATGCGACAATCCCAAGAATTTCCCTACACCAAAGAAATATTGCAAAAGAACTGGGATTACTATGCTCCTCGTACTGACATTACTTATGGCTCCTCTTTAGGACCTGCCATCCATGCCATTCTAGCATCAGACTTGGGGTATAAAAAAGAAGCTTACGAACGATTTATGCAAGCGGCGTTAGTAGATATAGAGGATGTGCGGGGTAACGCCCACGACGGAATTCATGGAGCAAGTGCAGGTGGTCTTTGGCAAGCTGTTATTTTAGGCTTTGGTGGTGTTCAATTTGTAGGAGATACACCGATCGCAACACCACATTTACCCCCCGGATGGAAACGCTTAAAGTTCAAGCTGGTGTGGCGTGGAAAATGGCACGAATTTGATTTATTTCCACCACACACCCCTCCCCACTCCCTCAACATTCGGGGTGTTATCTTTGACTTAGATGGTGTGCTTACAGATACAGCAGAATATCACTACTTAGGGTGGCAGAAGCTAGCAGATGAAGAGGGTTTACCCTTTAACCGCGAGGCTAACGAAGCGTTACGGGGGGTTTCTCGGCGGGACTCGCTGTTGAAAATCATTGGTGATAGAAGTTACACAGAAGAGCAAATCCAGGAGATGATGGCTCGTAAAAATCGCTACTATGTAGACTTCATTCAGAATATGACACCAGCAGATTTATTGCCTGGAACACTGATATTCTTGGATGAATTGAAGGCAGCTGGTATCAAAATAGCCATCGGTTCAGCCAGCAAAAATGCTCAGACAGTGATTGAAAAATTGGGGATTCGCGATCGCATTGATGTCCTTGCCGATGGCTACAGTGTAGAAAGACCCAAACCAGCCCCCGACCTATTTCTCTACGCCGCTGACCAGTTAGGACTCAAACCACAAGAATGTATCGTTGTAGAAGATGCAGGGGCTGGTATCGAAGCGGCTTTAGCAGCTGGTATGTGGGCTGTGGGGTTAGGTCCGGTAGAAAGAGTTGGAGACGCCCACGTTGTCTTACCCAGTTTAGCAGGTATGCACTGGGAAGAACTGCTCGACAAATTGATGAGCGCCAGTTCATCCTCTCAATGAGCGATCGGGGGTCAATACTTGTCGGAAGCACGATAGTTGAGGTTTCACCAAACCCGGTTTCGCAGGAGTGACCGGGTTTATAATTTTCGCTCTTTCCAAGCAGTATTGGATCGGGGTTAGTTACTGTTAGCTACGGCGTAGATGCAGGTATGTTGCTTTCAAAAAATCTGAGTGTGTGTGCATTGCAGACCTTAAGCAACCCAATCGGGATTTCATTCAAACCTATTGCTTGTCTATCCCCTTTTCTGGTTCAATTGATGAAAACAGTAATCCAATTAACAATAAAGACCCTATCGAGATTGAAGAGTGGGTTAAAAATACACTTGATGATAAGCAGAAAGAGAAAAAAGTTTTTTTTATTCAAGGAGATGCGGGGCGAGGAAAGAGTGTCTTTTGTCGAATGTTTGCCGCTTGGGTTGGTCAGAATTTATACCCAAATATTATTCCTATTTTAATTAAATTGAGGCATCTTAAAATATTAGAGAATAATCTCACTACAACCTTGGAGAATTATTTAGAAGCTCATGATTTTGTTAAGAGTAATCCCAGATGGTTAACCGAGAAAAACACTCAATTTTTGTTTTTTCTAGATGGATTTGATGAACTGTTACTAGAAGGGCGTGCTAGTGGTGGAATCAAGGAATTCTTGCAGCAGGTAGAGCAATTTCAACAAAGTAGCCATCATCGTTTTTTGGTCACTGGTCGTCCTCTAACACTGCAAAAAATTGACCGTTTAATCACCCAAACCAAAAGTTTGGAAAGAGTCGAAATTCAGTTAATGGATGATTCGATTCAACAAACATGGTTAAAAAAATGGGCGACTAAAGTGGGAGAAGAGGAAGCTAATAACTTTCAGCAGTTTTTAGCAGCTTGTCCAAAAGATGTTAAAGACAAGTTCATCTTCGGTGCGATCGCTACCAGTGGGCGTTCCGCTATCACCTCCACCAATGTCAGCCCATAGCACCTCTTACTCGTATTAAAAGTGACAAAATATTAAAGGCGATCGCCAGTGTATTCTCTGTACAATTTGAGCAATGCTACTCAAACTTCCGCTCTCAAGAACTCTGTTACTTCTTTTAGTACTTGGGTAATTTCAGGTTTGTCAGAACTGATGACATCATCTGGTAAATGCTTGTGATGTGGAAAAGTAGGGAGGTTAGGAAAGTGAGGTGTACTATCATAACGAAAAACCAAGCAATTTCGTTCGTCCTGAAAATGGTAACGATAATCGAGAAATTCCAACTGATTTTCCGTGACTGCTATAGCTTCATTTATCTCCAATAAATATTTTTGATTGAAGCGCAATCTAATTCTTAAATTAGCTCGTTGTGATGTTAAAGTCTCTTCCTCGTAACGTTCTACATAAACATTCTCACATTGAATAATTGCTTGTTCTACTTGAGCAAGGTAATCCGACAGTATGTTAGGCAGCATCGTTCAATCTGAGTTCTATTTCTTGACGCAAAGCTAAGTAATGACGGTAATCATTTGCCCATTCTACAAAGAGAATATCATCTGATAACATTCCTTGATTGTATTGATAAAAAAACTCTTCAGAGTTGATTTTTTGCTGGTTCTCATATACACTAAGTCTCTTGGTAACTGCAATCAGAGCATCTAATGATGACGTATATTGAATCGTTTGCTTACGCATTTTCTCTTGAGAACAAAATAGTGACATTTTAATTATAAGCAATGATGAAGGTGTGGAGGGTAGTTCAACGTGCGGATAACGATCGTTATTTACAATTTAATAAGAGATAAAACGCTGCTGCAAACATTCGAGCAGAAGGAATCAGAATGCTGTCCTCCTCTGGGACGGAGGAGGTTAACGCCAATGGAGAGGAAGTAAGACCAAACCGAGGACGTAAGTCTAAGATGAGGCATTCTTCTGTGAGATTGGAAGCTCCAACTATGGCGTCAGCGAGCGTTGGAGTAGTTCACCCAAACTTACCACTAACGTATTCTTTCGTCTCTTCCGCTTGAGGAGACTCAAAAATGGACTCAGTGCGATCGTATTCCACTAAATAACCAAATCGTTTGCCATTGTCCCCCTCCTCAGCGTTAAAAAAGGCTGTATAATCTGATACCCTTGTTGCTTGCTGCATATTGTGAGTAACGATAATAATCGTATAATCCTCTGTCAATTCGTGAATCAGTTCTTCTACCTTTTTCGTAGAAAGAGGGTCAAGGGAAGAACAAGGTTCATCCATTAAGACAACGGCTGGTTTGAGTGCAATGGCTCTAGCAATACACAAACGCTGCTGTTGTCCGCCGGAAAGAGACATACCATTTGTCTTCAGCTTATCTTTAACTTCATCCCACAATGCAGCTCTTCTAAGTGATTCTTCGACCAATTCATCCATATCGCCTTTATAACCATTTACCCTTGCACCATAAGCAATATTTTCATAAATTGATTTTGGAAAAGGGTTTGGCTTTTGAAATACCATACCTATTTGACGACGCACAGAGACTGGATCGATGTTTGACGAGTAAAGGTTTTTATTGCGGTAGATAACTTTGCCTTCTACTTTACAACCGTCAATTAAATCATTGAGACGATTAAAGCATCGAATTAATGTACTTTTACCACAACCAGATGGTCCAATGAAGGAAACAACATGGTTTTTGGGGATTTCCATAGTCACATCCCGCACAGCTAAAGTCTCACCGTAGTAAACGCTGACACTCTCGGTTCGCAAAACAGCGTCAGTTTCCGGGGCTTGATTTGGTTGACCGACACGGGTGTTTTGATTGCTGGTTTGATTTGGTGAAGGCATAATTTTAGGTTTAGATGACAGTTGAATGAATGTTAATAAACGCTTCTACGAGCTATGAAGCGAGCAACAACGCTAGTGATGAGAATCAAAAGCACTAAGATGAGAGAAGCCGCCCAAGCGAGTTCTCGCAAGTTTGTATAAGGAACACTCGCAAAGTTGTAAATTAAGACTGATAAGGTGGGGATTGGCTGCCATAAACCTGCAGGCCAAAATTGACTAAACAGCACTGTGAAAATCAAAGGTGCAGTTTCTCCAGCCGCACGAGCGATCGCCAGCATGATTCCGGTAATAGCTGCGCCTGTTGCAGCTGGTAACACGACTTTTAATACAGTTTGATAATTAGAAGCGCCCACACCAACGGAAGCCCAACGCACATCTTGCGGTACCAGCTGCAAAGCTTCATCCGTAGTTCGCACTATAATAGGTAACATTAAAATGGCGAGAGCAAACCCCCCAGCAACTGCTGAAAACTGATTGGTTGCTAAAACAATCACGCCGTATGCAAACAATCCTACAATAATTGAGGGAACCCCACTGAGTACATTGGTAGCAAAACGAACCCACCTAGCCACTCTACCAGAACTAAATTCTGACAAGTACACCGCAGCCAAAATTCCAAAAGGGATGCTGATAGCAGAAGCGATCGCCACAACAATCACTGTTCCATAAATAGCAGGACCAATACCACCGCCCTGTTGGAAAGCCACTGGTATCGCCCCAGTAAACAGTTCCAAATTCAATCGACTTGCGCCTTGCAGAATAACATAAACCAGTACTAACACCAGTGGTAAGATGGCGACCCCAAGGAGCAAAAACGCTAGCACTGTCAGCGCTATATCAGTCATCGTCCTTGTTTTTTTGTAAGAACGCTCCATATCATCTGCAGATCTATCAGAGCGCCAAGTTTCCGTATTAGATGTCATAATTCACACTCAATTAATAAAGACTAGAATTTTTTCACTCGCCGAATAATCCAGAAAGCCAGGACATTGACAATAAGGGTAATGACAAACAAAGCGAAACCAGCGTAAAACAGAGCCGCTCTTTGGAAACCGCTAGCTTCTGCAAATTGATTAGCTAATAAGGAAGCAATTGTATTAGCAGGCGCTAGCAACGAGAAATTTAAGTCATTGTTATTACCTATAACAAGCGTCACAGCCATTGTTTCTCCCAAGGCTCGACCCAGCGCCAGCATAGTTCCACCCACAATCCCAGAAAACGCCGCTGGTATCAGCACACTAAAAATAGTTTGCCAACGTGTAGCTCCCACTCCATAAGACCCCCACCGTAAATCTGTAGACAAAGAAGCCAACGCATCACGGGAAATAGCAGTGATAATCGGCAAAATCATAATTGCTAAAATGACTCCAGCCGGTAACATTCCTGGTCCTATGTACTGTGTAGAAAACAAAGGTATGTAACCAAAGTTCTCATGAAGCCATCTACCAATTGGTCCCAAAAAAGGAATCAGGACATAAATACCCCAAAGACCATACACGATACTAGGGATAGCTGCTAGAAGTTCTACCACAAAGACCAACGTATTCCGAGCCGATAACGGTAAAAAATTCTCACTTAAGACAATCGCGCTAGCGATACCAATAGGCCAAGCAATAATAAGTGCAATAGCAGAACTCATCAGCGTTCCGTAAATCATAGGGAGAATCCCATAGACACTCTTAACAGGATTCCATGCACTCGTCACCAAGAAACGCCAACCATACTCTCGCATTGCAGGAATTGAATTAATCGCCACCTGCACCGCGATCCACAGTAAAACAGCTGCCACAGCTGTTGCCAATATCCACGTCAGCCAAATAAAGCTTTGGTCAATCGTTCTCGCTAATCGGGAACGCTCCACTTGAGCATCTGTTTGGGAATCATTTGTTGCAGAAGTCATGATAGTGCATATTTTTGTAACTAACAACCAAGCAATTAAAATTAACTAAGATTTCAAGTTGTTTTTTTGCCTTTAATACCTCGATAAGCCATCATATTTTAGTAAAAAATTTTTACTCCATTATTAATTACAATGTTCTTGTATTTTTACTGCTACAGATAGATTTATTTTTTTTGGAAAACACAAATATTTCTTTCGTAAGACTTATTTAAGTTCATTTAAAATAAATTTAACCATATTTTAATCTAAACATTAAAATATTTTCAGGGACTTCCAAATAAAAAAGTATCCAACAATCTCTTGTGGTACGGGCGTCTCGCCCGTTACAAATTTCAAGGACGGGTCTTACCCATTATAGATTCAAAGGACGGGCGGGGACGCCATTTACAGATTCAAAGGACGGGCGGGGACGCCGTTTACAGATTCAAAGGACGGGCG
>JAWQFQ010000331.1:0-8004 GCA_035967975.1 Scytonema sp. PMC 1070.18
CGCCACTCCTGAAAACAACTAAATTTTTCCCAAAAATTTAGCCAACTTCCTCAACCCGTGATAGAAATATTCACACAATCTTTAGCTGAAGAAATGGCTGTTGAAAAGTAAAAGAGAACTCTTAACAGGTAATAAACAATAGGGCTTGCGTATGGTGGGGGTTGTGAACTCAATACGGTTCGGATAAGCCGCAATAGAAACCCGGTTTCTTAAAGAAACCGGGTTTCTGGTCACGCGAATAAACCTTAACCGAACCGTATTGGTTGTGAACTCACCATACGCATCTATAGAAATCCGATTTGATTCTTGAAATGATTTGTGCAGGTGGCGGGTGAGGACGCCCGTACCACAAGATGATTAATTTATTTCTTGGAAGTCCCTAAAGGTAATTTGACAATAAAAGCTGCACCCTGTCCAATACCAGCGCTTTTGGCGTGGATTGTACCGCTGTGGAGTTCTATTAAGGTTCGGGCGATGTTTCTAATGAGTAATAACTTTAAATACTTTCATTATTTTTTCAAAAGTTTGAAATAAACAACAAGCTTCATCATTATTCTGCTACATAGTGGTTAAGAAACGTTACATCTCTTAATACAAGGAAATATATTTTTATGATGGCTTCACGTGAGAATAATGCTCCACATCGGGTTGTAATCATTGGTGGTGGCTTTGGTGGACTGTATACAGCCAAGCATCTGAAGAAAGCGAATGTCAATGTTACTCTCATTGATAAACGTAACTTTCACCTATTTCAGCCGCTGTTATATCAAGTTGCTACGGGTACGCTATCGCCTGCTGATATTTCCTCACCATTGCGAGCTGTATTCAAGAAAAGTAAGAATACACATGTTTTGTGGGGAGAAGTCAATGATATCGATCCAACAGCGCAAAAAGTGATTATGGGTGAGAGAGAAGTACCATATGATACATTGATTGTCGCCACAGGTGCGAACCATTCCTATTTTGGTAAGGATAACTGGAAAAAAATTGCTCCTGGTTTGAAAACTGTTGAAGATGCGATAGAAATGCGCCACCGGATATTTTCAGCATTTGAAGCAGCAGAAAAAGAAACTGATGCGAAAAAACGCCGTGCTTTGTTAACTTTTGTGATTGTGGGCGCTGGTCCGACTGGCGTAGAATTAGCAGGTGCGATCGCAGAGTTAGCATACAAAACTCTCAAAGAAGATTTCCGCAACATCGACACCTCAGAAGCGACAATTTTATTATTGCAAGGGGGTGAACGCATCCTCCCATCTATTGCGCCAGAGTTATCCCAAGTAGCAGCCGTATCTTTGCAAAAGTTAGGTGTGACGCTCCAAACTAACACCAGAGTGACAAATATTGAAAATGACATCGTTACTGTCAAGCAAGGGGATGAAGTCAGAGAAATTCACTCAAAAACTATATTATGGGCAGCAGGTGTAAAAGCTTCGGAGATGGGGAAAGTCTTAGCCCAACGTACAGGTGTAGAGTGCGATCGCGCAGGACGTGTGATTGTAGAACCAGACTTGACTATCAAGGGTTATCAAAACATTTTTGTAGTGGGAGATTTAAGCAACTTCTCCCATCAAAATGGGAAACCCTTACCTGGTGTTGCACCCGTAGCCAAACAACAAGGAGAATATGTAGCTAGACTTATTAAACAACGGTTTAAAGGTCGTACTTTACCACCATTTCGTTACAACGACGTAGGTAGTTTAGCGATGATTGGGCAAAATTTAGCTGTTGTAGATTTAAAATTCATCCAACTCCAAGGTTTCCCTGCTTGGATATTTTGGCTAGTCATTCACATCTACTTTTTAATCGAGTTTGACACTAAATTACTAGTAGCTATTCAGTGGGCGTGGAATTATATTACTCGTAATCGTCGCTCTAGGTTAATTACAGGTCGAGAAGTTTTGCTAGAAGCAAAAACTGTTAATTAACAATAGCAGTCATTATATATAGCGAACTGCAAACATCTAGAGATAAAACTGCTCTTCCAATAGTACTTTTGTATTGAAAGATAATGCGATCGCTCTCGATAGCTACCGTTATGGGGTGCATTTATCTACACAAAACGCGCAACCCTTCCTTCGGAACGCTTCGCGATCGCACTTATATTACAATTGTAGTACTTGAGCGCTTTCAATAATTGCTTTATGAGTTCTGCACTTGATTATGAGCGTATTGCCCATCTTTACGATTCCTACTTACGTTTTACAGACGATTTGCCATTTTATCTTCAAGAATGTAAAAAGATAGATGGTTCTGTACTTGAGTTGATGTGCGGTACCGGGCGTATTTCTATCCCACTTTTGGAAGAGGGTATCAGCTTAACGTGTGTAGATACCTCCCCAGGAATGCTTAACCAACTACGTCAGAAATTGGCAGCAAAAGGACTAAGCGCCTCTGTTGTACAAACTTCAGTGACTTGTCTTAACTTAGATTCAACATTTGATTTAGTTCTGCTACCTTTCCAAAGCTTTCATGAACTGCACACCGAGGCTGAACAACAAAAAGCACTCACTGAAATTGCTCAATCTCTTAACCCAAATGGGCGGTTCATATGTACCCTGCATAACCCAAGAGTACGTCTCCAGTCTATTGCTACTAAACCAAGTTACTACGGTCCTTTCCCCCGTGTGGATGGAGTTGGGTCTGTCAGCTTGTTAGTCGATCTTAACTATGAGCCGGGAACTGGAATTGTGACAGGGTGGCAGACGATTAATGAGCTAAATACTGAATGCGCTTTGTCCCTGGAATAGGAACAATATCCGAACCTTGAGCCAAAAGCCAAGCCAGAGCCAGTTGACTCGGCGTGACACCCTTTTCATCTGCGTTTATCTGCGTGCATCTGCGGTTCCATAAAAAAGCTTTATCTCTGCAAGAATTGAACAAATTTCGCAAGAATAGAATAGACAAAACCTCAGAGCGATCGCTAAACTTTACATCAACCAGAAGCGGTTGACATATGAAATACAAACTCTTAGGCAAAAGCGGATTGAGAGTCTCAGAACTCTGCTTAGGAACAATGACCTTTGGTGAAGAATGGGGTTGGGGAGCATCTCAAGACGAGAGTCGAAAAGTCTTCGATGCTTTTATAGAAGCGGGAGGTAACTTCATAGACACCGCCAACGGATACACCGATGGAAGCAGCGAGAAAATAGTTGGTGAATTCATCGCCTCCGAACGAGAACGGTTTGTACTCGCCACAAAGTACTCCTTTCCCCTGCGAATGAACGAGCGCAAAGGTAACCCCAATGGTAGTGGAAACCATCGCAAAAACATGATGGAGTCCTTAGAAGGTAGCCTAAAAAGACTCAACACCGACTACATCGACCTCTTTTGGTTACACGCATGGGATTACATGACACCCATTGAAGAAATCATGCGTGCTTTCGATGACATGGTACGCCAAGGCAAAGTCCTCTACATAGGAATTTCCGATGCTCCTGCTTGGATTGTTTCCCAAGCAAACACCTTAGCACAATGTTATGGATGGACACCCTTTGTTGCACTGCAAGTAGAGTATAACTTAATTCAGCGCACCCCAGAACGCGATTTGCTGCCAATGGCAAAGGCATTCGACCTAGCTGTCACACCGTGGTCACCCCTAGGAGGGGGTGTATTAACAGGTAAGTACAACAAGCGCAACGGTGACAGCGAAGGTAGAATGGGAGCTACAGGCGCAGAAATACCAGAAAAGCACTTAGCAATTGCTGATGTTGTTTGTCAAGTAGTAGACGAAATTGGACATTCACCCTCACAAGTAGCCCTGGCTTGGATTCGTGCTCAAAATGGCATAATCATTCCCATTATCGGCGCACGGAAAGAATCGCAGATAAAAGATAACCTTGCCTGCGTAGATGTTACCCTATCCTCAGAGCATCTCCAACGCCTTAATGAAGTGAGCAAAATCGAGTTGGGATTCCCCCATGACTTCTTGCAAAATGACACGATTCGCGATCGCCTTTTCGGTGGTACCTACAACTCCATCGACAACCACCGCAGCTAAAGTTATACGAGGAACATTAAACAATTAAAAATCATTATAACCATTTAACCGCAGAATCCATCTGTCGGCGGAAGGTTTTCCAGAACACGCCGTTCTTTGTAAACTGATTTTGTCATTGCTAAAGAGAGAGGAAGGAACATGAGCGACAACAAGCTAGCATCACGGTTATATCCAACTCGAATTGACATTCCTGAAAGCGCACGCGCCCAAATAGCTGCACTTCTCAACCAAACACTAGCAGCTTCAACAGACCTAAAATCCCAGACCAAGCAAGCACACTGGAACGTAAAAGGGACTGACTTCTATCAGCTGCACGAATTGTTCGATGAAATCGCAGCAGAGATAGAAGAGTTCATCGATATGTTTGCCGAACGTATTACAGCGTTAGGTGGATATGCTTGTGGTACAGTCCGCATGGCTGCAGCTAACTCCATACTACCAGAATATCCAGTCAATATTCTTTCCGGAATGGAACACGTTACTGCTTTAGCAGAACGCTTTGCACCCTATGCTAAACATTTGCGGGAATCCATTGACAAAACTAACGACTTAGGAGACGCAGACACCGCCGATCTCTATACCGAAGTGTCCCGCACCATCGACAAGCGCCTGTGGTTCCTTGAAGCCCACTTGCAAGCTGCTGCTAACAATTCCGGAAACGGAACTCCAGCCACCTCACAGAATCTGGACAAAGCAGCGGTCAAGTAAGCGCTTTATTGATGTAGCAATCCGCGTATCATTCGTAAAAGCTGAGAAACCCGGTATCTTTAAAGATACCGGGTTTCTGGATTTTAATAGCAACTAGCGATTATACTTTGAGCGGTCAGCTTTCAGCTTTCAGTCAATAGCTTATGGCTAATAGATCCTAGCCACATCAAATGCTCAGTTTATTCCCGTGCGAAGTATAGCATTAAAAGATTTTGTTTGCTCAGCGTCCATTATCTTGCTCCACAATGACTTCCCCCAATCGCTTCAAAATCCGCAGCACTTCACCCAGTTCATGTTTACGAGGAAGCAATGAAAATGTTCTGGAATTATCGTACTGGGGGTTCTCATCTAAACTCAACTTCAAAAACATGAATTCATCGCCATTGGTAGCCATTCCGTAAGCTATTTGATAGGGTTGCGGCTGGCTCAACATATAAGCTAGTAGTTGGGGTAAAGCCGCGCCAAGGGGAACACCGTTGCGTTTCGCTTCAACTACTAAAATCCATAGCTGTTCTTGTATAACCAAAGTATCAATAAATCCGCGAATTGTTTCTTCTGGGTCTGAAATTTCTAGCTCAATACCGTATGGGGAGCGGATTTTGAATGGTGAGTCAAGGAATCCGGCTAGCTCCAACAGTGGTGATAAAACAACTAGATTTATAGTACCTTCTAGAAGAAACCCGTCAACGCGCTGGTAATCGTAGCGCTGCTTAATGCGTGTAACACCCGCTTTTTCTGCATCGCTTAGTTCTGGTAAGTCCTGCATCCACTCAGTGAAAAAATTCTCATCCTCCGCTTGGTATAAATTGCAGCGTGTTTGAAGGTCTTTAAAAGTTTTAACTTTATCGGTTACTGCTAAGCTGAAAGCCATTTTGCTATCTATATTTTGGTTGTAGTAAGAATCACCGTGCTTGAGCGTAGTTTATCTGAATTATAGCTCTTCAGCAAACCCTGAATAACGCTTAAGCCTATCTGCGGAATTTTCAAGAGATAGCTTACCCCAATTTCTCCATCGCTTTTGAGATCGTATCCCACGGCGCAAAGCGACTGCGTACCAGCAACCAAGCATCCTGAGTAAAGCACAGCTGATAGGAGCGAGTCTGGTGATTCCCATTGGAGACAATCAAGTTGGTACGACTTGGCTACTTTTGGCATTATCTGGCACGATTTGGTATTTCGGCAAACAAAAGCGAAAATAGTATACGTTCTATTGGGCTTGACTCTTGGGGGTTTCGGGCAATATTTAACGATCCATGCTTTAGATAGATGTGTAATCAAGATTAAACGCGATACATAACTAAAATCGCCTCTAAACTCCAAGATGCTTTACACTTTTTCATGAACTTTCTACAATTTTGTTGAAAATTCTGAATCTTAATCTTGTAACTCAAGTGCATTCTATCAGCAAAATTTCAGTTTGTAGTTTATACAACAAAGTTTGTTTCTACAATTTCTGGCTCTAACTTTGGCGATCGCTCGTCCAATTTAAAGATAGTGCATTTGGAATTGCCATACTTTTGTGAGGAGAAAAATTTTATGAGTAGGTTATTTCATTGGTCATCACTCAGCACCGCATTTCTAGTACTAGGAGTTACGACAGCAGTTGCTACTCCCTTTATAATTCCTACCTCAGTCTTATCTCAAGAGACTACCCCAACACAAACCGCCCCAACAACAACTCCAGCAACAAACTTTCCTGATGTTCCCCAAGATTACTGGGCGCAGCCATTTATTCAAGCCTTAGCTGCAAGAAACGTCATTGTCGGTTTTCCGGATGGTACCTATAGACCAAACCAAGCTGTGACTCGTGCTGAATTCGCAGCCATGATTCAGAAAGCCTTTGACCAGCAACAGGTGAGACAATTAAGTCCGGGAGGATTTAGAGATGTTCCTCCTGGTTACTGGGCGGCTTCTGCGATTCAGGAAGCCTATGAAACTGGGTTCATCTCGGGATATCCAAACAATTTGTTTCGACCCAATCAGCAAATCCCCAAGGTGCAAGCAATTGTTGCTTTGACAAGTGGATTGGGCTTAACCACTACCACTGGTACAACATCAGACATTTTGAATACCTATTCAGATGCTAGCGCTATCCCAAGCTACGCGGTGAATAATGTCGCAGCCGCCACAAACGCTAATCTGGTTGTCAACTATCCGAATGTAAATGTACTCAATCCCTCAGTACCGCTGACTCGTGCAGAAGCAGCAGCACATTTGTATCAAGCCTTGGTTAGGTTAGGACAAGTACAACCCATTCCTAGCACTGTCGCAGCGGCAAATTATATTGTAGGTAGAACCGATGGCGGTACTCAAACCCCTGACAGTACTCCAACCGCCAACGACATTGTTTCAGTTGCGTCATCTAGCCCTTCCTTTACAACTCTGACTTCCTTATTAAAGGAAGCAGGTTTAGCAGATACTCTACAACAACAAGGTCCATTTACAGTTTTTGCTCCAACCGACCAAGCATTCGCTGCTTTGCCTACCGGAGTTTTACAAAAGTTGCAGCTACCAGAGAACAAAGAAGTATTAACTAGAATTTTGACTTATCACGTTGTTGGCGGTCAAGTCACTTCTGCAGGAGCACAGACAACGCTCCAGGGAGCACCCGTTAATGTTAGAGTGACGGGTGCAAATCAAATTAAAGTAAACCAATCAAACGTAACACAAGCAAGCAAAACTACTAACGGTACAATCTACGCCATTGACCAAGTCCTCCTACCACCTGACTTTGAAGTCAGTCAACTGCAAGGACCTGCAGGTGATACAGATGGGACGACCATTGGTAGACCCACTCGTGGTGGCAGAAGCTATATCGCAGTAGGTGGTAACATCGGTTTGGGCGGGGACTCTGCTCTATCCGAGGGAAACTTTGCAGTGATGACTAAATTAGGATTCTCACGCAATCTCTCGCTGCGACCTTCAGCAGTCATTGGGGACGATTCCATTCTTCTGGTTCCCGTAACCTTGGATTTTGCTCCGCGATCGACAGTAGGACAATTTAGTATAGCGCCTTATGTGGGTCTTGGTGCTGGAATTGAACTGAGCGACGACGCCGACGTTGGTTTCCTACTTACTGGTGGTGTTGACGTTCCTTTAGCTTCTCGATTTGTACTCACAGGTAATGTCAGCGCAGTTTTTCTTGATGACACAGATGTAGGACTAATGCTAGGAGTTGGCTACAGGTTCTAAAAGATAGGGTATGGGATGTAGGGTATAGGGTGTGGGGAAAAAAATTTATCTTTAACCCTATTCCCAGATCCCTACCTCTTTCTTCCCCTACACCCCACACCCCACAC
>JAWQFQ010000332.1:0-7916 GCA_035967975.1 Scytonema sp. PMC 1070.18
ATGGGACGGCAGAAGCCCACTGTGACCGCTTGCGGCACTGTGGGTAGTTCACATAAGAGAAGCAGCTATTTTTTGGAGTTTCTTATTTAAGTTCTCTTTTTTGTAGGGAAGATTAAAAAGATTAATGGCATGTGAACTACCCCGCCGCATAGGCGGACGGGGCTTCTGTACTCACAGGGGATTGCCTGAGTTTGGACTTACGTCCTCACGAGTGGTCTTACATCCCCTCCTACAGCAACGACGGGGTTCCCTCCGCCAACTGACTGACTAGCAGCCAATTTTAGTATCCGAATGCCTTCTGCTCGAATATTCGCCGCAGCGTTGCCGTCCCTATCGTGGTGCGTGCCACACAGTAAAGTTTCTTACTTAGAGGATGTTTGAAAAGTGGTTTGCTGTAATTTTAAGCACTGGTTGATCCCCCCTAGCCCCCCTTTTTAAGGGGGGAAAATAATCTTAAAGTCCCCCTTTTTAAGGGGGATTTAGGGGGATATTGAATATGATCTACTGATGAAAGGACTTTTCAAACATCCTCTTAATGGAGTTTGTTTTTGCTGCTGTATCTATAGTGGACTTAAAATTTACACCTGTAAATATTTCTGATGCGAATGACGAAATTTTTTTCATCAGTTGCATAATGATTGAAAATTTTTCCAAATATCTCGCTAGTCAATACTTCTGAGTTAAGGGAATTCCAAATAAAAAAGTATCCAAAAATCTCTTGTGGTACGGGCGTCCCGCCCGTCACTGAGCAGGGACTGGCTTTGACGGTGAGATGGTTTTTTTGTAGTGGTGCGATCGCCACACCATTATGTATCTATCGCTCTTTCATCACTCTCGCGAGAGAATTTTTGTAAACCTTGCTGCATAAGGCTTTACTTGGAAATCAATGTTTAGGTGTTGTATGAAACTTACAACCATTTTCAGGTAAATAGACCACATTTGTAGGGGCGAACGGTTGTTCGCCCTTGCCTTTGATTTTTCTTTGTCTAGAGTGATAGAAGAGCGCTATTCTTCTAGATTTACTTTATCTATAGTACCGTTTCCACTGTTTCCACCGTTTCCACTTCTCCGAGGAGAAGCGACCCAGATGCGGCTGTACTGCGTGGGTGGGAACGTTTCCACTGATTCCACTTCTCCGAGGAGAAGCGACCCCTCCAGTTTAAACCCTTACTGGGACTGGTGTCCAGATGCCATTTGCGAGGGGGTCTGTGGTAAGTTACCCATTGTGAATTGACCAACAACATCATTTATTTCCGGGCTATAGTTGCAAAATAAAGGGTTTGTGAGGTTACCGCAGTTATGACTGCCATCACCATTAACTTGAACAACGTTGTTAAACTTACAGATGACCAATTTTACCAACTATGTCTAGATAATCCCGATGTTAAATTTGAACGTAACCAATGGGGAGAATTAATCATAATGCCACCAACAGGAGGAGAAACCGGAAACTGTAATTCAGAAATTAATGCGGAATTCGTATTTTGGAACCGCCGAACTAAGCTTGGTAAAGTATTTGATTCTTCTACTTGCTTTAAACTCCCTAATGGTTGCGATCGCTCTCCATATCTATCTTGGATACGATTAGAAAGGTGGAACACACTCAGTGCTGAACAACGAGAAAAATTTCCTCCCATTGCCCCTGATTTTTTGTTGGAGTTGATGTCCCCATCTGACAGTTTAAGCGATACTCAAGATAAGATGCAAGAGTATATGGATGCAGGTGTAAAATTAGGCTGGCTTATTGATAGAAAAACTCGCCGTGTAGAAATTTATCGCAGTGGGCAAGAAGTAGAAGTATTAGACTCTCCTGCAAGTTTATCAGGAGAGGAGGTGTTACCGGAGTTTGTTTTAAATTTGAGGTTTGTTTGGGAGTGAAATCTCATGAATTAGCTGCCCAAAGAATGGAAATATCGCTGTATTGCTTGAACATTAAATCGGCACTCACAAGCAATATATCCTCTATCTGAGCCTGGGCAATCAGCATTCGATCAAAGGGATCTTGATGATATAATGGTAATGCAGCCGCTCGTAATGCATGAGATGCTGTAATTTCGAGAGAGCGCACATCTAATTGCACCATACAACTGGATATATAATCATCTATTGGTTCTGGCAGTGGCAACTTTTTGAGCGCAACCTTGATTCCCATTTCCCAAATGCTAGCAACAGAGAACCACAATTCATTGTTTTCATCGGCAATATGTGAAATCGCCTCCTCGCTCAACCGCTCTGGTTGGGCAAACCACCACAACCAACACTGAGTATCCAGCAAAAGTTTCACTCCTGGCTACCCTCAAATGCTGCTAAAATTTCTTCTGGTAGAGGGGCGTTAAAGTCTTCTGGTACGATAAATTTCCCTCGATCTTTCCCTAAACTGGCGCGTCGATTTGATGATGTCCGAAATGGAACCAACTTTGCGATCGGGGTACCTCGATTTGAAATAATAATTTCTTCTCCAAGTTCCACACGCGACAATAGCCGTGAGAGGTTTGTTTTAGCTTGATGGATATTTACGGTTTTCATACTCCAACATAAACTTAGTTTACTTCTATTTTGATAGTTGTGCAAGAGCGTTTATTTCACAAACTTTGCTAACTCCTTAGCGACTGTTTCAGGTGGAAGAGACGTTCCATGAAGATATCGAGAAGCGATCGCCAGCCAAACATAACATAAAAGTTATATTAAATAAAAGTGAAAACGACTTCACCAAGTTGGGGGTTAGAGAGATGGTTAGCGAGAAAAACTTAGAAACAATCTCCCAGATGACAGACGATATGGACTGGTGGGAACCCCCAATGCCGCCAACTGATTTAATATTTGATGATGGTGTACCCTTGGAATCAAATCGCCACCGTATTGCTATGAATCTCCTGATTCGGTCAATGTTGGTTGCATTGGCTGACCGCAATGACTATTTTGTAGGGGGGAATATGTTTGTCTACTACAGCAGCACCCAAGCAAAAAATCGGGATTTCCGTGGACCTGACTTTTTTACCGTGTTAGGTGTGGATGGAAACAAAGAGCGCTTGGGCTGGGTAGTTTGGGAGGAAAATGGTCGCTATCCTGATGCGATTGTGGAATTAATGTCACCTTCCACAGCAAATATAGACACGGGAATTAAAAAGGATATCTACGAAGGAACTTTCCGTACCCCAGATTACTTTGTTTATGACCCGTTTGACTCTAATTCTTTACAGGGATGGCATTTAGATGCTAATCAAAAGTATCAGCCACTGAAACCAAATGAGCGGGGATGGTTGTGGAGTCAAAGATTGAACTTGTGGTTGGGAACTTGGGAAGGGACAATAGACCGAGAGACAGCGGTTTGGTTGCGATTTTATGATACAAATGGTAATCTCGTTCCTCTACCAGAGGAAGCGGAACGTCAACGAACCGAGACAGAACGTCAACGCGCCGAGACAGAACGTCAACGCGCTGAGACAGAACGCCAACGCGCCGAGCGTTTAGCATCTCGGTTAAAAGAGTTGGGAGAAGATCCAGATAATTTGTGATTGTTCTGAAAACTGCTTTCGAGCACCTTACCGAAAGCAAACGCAAGTGTATGCTTTTAGCATACACAAACCCGTCACTCACTACAGAAACACTCCTTCCCCTACACCCCACGCTCCATTTTAAGATAAGCGTTTTGCTTCTAGTGTTTGAGGTAACTCTAGCGGATCTGGTAAATTGGTGAACAGCAGCTCCCAGCCGTTGGCTAGGGTAAAAATCTTGCCTTCTTCACCTTCTGTTTGCTTGACCACTTCTTCTTCGAGGTCTTTTTTTGCAACGTAGACAACTAAATCTCCAGCATTATTCCGACGTAGCATTACCTTCATGGGCTTTTTTCCGTTTTCTATTGGTACTATCCGTCTGTTAATTGTCCCTATTCTTCGTCTGAATAATCTGTATCGGGATTAGCCTCAACGAGTTCTAGTTCGTGTTTACGACAACCAATGACAAATCCTGTCGATTCTAAGAAATGTACTGCATAGATGTAATATCTTTGCAGAAAAGTTCCTATACTAACAACGTAACCAACATCATCTTTTTTAGCTAGGACGGTTCCGATATCTTGTCCGGGAAAGGTACCGTCGTTCTTGATCAGCTTGCAAAGGCGCACTTTGTCGCCGACATCAAACACTGGTTCGAGTCCCATCTCTAATTCATCTAATTGCATGGGTATACCTCTGTTGTTCTTGGACTAGGTTCAGCAGCTCCTGTACTGTGAGACTGCGCTTTTTCTGAACTGACTCATGTCTGACTGCTTCTAAAACAGTCTGGGTTTCTTCTGATGTTAAAGAAATTCCATGCTTTTGCAGTACACTAGACAACAAATGTCTGCCAGAATGCTTTCCAACGACCAAACGCCGCTCCCAACCTACCTCTTCTGGTGCAAAGGGTTCGTAGGTTAGGGGGTTTTGTAGTACGCCATGGGCGTGAATCCCTGCTTCGTGAGCAAAGGTATTCTCACCAACGATCGCCTTCCAAGGTGGTACACTACTACCTGATGCAGCTGCAACGAGTCGGGATAGTTCCAACAAATGCGGGGTTTCAATACCAACATTCACCCCATATATGCGTTTGAGAGCCATAACAACTTCCTCTAATGCTGCGTTTCCAGCTCTCTCGCCCAGTCCATTGACCGTAGTGTTGACGGATACCGCTCCCGCCCTAACTCCCGCAAGAGCGTTAGCAGTGGCTAAACCAAAATCATTATGGGTATGTATTTCTACAGGAATGAAGAGTGACATCACCAACTGCTTAACTTTATGGTAGGTTTGAAAGGGGTCAAGAACACCCACCGTATCACAGAAGCGAAAGCGCGAAGCACCCCATTCTTGGGCGTAATGGGCGACATCAAACAAGAAGTTTTCATCAGCCCTAGAGGAGTCCTCTCCCCCAACAGCAACCCACAGCCCTTTATCTACTGCGTAGCTAATGCTATCTTTAAGTTGCTGTAGGGTTACCCGCCACTGACCTTGAAATTTGGCTGCAATTTGAATTCCAGAGATGGGGACGGATATATGCATCCGATTTAACCCACAGCTGATGGATGCTTGAATATCTGAAATGACGGCGCGGTTCCAAGCGAGGAGTTTAGCTTGCAATCCTAAATCGTTAATTGCTGAGATGGCTCGGATTTCTTCCTCCCCCATCGCTGGTATTCCAACTTCGATTTCATGAACGCCAATTAGGTCTAGAAATTTGGCGATCGCAACTTTTTCCTCAAAATTGAAAGCAACTCCTGCTGCTTGTTCACCATCACGTAATGTGGTGTCATTAATAAGAATTTGATTCATTATGAAAACCTCTTGGGGAATTATGAATTATGAATTATGAATTATGAAGTTTTGGTGGCTAATAGTGAAAACAGGGCGCGATTCGTTATTAGCAGTCTCATGGGAATTGTACATTTTCATTAGGACTACTTATTCATAATTCATAACTCATTAGTTATCCTTGTTTTGTATAATTATAAGCAATTACTATGTATCAACTACAAATTATTCTCTTCTGGTGGTAATTCAGGATTTCCAAATAATAAATGGCTGAAATAGGTATTAGCGATACCTGAGACAAGTAATAGACTAAATCCAGCAATCAAAGTAGAAATCATAGGAATCTCCTCTATTGTTTTCTCTTATTTTATTTAAATCATTTACTGAATGGTGATGCAGTCATTCTCACTACAATTTAGTATTAAATAGCTGGTTTTAAGAAAAAGTTTAGTTATTTATGGAAATGACCTGTATAGCAGTTTTATTTCATTTATGAAAATCTTGACTTTCAGAAACCTAGTATCTATTAGATACCAGGTTTCTAGTTTCTTCTAAAGAATTTATGCTACGAGATTCAGATATTTAATTGATTAAACTTGTAAGAACACACCTAAACAAGTCTCAAGACTGCATAAGTAGAAATCAGAAACCCGGTAACTCCTGCGAAACCGGGTTTCTCAGATGACAAGTATTGAAACGAGTTTCTCTAAATTGACAAAAAGCGTTGTTAAATAAAAAGAAATTTTTCAGTGTACAAAATATTGCTCGATTCACCATACCTTTTTTAAAACTGATTTTCCTGCCAATCTAGAAGACGTTCTAATTGGTCTAGATTAACTAATCCATATTGCCAAAGAAGCATTGCTAATGGTTCCTGATTGAATTGATGTTTTCTCAGGGCTATTTCAATGTCTCCAAAAGGGAGTAAGAGTTCATTGTGTAAAAAATCAATCAGTTCCATATCGTGAGATTGAATAGTCATATTACATTTTTAGGAAATAAAAAATCTGATGACATCAGAAGTCAGTGGTCAGTTATCAGTTATCAGGTATTAGTTATTAATTATTAGTGTCATGACTGGGTAATAGTCCTTAGTCCATACACTTGATAACTGATAACTGTTGACTGATATACTTTGCACGGCAATAAATTGAGATGAGTAATTTGGCTAGAATTTACTGGCGATAAGTTCTTGGCTCTTAGCTGAAGTGCTGACTGCTCAAAGTATAACAACTGTTCACTATTCACTAATTTCCCAACACCGCTCTAGCCAATCAATTAATTCTTGACGACTTGCCATAAATTGCTGTATCGTACTGCGGACGAGCATAGCTGTTAAGCATCCATTAACTCGGACTCGCAGGGAGCCATCAGGAGGACACGAACAGGGGATCGTCAATTCTTGCAAGCGATGATAAATTCGCCAGCGATCGCACAATGGTATTTGTAAGATATGCTCGGAGGTTTGTTTACGACAGCGTGGTAGCATGGTTAATCTTCCTTTGTTTTTAGGGGTGTCAGTGGCTTTAATAGCAGTTGTCGATCTGATATTTGAGTTTTGAGGGTTTGTAGTCTTTGTTCGAGTGTGTTGATGCGTTCTAGTATGGAACGAATGATACGGGCTTCTACATCAGGTAGCTTTGCGTGTTCTAGGGGAGATAACTTTTCTTGTTGTTTGTGGGAAATAATCCGACCAGGAATTCCTACAACGGTGGAATCGCTGGAGACATCACGCAAGACAACCGAACCCGCACCTATACGAACGCGATCGCCAATCTGAATATTACCCAAGACTTTTGCGCCTGCGCCCACAACGACATTTGTACCAATAGTGGGATGGCGTTTACCAGATTCTTTTCCAGTTCCACCAAGAGTGACACCTTGATAAATCAGCGTGTACTCTCCGACGATAGCGGTTTCGCCAATGACGACGCCCATACCGTGGTCGATAAATACGCCCTTACCTAACTCTGCACCAGGGTGAATTTCAATTCCCGTGAAAAACCGCCCCAAGTGCGAGATAAAGCGGGGAATAAAACTTACCCTACGCTTGTACAACCAATGGGCTAGACGATGCAAACACAGGGCGTGAAATCCTGGATAGCAAAACAGCACTTCCAACCAGTTACGTGCTGCTGGATCTCGCTCAAATATGATGCAAAAATCCGTCAATAATGGTTCAAAAAAAACGCCAGAAAGGATTGCTTTGAGTGGATTGCTATTTGTTTCTGGCATTTTTTCAGTTTTTGAAGTCCTGAAATAGTCGAGGGGCTGCTGCATCGGTAAAGTTAGGTAAAAAGAGCCGTATGGTGCTATGTTTTCTGCTTATATCAGCTGGCTCTAAAAGTGCTTACCCATCCGATGTTGATTGAATTTATTGGATTGATTAGCTTGTACTCAAGCACCCCAAATCTTAGTTGCATACACATTCAAAATTTCTGTTGGGGTAGGGGTTCTAGTATTTTTAGGACTGGGGTACTAGTATTTATCGGGCAGAGGATTTAGTATTTCTGTACTCAGGACAAACTTCTTTGCTCCTACGACTCAACTGGGATTTAGGCAATATATTTTTGCAGAACTTCATAAATTTTTACTGTACTCAAGGGAGGGGAGGAGGGAGGGAGGGAGTGAGGG
>JAWQFQ010000333.1:0-7782 GCA_035967975.1 Scytonema sp. PMC 1070.18
CACCGCCGTAGATTTTCAAGAGGTCTTGCAGGATGGTCTTGCGGTTCCTTGGAATCAAGCAATGTTAAGTTTTGTTGGTGTGAGGTTTGGTCACGGCTGCATGGTCATGACCAATGAAGTCAAAGAAGTGGATTTTTGAGATTCTGTACCAGCGATAAGTTAACTTGTGCAGAAAATTCCAGAAAATATCTAATTTCTGAACCTGGAACGGTTAAGCCTATCCTAGGGTAACGACGATATTTTGCAGGAGAACTTAAAGTTGTCCGTTAGCAATCAAAGCGTAGTACGTTTTGACGTTGCTCAAAACGTCGTATTGTAGCGGGTTGCCGCAAATAATTTTTCCCGGACAAGTTAACTTCTCCGGCAAACAATCGCGTATAAATCGCGGTAGTCCATTTCAGCCATGTAGTACGTTGTTTAAATCGCTTTGGATGTACTACAAGCATCAATGCTGTAGTCAGTTTTGAGCCGTCTGAAAAAATATAATTTTTCAACGAGAAGTTAAGTAGTCGATGAGTTGAGAGCATTTTTTTCAACCCCTCGGTTTTGGGATTAAGGTCGAAACCAAGTCCTCAATGCGTGGTGCTATATTCGGACCCCTACGGGTCTTAAACTGCATTTCCTGATATTGGTTGCTTTTAAAGTTGATAGCTTATGGAACCTTTATAGGTTCCATCGTGCGAAACGTAAACGAACCCAATCAAAAAGCCCGGTGAAACGAGGCGGACATCAAAACCTAATAACCGAGAGTGCTTTGCGTCGTTGGTCGGGAGATACCTCTAGGTAGCGTTGCAGGGTACCGAGGTCGCTGTGCCCGCTAATGTCTTGGATGTGGCGCAGCGGTACGCCTGCGGCGGACATCATAGTGAGGGCTGTGCGTCGGAAGCTGTGGGTGCTAACTCCTTCGAGTCCGACACGAAGGCAGGCAGCGCGTAAGATTTTATCGGCTTGATAGCGGGTGAGGTGGTCAGTGACGCCCCTCATACCGGGGAAGAGCATTCCCGGTTTTGGGCTGTACTCTTCTAATATTGCGTGCAAAGGGGATTGAATTTCAATAACGCGGGTTTTGTGTCGTCCTTTCGTGGTAGCTTTACGTAGAGTGAGCGTTCCCGACTTAATGTCATCGGTTTGAAGCTGGAGCGCTTCATTAACCCGACACCCCGTGTACAAGCAGATGCCAAAGAGCGCTTTATCTCGGTTGGAGGTAAAACCGGATTCAAAAAGTAACCGCAGTTCGTCTGTGGTTAAAACTCTGGCTTGCCCGTTGCCTTTGACCTTCATTGTAGTTTTGTTTTAGTTATTGAAGCTACATTACACGAAATACTTCAAACGTGGAATTGATGGTTAAAGTTCTTGATGTTGCGTCCGACACGTTTTACAAACGTCTCGCCCCCACACTGAGCTTATCAATCGCGTCACGCAAGAATCAACCTTTGAACCCGATTCTATAACTTTGCCTTATAGAGCGACCGGGGGCGATCGCGTTCCACAGAAAAAGCGCCGGCAATGTCCAACGCGGCGCTTGGGTGTGATGCAATTCTAATCTGAGATGATTTGGTAAGCTTTTTTGAGATGGATACCCAAACTTTCAAAGTGAGGCTCAGAAAGGGTCATATAGCTATCGAGCAGTAGCGCAAGGTATTCGGGCTTATCTTCGGCTAGCTCTAGTAGCTGGCGTAATTCCTCAATTTTTTCGTAGCTGTCAAGGGCTTCTCTCACCTGCCAGCTCAACCCCCTCACCCCTACTCATACTGCCTCAACTGTTGAAGCAGCGCTTTCCCCTGCTGGTACCGACTGCCTTCACACCCCAAAATCTCTTTAATGACGCGGCTTTCGGCGATTCCCATCTGTAGAGCCACTTTTACAGCCCGTGCCACCTCATCCGGCAACGCCCGCTCGGATGTTTCTACGGGCTGAAACCCTGTTTCTACGGGCGTTTCAGCCGTTACTGAAGGGGTAAAACGCGGTTGCATGTGTAACTGTTGTGTAACCGCTCGAAACTGACTGAGGTCAGGTAGCTGACACGGCGTATCCTCGACCATACAACGGTACTTACCGGATTTTAGCCATTCTACAGTAACCTCATCTTTTAAATGTTGGGCGTGTTTAACCGCGTACTTACCAAGACGGACAAACACAAAGTTGTTTCGAGCGTTACCTTGACCCTCGATGCCCAACGATTTAACCGAATCATCTTGAGACAGTGCGATTACAAAGCGTTTGGGTTTCCGTCCCCGGTTTCCGTGTTTAATCAGCCATTCGGTCGCTACGTCCACCTCAGAAACGAGCAGCGGGAACTCTTCGGCAATCAAAACGGACTCTAAACCGGCTAGCGCTTTATCACCATGCTCACCCCTTAATTCGACTCTACGCTGTAGCTCCAGTAGATCACCTGACATTGCGGTGGTGATCGCCTCAAAATCACCTTTGCGCCCAATCACGGTTAACCCTTGCCATTCATCCGGTGCAGCATCGGCATCGTAGACCGTTACGGTTCCTCCAACCTGGTATGCAAGCCATTGAGCGATGGTACTCTTGCCCGTGCCAGTGTTGCCGATAATCATACAGTGCTTACCCGCTAGCGCTTGCACCAAATCAGTAATGATATATTCGGGGTCACTATTGGGCAGTACCTTAGCTGTGGTTTCAATGGTCGTTGCCAATTGCCCCATGTGGGGTAGCTGGTCGTAGACTCGAAGTAATACGTTAGTTCCCTGTAAGCAACTATCTACAACGTGTATGCCAATTTTACAAGCAGTTTTCACCCCATGCAGTGAAAACAGCCATAATGAAAACGTGACGCGACCTGCACCCCACAGAGCATATCTCCCAATATGTTGCCATCCTGGTAAGTGCAGCCGTACCCAATCATTCGCCATATTCGACCTCAATTTGAATTTTGATATTTGTGCGCTGCTGGTTGCTACCGCAAACAAGTAAGGTGACGGCTAGCAGCAACGCACTAATAAAGATGAGTAGCCGCAATCCGTCACCGCTGTGCATTAGCCAATACGCTTATAAATAAACGAGTTGCTAGCAGTTCCCTCGGTCACTACCAGTTCGGATTCATCCGTTGCAGCTATTTGGTCAGCCCATCCGCTCGACTCATTGCGGATGTTTTGAGCGGCTAGTTCGCCTAGTCCCGGTCTAGCCGCGTCGAATGCCTCAACGACTTTTTGTTCTTTGGGCGTTAGGTCACGCGGTTGGTTCATCTGGTTGTACCTCGGTGAGAATTTTATAAACGGTGTCGCGTCGTTCGGTTTCGGTTAGCTGATTGCTAGTAATCGCTTCAATGAGCCGTTGTGCGCGGTCATCTACGGTTGGCTGAGATGTGCGCTTGATTGGTTGTCGGTCGTTCGACATAATATAGATGTCCTGTAGTAATGCGGCGGGACTATCCCACGGTTAGCCTGGAAACGAACCGTGGGTCTAAGATTAGCGATAAAGCACTATCTTTCTATCCCTGCTAGTTTGGCTAGTAACTCAAAATCTGGTTGCTCTTGTTCCCATATTTGGGGGTTAGCATTCCAAGTTTCTTCTAGGCGCTTTAACTCTTCTGGGGATACGTCAGTTACGTGGTGCCGGGGGAACTCGTCCCACTCATAGGGATTGAGTGGAGTTCCTTTAAGAGTCCAATTGATTCCCATTGCGTTATTCCTTAAAAAACGACACGTCTAAGATTTGCGTTAAAACACTACTTTGTAGCATCGACCGCTACCAGCTAGGATTGACTTGCCAGTGCGTAGGTCACAAGCTTTCGACTTACTCACCTTTACCAATGGGTATGACCCATCGGCTGATAGTGAGAAAGGTGAGTACAGGGGTAGTGATTCCCATGAGACGGGTGACGCGTCCACTTTGCAGCCATAAACCACGTCACTCATGTCACTTGCACCTGCTACTGATGGCAGTGCAGGTAGGTTACGCTTTGGTTTTTTGGTAGTCTTGCCCGTGTTAGGGGGCGCTACACCATTGGTTACTTCTTTTTCTGTAAATTGCATAGTTGGACTTTGGTAGGTGTTCACCAGAAGTAAAGGAGAGCTACACGACGCTACGATTTATTAGCTCAATCCATCGTAAACACTGTAAACGCCTATGGAATAAGGAGTAATGCGAACGCTACGACTTAACTACTCAAAACTTGTAAACGCGTAAACAGTGTTAATGAATTCATGTTAACTCTGTTTACGCGTTTACGCAAGAACCTATGCAATGATAGCGTTATCAATGTTTACTCGTTTACAGGTATGGCGCAAAAAACAACTGTGGGAGTGAGGCTGCCACAAGATTATCTAGAAGAAATTGACGCAATATGCCAAGCAACTGGTAAAAGTCGTAGCGATGTGTTGCTTGAGGCAGTAGCCGCTTATATTGGTAAGGAGTTAACGTCTGGAAGCGTCCAGTCTACATTGGAGCAATTGCAATCTAGGGTAGACCTGCTTGAAAAAAAGTTAGTGCGGAAGTAGCTACGGTTTATAGCCAAACAGACAGGCAGTTAATCATTTCTGCCCTTACAGAAATTATAGGTTTGTACCGCGAAATGCTAAAAACTGGCTTAAAACGCGGTAAGCCTACAGGTGCTTCCAAACAAAGGACTTTATCAAAGATAGAGGAATGGGATAGACTGTTAACAGCGTTAACGATTAATCCTATGAAGAAAAATAGCAACTGAATGCTTTATATTGAAGCATTTAGAGTTTAAATAGATACTAGCTATATAAATGCCGCTTTGGTATCCCGTGCGCCAACACCTGAACCAAAACGGCATTTGTACCAAGCCGCACTACTCAGAGTGCGTATTCTAGACATCAACCGTGCATTCGCATTTTTGGATGTCTAAAACTCTTACTCATATCATACGCATAGTACCGGGGTCTTTACATGGGTAAAATGATCAATTTGCGCGAGAAGTTCTTAGGGGTAAGAGTTTAAGTGTTCTGAGTAGTGAGGCTAAAAATGCCAACGCCCATCCATAGCGGGATGGGCATCTACTGAAGAAAAGAAAATGAATTCAATAATAACAATAATACCAGAGCATCAGCAAGAGTGGACAGTAGGCAGTGGAGTTAGTGAGGCGATCGCGTGCCTCAATATCCAATCACTGTCAAAAGACGAGTTAAATCAACGCATCCAGCCAAAACGACCAATTGAGGTAGATGGTTGGTGGTGCGGTGGTGTGAATTGGCGTAATGGGTTGCCAATGGGTTCGAGCTATGGACAAGCCAAACCAGACAAACCACATATTATTGATGAGAAGTCAGGTAAGACCGCTAAGTACTTGACCGCGTCGGGGATGCAACCGGACGCTATATTTTTGGCTATGCCCGACAAAGATTATTGGGCAAAGGTTTACGCGGATGATTCGATAATTAGGGTATGGACAGAGGGAGTTAAGAAAGCAGGTTCCGGTCTAACCATTGGTCTAGCCACGATAGCCCTGACTGGTGTTTGGAATTGGGGTAAGGACGGCAAGCTTGCTCCTGAGGTTGAGAAATGGGCGCAACCGGGTACAACACACGTCATTGCTTTCGACAGCGACTACCGCGATAAAGAGTCGTGCCGTAAAGCCGTTATTGCATTCGCTAAACTGCTGATGTCCAAAGGGTGCGAAGTTGTAATTGCCTCATGGTCACAGGAGTACAAGGGTATGGATGATTTCATTGTTGGTGAGGGGGGTGACGCGTTCAAGGAAGTCATCGCCAACGCCCAAACCATTAAACAGTGGGAGAAACTGTTTAAAAAGGACAAGGTTGAAACCAAAAAGGGGATACCGCCAAGAAGAGCTGCTCAACAATTGGTAGAGAGCTACCGCGAACAGTGGAAGTATGACCTAGAGCAGCAGGTGTGGCGCAACTGGAATAAGGTTTGGGGTGCAGTACCCTTAGAAGTGTTTACCCAAACGGTCTACCGCGAACTAGAGACAATGCCCAACGTTGACTACGAGAATTTCTCTTATGTAGAAAACGTGGTTAAGTTTCTCAAAGTAGAGCTGCTAGAGAGAGAATGGCAGACATTCAACCGGATGGAGTGGATTGCATTCAATGACTACGTGTTGGAGGTAAAAACGGGTAAAAAGCATAAGCATGCACCCGGCTTTGGCTTCACTTCATGCCTTGAGCATAATTACCCAAAACTGGTAGCCATTGACCCAAGTGCTACCCTACTAGACCGATTGCGAGAAAATGCACCTACTTTTTATAGTTGGGCGATGCATTCCCAAAAGGGTGACCCGCTAAAAGTCCTTAAGCTGGTAGCAATCTGTAACGGCGTACTAAAGTTTAGATTCTTCGACCTCCAAATGTTTATCCTCTTGGTTGGTGTTCCAGGTGCAGGTAAGGGTACATTTGCGCGGCTACTGGAACTGATGGTAGGTAAGGCGAACTATGGTAGCGCCAAACTACACAAGCTTGGAGATGACAACACGATTGCAGCTGTCATAGATAAGCAGCTGGTTATCTGTCCAGACGAGAAGAAGCAAACAACCGATTATTCAGGGTTGTTAAGCCTGACAGGTGACGACAGTATTCCCTATCGCCCAATTTACAGACCTCAAGCCAATGGCAAGTTTCACGGCGCTATAACGGTTATAGCCAATCAATATCCTTTCTTTGGTGATACGTCCGGTATCGCCCGTCGTGAATGCCTAGTAAATTTCGACGTACCGATAAAGAATCGGGACAGGTCGATCGAACTGAAAATGCATGGTGAGGTACCAGCCATCATTGCTATTTCACTGTCAATGCCAGATGAGGAAGTGACAGAGCTAATTACTGGAACTGGCAGTTCAGCCATACCTGACCTCAAGAGACAGCAGTGGTTACACAAAACTGAGAATGACTCGGTAGCGCTGTTTATGGAAGAGATGCTAGCAACAAGTGATGACAATGACTTTATTTTGCTAGGTGGTAAGGGAGATGACCCCAGCTCTTTATACGGCGCTTACCTAGATTTCTGTGACGCGAACAATTCAAAATCACTCTTTACCCGCAACAACTTCCGAGGACACCTATTAGAAATTTGTAGGGAGTTGGGATGGAATCATGTACGTGAATCAAGGTGTGGTAATGGTTGGAGGATTTACGGAATTAGGTTGAGACGACCGGGCGATACCTCACCCTACATTAGCGATTGGCTAGCTAGTGGTGTAGATGAGTGTAGGGAGTGTAGACCCAGTGTAGACCCCAGTGTAGACCTCAAACCCTTGCTGGATAAGGATAGTGTAGGGAGTGTAGACTTAAACCCTATCATCGCATCGGAACAAAAAAATTTTTCTGAGGCACCAAAAAACAGTAATAATGATATCCCCCCCTCCGAGGTCTACACTCCTACACAACCCTTACCAAATAAGGATTTAGACCCTACACAGGGGTCTACACTGGGTCAACACTCCTTACATCAGCAGATGGAATCTGATTTTGAAGTAGGGCAGAAAGTGATTGGGGCAATCGGTGACGACAGCGGGAAACTTTTCGTAGTGCTAGCGGTTGGGGAAAACCGCCTCAAGGTAAGGTCAAACGATGGCACTATCAAAGCCCTACCGAAAACTGCGGTAACTCCAATACCTGCTGAACCATCTGCCGAACTGTTTATCAAAGGTCGCAAGAAGAACGTCAATCCGAGTGACCTGGTGGGCAAGAAAGTTAGAGTAAAAGCGCTAGGTGGGGAAGAGTTTCTTGTCCAAGCCTTAAGTACATCTCCTAAAGCTCCATTAATTTGTAAATCGGTTGATGGTAGACCACTATATATTCACCCCGATGATGTGGAGTGACCATGCCAGTAAGA
>JAWQFQ010000334.1:0-7744 GCA_035967975.1 Scytonema sp. PMC 1070.18
AATCGGTGTCTAGGCAAATGACTTGACATGGTGGTGTGATTATGCAGGAGTCAAGGATGTCCCGTAAATGAGTTTGAGTTAATATGACTGGGACTTGAGCGTCTGCCAGCGTCAAGGCTATGCGCTTTTGGGGATAGGCTGGATCTATTGGTAGGTAAGCTCCTCCTGCTTTGAGAATACCTAGAAGCGCTACTATCATTTCGAGCGATCGTTCTATGCAGATACCGACAAGTACCTCTGGACCTACTCCCAAACCTTGAAGATAGTGCGCCAGTTGATTAGCTTTTCGATTCAGCTGTTGGTAGGTTAGTCGGTGTTCTTCATAGACTACAGCTTCTGCTTGAGGAGTTCGTTCCACCTGAGCCTCAAAAAGTTGGTGAATACACTTATCTTGCGGAAAGCCTGTTTTAGTATCGTTATTCATATTTAAAATATTACCTGTAGGTCTAACTGTCCGGTCAGTTTACGCACAGTGTTTCTTAAAAGCGTTGTACGAGCAGCGATTGCCTCCGGCACACTTCGTGAACGCAACCCGACATGAATGAAATAAATTCATTGATGGGGTAGTAATTACGAATTACGAATTACGAATTGCGCGTAGCGCTTGACTTTTGACTTTTGACTTTTGACTTCCCCGTTCGCGTAGCGTCTCCGTCAGGAGAAGGGGCTGACACCCCGCTTAATAGCAGTATGCAAGCCTACCAAAGTGACCCAGCTGATACGGTAATATTCTGCATGGTCATCCCCAACGCTTGCTCGCGGCAAAGGAAAACTGCCAGTTCGCCAATCTCTTCAGGCTGTATAATTCTCTTCTGCGGATTTGCCTCTTTTGTTTCTTGTATATATTCAAACAGTGTTCGACCAGAATTTGCGGCAATTTCTGTCATTGCGCTTTTAGCGAGATTAGTTTCTACCCAGCCAGGACTAATAGCATTGCAGGTGACTCCATGAGGCGCACCCTCCAGCGCCACACAACGGCTGAGCGCTACGACCGCAGCCTTAGAAGCGCAGTAAGCAGCATTGGTGGGAGAACCCACCTCAGCAGCAGTGGAAGCAATATTGATAATACGACCCCACTTGCGCTCAATCATTCCCGGCAAACAAAGCTTGATAGTACGATAGACACCGTTGAGATTAACATCAATCACTTGCTGCCAAACTTCGTCGGAATGTCCAGATATCGTTAGCTCGGCAAAAATTCCGGCAGAATTAGCTAGGATGTCCACTTTGCCGAAAGACTTTACTACAGTTTTGTAAAAAGCTTGAACCGAATCAACTGATGTGACATCCAAGTTCATTGCTAGAGCTTTAACTCCCCGTGCCTCAATTTCGTCTTTGCACGGACTTGTTAGAGCGGTACGCGAGCCGATCGCTACATCAGATCCTGCTTCAGCAAAGGCTAGTGCCATAGCCCTGCCGATACCAGTGGCTCCACCTGTCACCATCGCCACACGACCTTTCAAAAATTTTTCTTTGCTCATCTGATAGCAGAAATGTTGAATGTTAAGAAATCTAAAAATAAAAATTGCTCAAAGTATGGTAACTTTTAGGAGTTAACCTCAAAATAATTATTAACTTTTAATTTTATATTCTTGAGACAAAATTGTCAAAAATATTCTTGAATGGCTGCCCAAAAACGATTATCCGGTCTATCTTTTTCCCCTGAGTTGGCTTTTTTCTAACTTCTGAAAAAATGAGCCTAACGGAAGTTATTAACCGTAATGGTTCCCTGTAATTTTCTTAATGATTATGACACAAAATGAATTTATTGAAACTAACACAGAAGCATTTTCTGATAATGAAGATAGCCTTTATAAAAGTTTTTGGGACTCAGAGGGAAGTTGGCATTGGGGCTATTTTGAGAACTTAACTGAGGTTAGTGCTGAAGACTTTATATCAGCTTGTAATTACTGGGATCAGTATATGTTGTCTCACAGTGGGATTACACAAGAATCCCAAGTACTAAACCTCGGCTGCGGTAACGGCAACACAGCTGTCTGGCTAGCTCAACAAACAGGATGCAAGGTCATTGGTGTAGATGTCAACCGTGTTCGTATTGAAAATGCAAAATCCAAAGCACAGGAGTATACCTCACTTCACCTAGAATTTCAGACAGCATCAGCGACTAATCTGCCTTTTGAGGAAGGTAGCTTTACCCATGTGTGGAGTCAAGCCACTTTGTATCAAGTGGATGAGCGTCCCAAAGCTTTGAGAGAGATTCATCGAATACTTAAGGAAAGAGGGACATTCTTATTCGATGACTTGGTAACACCCTCACGGGAAATTAACGAAGAAGCTCGCAAATATGTTTATGAGCGATTATTGTTTGAACCAATATTTAGCTTTCAGTCTTATAAAGATTTTCTCACTCAATTGGGTTTCATGATTTTGACAGCCAAAGACTTGAGTTTACATTTGCACAAGAGCTATGAGCTACTTTCCCAACTAACGTTGCGCCAATACCCGGATGTGAGTGCAGTTTATGAAAAAATGTGTACGGCTATCAAGGCGTTGCAGGTAGGATGGAGCTTTTATTTATGTGAAAAAGTGAGCGATCGCCTTTCCTGGGTATACGAAAATAGTGAAAAACATAGCATAGAACAGAAATATAATGCTTGGGCTTGTGTCTACGATACTGAACTAGATCAATCCTATCGTTGTTCGCCAGTACAGTCCGCTAGTACCCTAGCAAAAGTGTTGCCAAATAAAGATGCTACTATCCTAGATGCTGGGGCGGGTACAGGAATGGTAGGAGAGGCTCTTGGATATCTGGGATATACCAAGATTACAGGAGTTGATTTATCTCAGGAAATGCTAGAAGTCGCCAGGAAAAAGCACGTTTACACGGCTCTTTACCAAAGAAACTTGGAAGAACCCCTATCTTTTGCATCTGAACAAAGCTTTGATGCCATCTTAGCAGTAGGGGTTTTCACTTTTGGTCATGCTCATCCTCGTGCTTTGAAAAATCTATCTAGTTTATTGAAAACAGATGGATATTTCGTATTAACAGTGCGAGTCGATTATTATAATGAAACCGAGTCTTTACATCAGGTACTCAAAGAGTTGTCTTGGAATTTAATTAGCCGAGAACAGTTCAATATCTTTGAGACAGAACCAATGTATGTTCTGCTTTTCCAAAAATTCTAACTTTACCGAATCAGAGTTATAGATACACCAATATTTAGATTTGCCCAAACACGATCGCAAGTCAGGGCAGGTAAATTCAAAGTGAGGGCAAGAGCAAGGCAAGCTCGATCGCCAAGCGATAGTCCCCAAGCTTGGGTGGGAACTCGCAGTTTCGCAATCAACCGAGCTAACGATTCGTCAGTTGTGTAAATTTGCAGAGCATTGTTGAGCAAGCCTTGATTAGTCAGTTGAGTTGCAACAACGTCAGGATCTTGTCCTCGTTCGGCTAATTTAGCTTAAACCAAAAGAAGCCTCTCAATCACCCAAAGGGGAGTGATGAGATGAATTTTGGGGCAATGACGAAAGCATCCCCGACCAATGTCAACCGTCGGTTGGCGAGTAAGTGGGGTGCTTGAGGAATTGCCATTTTCTGGGTTAAAATTAGAGCATACGTCCAACAAGTTTGGAGTCACTGCCGGAGGGAACCCCGGTACCGCGAGTGGAGCCTGTGTAAGACCAAATACTTTTTAAGTAGGAGGCAACGGTCTATGAAGCTCGAAGCCAACATTTACCCGCAAGGGAAATGTAGGTAGTTCACTGAGAGTCTCTGCCCAATTGATACTACTTATTGCTGAATTTTGGATCAGCGCACATGCTACGGTCTCGGCTCCGGGTTCTCCTTGAAGATAAGCAAGGAGTGCGGAAGCGTCTAGAACACTCGTAGCTTTTTGGCTCATGATTGACATTCTCTGTGACGCTCTTGAATTAGTTCGTCAGCAAGGCTAATTCCTGGAGCGATTTCTTTGTAGATTCCTTGCAGGCTTTGGATTTGAGTCCGCAAACTGCTCAACCGTAAGCTCCCATCTGGTTCCAGGGTGAGAATGAGTTTCTCACCTGGTTGCAAGTTGAGGTGATGACGAATCGATTCAGGAAGAACAATATCCCCCTGCTCTCCAATTTCAATAGTTTGCTGTTGAGGTGTTGATGTAGGAGGCATGACTGTCACCAATTGGTTGATACTTCAATTATACTCGATAATTCACTATAGAACGCCCAACTAATCAGTGCTTAGCACAACAGGTTCTACTCACTGAGGATAAATTAGGAAGCCGCTACTTGTTAAATAAGAGAAATAAGTACTAAGCAATTTGCTATCTACTGGTGGACATACGATGGAAGTATCGACCAATTTCCTAAGGGTGTTTTTGCAGTCAAACTGTAACCCGATAGAGGAGAGTTCCAGATAGCTTAGCTGTGTTCCAGTTATTTTTTCAGTTAGAAGAGGTAGCATAGCACCCAAAGCATTCTCTTGGGAACTCATCGCTAAATTTCTCAATTCTGATAGCCACTGAGAATATTCTAGTTGCTTGATGGAGTAGCCAAGAGCACGAATTTCTTTGATAAATTGGCTTAAGTGCAAAGATTGAGGATTAACCAAATGAAAAGTTTGCCCCAAAGATTCTTTGTGCTTCGATAGATAGACAATGGCTTTACTCACATGATCTACAGGGGACATATCTATAAATATATCCAAATCAGGTGCAGTGCCTTGTTGGATAAACTGTTTGACTAGACAGCATAGCATATCCTCAGTATTAGAAGCACCAGTTTGGCTATGACTGCTAATCATTCCAGGACGGTAAATACTAACTGGAATTCCTCGTGAAGAGGCAGTTTTTACTATTTTCTCTGCTACCCATTTACTTTGACAGTAGCCACCATAGACTACTTCACAATCATCAAGATTGTCGTCTTCTTGGATATGTTTTTTCTTACTAGAAAACCCGACTGATTCAAACACACCAAGGGATGAAATATAGTGTACAGGTTTGAGTTTGCTAAGACTGGATAATCTCAAAATTTCCTGAGTACCCTGCACGTTTGCAGCTTGCATGGCTGTGTAGGGATAAAGGAGATTCACCTTAGCACCAGCATGATAAATAATATCAATTTCGCTGGCGATCTGGTAAAATTGTTGCTCGTCTAGTCCTAAAAGTGGCTGGGATAAGTCGCCAAGTATGGGAATAATCCGGGAGTTGAGTTTCTCGTTTTCGAGTATATGTCCCAGCAAGTAGCGTTGCAGATTGTTTGCTATTTTCTGCTTACCCTGTGCGATTGTGTTACAGTTCCGAACCAGACAATAAACTTTCGCTGCGGTTTGTTCGAGGAGCTCATTCAGTAAAAAGGCTCCTAAAAATCCTGTTGCTCCAGTTAAGAAAATATGAGCAGGTTCAGTTAGAGGATCAAGGTTGTTAGCAGGTGGTATAATAGTGGGGTCTAAAATAGCATCAGTTTGTAAGTTTTGAATAGTTGCAGTGCTTAAGTTTGTCTGAGTATCTGACTGAAAACCTTTATTAATAATTTCAGCAAGTTGAGCTATGCTGGGTTTCTCAAAAAAGTGCATTACAGGTAACTTCACCTGAAAAACTTCTTCCACTTGAGTCAGCAATTGGGGAAGCAGTAGAGAATGTCCCCCTAGTTCAAAGAAATTGTCGTCAATTCCTATTGGCGCAATTGCTAAAACTTGCTCCCAAATTTGCGCTAGTTGTTGTTCAATAAAATTGCGTGGTGCAACATAGGCTACCTCTAAATCAGGTCGAGCTTGGTTGGGTTCGGGAAGCGATCGCCTATCTACTTTTCCACTAGGTGTGAGTGGTAAGCGCTCCATAATGACAAAGCTAGAAGGGATCATGTGCTCTGCTAGGTTTGCTCTTAAGTAATTGCGTAGCTGTGGAACCAGTTGCTTAGTAGCATTCTTTTGCACGGGATTATTAGCAAAGACACTCCAATCTAACTTTTCCCTGCGCTCTTCTCCTACAAAAGGAGCCATATTTACATCAGTCACTTGTTGGGGGTTTGGGGGGTTACCGATTATCCTTTTCAACAACACATCGTAATGACCATCGTTACCAGGAGATGACCAATTAATGTCTGCAGTATAAGATAATTCAGCGCTTAATGCCCACATATCTTCGGGATCTACAGCAGCTTGAGTCATTTCCCGTACAGATTCTCTCAACTCGGCAACATTTTGTAATGTATTGCTACTAGCTAGTAATTCTATTGCCTTCACATCTGCTAGAATGCGAGCGTTGGGAACGCGGTGTATTCTCAGTATTTCCAGTTCTTTTGCTACCAGCAATTGACGCAAAGCTGGTAATGTTAGTTCCTCTTGTTGCCAATCTAACCAAGGATGCTCTACCACCGGAGCCACTTCACCGCCTATCTGGAGAATCACATCGTAGCGGAAGCGTACTAGTTCGTTATGATACTGTCCCCGCTTAATTTGGATCTGGACTTTGCTAATTTGGGGTAGGTACTGCTTAAGAGTAGTAAAAAAAGCTGGGTCGAGCGTCAATCCGTTTTCTTGATTTATGCGCTCTTGAATATGCTGACGCAGTTGATTTGTAGATAGGGAAGCGGGAGCTTGATACAATTGTACCGATGTATGGAAAGCTTCTAGTAGGGGCAGACTGCGGACATCCCCAACAAAAATGAACCCTCCTGGAGTAACACGAGCGATCGCACTTTCTAAAACACTCACCAAATAATCAATACTGGGAAAATACTGTATAACTGAGTTAATCACCACAGTGTCGAAAGTCTTTTCTCCTATTCCCTCCAGGTTATCTGCAGCTCGTTGATAAAGCTTTATATGCGACCAGTCTTGCTGTGATGAATGAAACTGCTGCTCAATGTAACGTACGGAGGCGCTGGTAATATCTGTGCCACAGTAATATTGACAGTGGGGCGCTATTTTAAATAGCAGCAGACCTGTACCGCAACCAATTTCCAGTATGTGCTTGGGTTTTAAGGCGAGAATCCGCGTCACTGTATGGTCAACCCACTCCCTAATCTCCTCGGCTGGAACGGGTAAACCTGTATAGCTACTGTTCCAACCGTTAATATTAAACGTTGGGTCTACTTCCTGGGTGGGTTGACTGTAAGCATCATCCCATAACTGCTGCCATTGGGCGGTTTGCTCAAACGATGCTTCCTGGGACTGCTCTTGACAAACCACGTAAGCCACCAAACGTTTATCCCCTGTTGCATCCTCGCGCTCAATCACCACTGCTTCCCTCACCACAGGATGTTGGCTGAGGGAAGCTTCGATTTCCCCAAGCTCAATCCGAAAACCCCGAATTTTCACTTGGTTGTCGATCCGTCCGATTAATTCCAGATTCCCATCTGGTAAATAGCGAGCTAAATCCCCGGTTTTGTAAAGGCGCGTTCCTGGTTTTCCTCTGAAAGGGTCACGAATAAATCTCTCCTGAGTTAACTTATCTTGGTTGAGGTATCCTCTTGCGACACCCATACCGCCAATGTAAACTTCTCCAGCTACACCGACACCGACAGGTTGGACAGGGTCTGTCTGGTGGGTCCAATTTTGGTCGAGCAGATATATCTGGGTGTTGGCGATCGCGAATCCAATTGGAATCGGAGCATCTGTTGACTCAACTTTATGGAGTGTTGACCAGATAGTTGTCTCCGTCGGACCGTACAAGTTCCACAGCGAAGAGCATATCTTCAGCAATTGAGAAGCCAGTTTTTGTGTGAGGGCTTCACCACCACAGAGAATTTTGAGGTGTTTGTCTCCACCCCATCCTGTTGCTAACAG
>JAWQFQ010000335.1:0-7702 GCA_035967975.1 Scytonema sp. PMC 1070.18
GTGTAAGGGTTTAAAAGAATTGATTTCGATTTTTCATTTTGATTCTTTCCCTATACCCCCACACCCCTACACCCCCACACCCTTTTTTTCATCCAAACTTAATCATTTCTCGTCCTTCCATATGGGGTTTCTCACCCTTCAGCAAAGGTTCAATTGTGGCTTTGATGCGCTCCGCTGGAGGAGGACATCCCGGCATGTATATATCCACAGGGACAACTTCGTGAACAGGGAGGACGCGATCAAGTAACTCTGGTACGATTCCTGGTTCGTGGGGGAGTTGGGGATTGCGATCGCCTAATTCAAGATATGCGCGTTTTAGCACGGGTTCTGCACTACCTAGCATATTCCGCATAGCAGGAACATTAGCGGTAACAGCGCAATCTCCGAAGGAAATCAGGATTTTAGTTCTTTGTCGTACTTGATGAATCAATTCTAGATTCTCTTCATTGGCGACAGCTCCTTCCACCAAACAGATATCTACGTTTTCGGGGTACTCTTTCAAATCTGACCCTACTGGGCTGTAGACGACATCTACATATTTCGCTAGTTCAATGAGCCACTCATCTAGGTCTAGGAATGACATATGACAGCCGGAACAGCCCGCTAACCAGACTGTTGCAAATTTTACCTTGTCCATTCTCTCTTCTCCCGTGCTGTGACTAAAAATTCTAGTTTGCTGCGATCGCGCTCTTTTTCTCCAGTTGTCTCACCCTTGCGGAAAATCGCGCCTGTAGGACAAGCATCTACGCATTTTCCGCAGGAAGTACAAGCATCGACTTCACCCCAAGGTTGGTTTAACCCGGAAACGATGTAGCAAGCTGCGCCTCGTTGTGCTACATCCCAAACGTGTGCGCCTTCGATTTCGTCACAAACCCGCACGCAACGAGTGCAGAGAATACAGCGGTTGTGGTCGATCGCAAACTGAGAATGGGAAATATCGACTTTGCGATCGGGAAAACGATAGGGGAAGCGGGAGTGGTCCATTCCCACCTGAATGGCTACATCCTGCAATTCGCAGTTACCGTTAGCAACGCATACAGAACAGACATGATTGCCTTCTGCAAACAGTAATTCTACGGTCATGCGTCGATATTCTTGTAGCTTAGGTGTATTGGTATGGACTTCCATCCCTTCTGCTACTTGTGTCACGCAAGCTGGTAGTAATTTATTTGTTCCCGTCAACTCTACCAAACACAGCCGACACGCTCCCACATCTGAAACACCCTCAAGATGGCAAAGAGTGGGAATGTGAACGCCAGCTTCTTTTGCGGCTTGCAGGACGGTTGCTCCTTCTTCAATAGCAACATCAATATCATCAATTTTAAGTGTTTTTACTGACATATTCTCTCTTTTACCTCTTGAGTGCATACTTGCCATTAAGATGCTCTTGAGATTGCAGTAACTCTAGATACTCATCCTTGAAATACCTGAGTGTACTTAACACTGGGTTTGGTGCTGTCATCCCCAAGCCGCAAAGACTTGTATCCTTGACCATGTAGCATAAAGATTCTAATCGTTCTAAGTCTGCTGGCGTCGCTTGACGATTGATAATTTTGGTCAGCAAAGCGTAAAGTTGCACAGTACCTGTCCGACAGGGGACACATTTACCACAGGTTTCACCTCGACAGAATTCCATGTAGAAACGAGCAACTTCTACCATGCTGGTTTCCCCATCCATAACTACCATACCACCTGACCCCATCATAGAACCAATTGCCATGAGAGAATCGTAGTCTACGGGTGTATCTAGGAGGGAAGAGGGGATGCAACCTCCAGAGGGTCCGCCTGTTTGTACGGCTTTGACTTCACCATCGGGAATACCACCGCCCATTTCTTCAACTATTTGGCGCAGAGTAATTCCCATTGGGACTTCAATTAAACCATTGTTACGAATTTTACCTGTGAGGGCAAATATCTTCGTCCCTTTGCTTTTTTCTGTTCCAATGCTAGCGTACCAATCTGCACCATTCTTAATAATGGGAGAAATATTAGCAAAGGTTTCTACGTTGTTGATGAGAGTAGGACAATTCCACAAGCCGGACACCGCAGGATAGGGAGGTCGGGGACGAGGATTACCGCGCTTTCCTTCGACTGATTGAATTAATGCTGTTTCTTCGCCGCAGACAAACGCACCAGCACCAATCCGAATTTCAACTTTGAAATCAAAGGGAGATTCAAAGATTTGGCTACCTAACAACCCGTATTTCTTGGCTTGTTGAATGGCTTTTTGCAAACGATGGATTGCGAGGGGATATTCTGCTCGGACGTAGATAAATCCGTGGTTGGCTCCAATTGCATAGCCTGCGATCGCCATCCCTTCGAGGACCAAATGAGGGTCGCTTTCCAAGACACTGCGATCCATGAACGCTCCTGGGTCGCCTTCATCACCATTACAGATAACATATTTTTGTCCTTCAGGCATTTTAGCAACCGTTGCCCACTTTAATCCTGTGGGATAACCGCCGCCACCTCTACCCCGCAACCCACTTTTTGAGATTTCTTCCACCACCTGAGCAGGGGTCATCTCATGCAGCGCTTTATACAGGGATTGGTATCCACCAACTTCTATATAATCTTCAATCCGTTCGGGGTCAATTTTACCACTGTGTTTCCGTACAATTGGCATCTGACGAGCAAAGAAAGGATGCTGCAAGTCCCCTTTGATAGCAGTTGTCGTTCCACCATTGCAAGCATGGATGATACTTGTTGCTTCCTCTGGTTTCACTTCTTCATATAAGGTAGCTTGGGGATCGACTTGTACCAGGGGACCTCGTCCGCAGAATCCCATACAGCCCACACCGATGACTTCAATGCGATCGCTCAATCCTTCATCTACAATCGCATTCTGCATATTCTTCAAAACATCCAAAGAATTTGCAGCCCGACATCCTGTAGAAGTACAGCAATGAACGCGAACACTTTTACGCTGCGCCTTTTGAGTTTCAGCAATTTCCTGTAATTCAGCTAGCTCCATAATCTCTACTCCCCTTCCCATTCCTTAATCCGCGATAGCGCCATATCCGGTTCCTGCTTACCCGCTACCGTACCGTCAAATACAACAGCCGGAGCAATACCACAGGCTCCCAAACAACGCGCCGCCATTAGTGAAACCTTCCCATCGGGCGTGGTTTGTCCGATTTCGACACCTAGTTCCTTCTCCAGAATTTCTACCACTTTATTGCTACCTTTGACATAGCAAGCGGTTCCCAGACAAACGACACAGGTATGAGCACCACTTGGTTTGAGAGAGAACAAGTGATAAAAAGTCGCCACTCCATAAACCCGGCTTAGGGGTAATTTTAGCCCTTTAGCAATGTACTTTAAGACATCTTCTTCCAGATAACCAAAGGATTCTTGTGCTTTATGTAGCACTTCAATCAAGGAATCTGGTTTGTACTGCTGTCGCTTCATCGTCATATCAAGAGCTTTGAAGCGGCGGTCTTCGGTCCCTTTTTTTTCTTGGGGTTTTCCTTTGGAAGGAGGTTTTTTCGGTAGGGATTGTTCTTCTTTAACTGCTTGTTGAACCATAGTCTTGAATGAATTATGAATTATGAATTATGAATTATGAAATGCCACTTACTGATAAGGCTAAAGGCTTGTACCAGTTTCTTTTTAAGAGCATTTCATTCTTCATTTTTTACTCTTTATTCTTTCTTTAGCTTCTATAAGGCTAACTGCTAACTGCTAATTGCACTATTAGCCATTAGCTATTAACCATTAGCGCTCTCCTCTTAGACTAAGGATCAATTTTGAGGAATTTGTGAAGATGCAGGAAGTGTGAGGAGGAGTAAGCATTCAGCCCTCAGCTTTTTTAAGCCATAGAGATGTTTATAATGGTGTCTGAAACGCCCAGAAAATACAAGGGAAACAGGTTTCAAAGCTGACTGCTGACGGCTTGCTGAACGCTTACGAGGAGGATATGTTTCATTTTGTAACAAATGGAAGTATTTTGTATCTACTTTGGAAAGGGTAAGCAGGCGGGTTGAAAGTGGGGGACACAATATCCCAGAAGAGGTGATTCGCCGCCGCTACGAACGAGGGCGCAGAAACTTAACTAAGTTATATTTAACACTGTGCGATACTTGGATTATTTATGATAATTCTAGTTTGGAGCCTCTATTAGTAGCTGAACGTCCTGCAAATGAACAACCGATTATCTATTAATCCAAAATTTGGGAGCAAATAACAGAGTAAGACAATGACTAACCCAACCAACCAAAAGTTATCTAGTAAAATCGACAGTGGCGTAAGATATGCGATCGCTGAAGCAATCGTTAGACACCGGAAATTAGGTGAATCTATTAGCATTTGGAAGTCCGGCGAAGTTGTAACTTTAAAAGCTGACGAAATTCCTCCTATAAAGTTGGAGAAAGTTGATCCAAAGTAAGTTGAAGCGATCGCCGCTTTTTACTCCTCTTTGCAATCTTACAAGTACGGGGTGAGGTAATTTTAGAATGGAAAAACTAGAACATTATCGCACTTATATCAAACAATTATTAAGTGATTATGCAAGTCTTACTCCCTTCTCGCTATAAGATTACCGATCTGCTTTTCCTCTTTCTTCTCTTCGAGACGCTTCTCTTCGAGAGGCTCCGCCAACGCGAATGCGCTCTTTGCGTCTTTGCGGTTCATTTAAATAGGTAATCTACCCTACGGGAACGCCTGACGGCGAACGGGCGGAAAGGGAGTAGTCCATCAGATGAAGAAGCTGAAACGGAACTGATTTTCGATATTGAGCGCGATCGCTATCAAGTTGTTCATACAGGATGGAAGAATCGACTTGAGCGGTTCTTTGTATCTTCTATAAGAGGATTTCAGAGATTTTCACGAATACACTCAACAAAAATAGTACCCTCTTGTGTACCGAAAATTATTCGTAATCTTGTTTCTTCAAGTTGATGAATAACTTAGTCAACATAATCAAGAGAAAAAACTATGACAATTGCTACAAACGCTCAACTTAACAAGCCAGTACTGAAAGTCGGCTCTGTTGGTGACACCGTCAAAGAGTTACAAAGTCTGCTTTTAAATTATGGTATGTATGTATACGTTGATGACTTCACTGGTGCTTGTGTATATCCCGGTCGTGAAGTGATTGACGGCGTATTTGGACCCAAAACCGAAGCCGCTGTCAAAATGTTTCAAGGCAAAATGTTCTTGGTCATTGACGGCATTGTCGGTGACAAAACCTGGAGAGTGCTTTACAAAGGCGCACCTGTAGATATGCCTGTCTTGAAAATTGGCAGCACCGGACAATTAGTTACGCAAATGCAAGAGCGGATGAGTGTTGGTGGTTATGACGTTGGTGTCGTTGATGGCATCTTTGGTTCCAAAACAGAAGCCGGAGTCAAAAATTTGCAAAAAAATACTGGATTACCAGTTGACGGTATTGTTGGCGATCGCACTTGGTTTGAGATTAGCAAGATTAATACTGTTTTCTGCTAAAAGCGTGTTTCATCTCTATCGAATTTAATTCCTCAATCTCAAAGTTCCATATCTAAACCAAACCACACTGTGCGTTTGCAGTGTGGGTTTGTACATTGTGGGAGTGCTATGGCACTTTGGGCAAGATGGGTCATTTTAAAAGATTCTCAACAACTCGGTTCAGCAGTCTAAAATCTAAACTTGTTTGCTTACCCTCACAGAAAATAACTTTGCCACTAACAACACTCACACCTACACCTCTAACCGAATAATATATGCATCAGGTACTAATTGCTCCACATAATCAGAATGGGTTGTAATGATAAACTGATTGTTTTTCCCTAACTTAGGTAAGGCTCTCAACAAAGCCTGTTGCATGGGTGGATGTAAGTGCAACTCAATTTCATCAATAAGAATCACAGAATTGTGAAGATTCCAACTCGCAAAGTCCATTAACATTGGAAAAACAGCACGCTCACCCCCAGACATTTCAGAAATTTCATACTGATTTCTGCCATCATACAGATAAAACCAAGGTTCGCTCAAAATATCATCTAAATTCTCTCGTGGAATGGGACCAAGAAAACTACGTTCACCGAAAGACGGCTTGATAAGTTCGTTCAATTTCTGCATACAAATCCTTTTGTCCATGAGGTCGTTGATGAATTTTTCCCATTTCAATATCTTGATGAAATTGTCGCCATTTAGATAAGCGATCGCGCAACAAATCTTCTGTAATTTCCAACTGGCGATTGGGGTCTTCACTGGTTAAACTTGTTGAATTTCTCTGTTCTTTATACCAAAGAACTGTACCAACTTGCTCAAACACTTTCCATCCTTCATTTCGTCGCAATTGTTTTGCATATTCTCGTCCTTTAAATTGAAACAATTGAGCAGCACTCCCAGCAATAACACGTCCAGAGCGCCATCTCAGAGTTACATTGTGCTCTTCACTTGGAGATTGCAAATCTCGCCCCATCTCTCGTAATTTGAAGTGAAAATCCCGCACAGCTTGGAGTTCGCCAGATGAGAATTGTACTTGTACAGCTACCTCAGGCGTCATACCTCCCCAGTTAGAAGCGAGCAATTCGTAGTTAAATCCCGCCCATTCTAAATCGGAGATGCTCTGCAAACGTCCAGTCGCCGTACCTAAAGTTGCTGCAATAGCTTGCAACAAACTTGTTTTCCCAGAACCATTCATTCCCACCAGGACAATCGTATCTCGTGCTAACCCGGTTTCTGGCTCGGTAAAATCAAATATATAATCCCGAAATTTCTTAAAATACTTTAGCTGAACGGATTGGACTTTCATTTTGAAATCTTATTTTGGAGAAAAACAGCGATCGCCAGTTGTTTTTAGATGAATGAAAAAGTTATTTGACTAGAAGCCATCTCTAATTTCGTCTGAATGACGGTATCTTCTTTGGTTCTCCCTGCACTCATTTCCATAATCATCTCCTCACTAAAACAATATGCCCATTTTATCGAAGTTAGTGGGCGATTGGGCTTACAAACTTTGGCGTAAAAATAATGACGGTATTGTGGGGTAACGAAAAGCACGAATACCCCAACCACAGGTACTCGTCGGTTAGCAGAAGGGATCTGTTAAGTAGTAATACTCAGTCTTATGGCAGTGTAGGTAAAGAATCTGGTGCCATCTTTCAAGCCGTTGGCACCATCAAGGGTGATGTGAAATTTCATGAAAATGGTAGAACATTCATTGTTTTGGGTGGTAGAGAATATCGCCTATTTTACATACACAAAAAACGCCGAGCCTTTGATGCCCCTTAAATCGCTTTCTGTCAGGGGCGATTTTTGATGGTCACATATGTACTACGTTGTTTTTAAGTCGGACAGATGTAAAATGGAAAGACCCCAAATCTGTTCCATATGAGTGAAACTGTCTACATCGAAACCAGCATTTTGGGCTATCTCACAGCCAGGTCAACAAAAAATCTAATTCTGGCTGCAAATATGGAGATCACAAGAGACTGGTGGGAATTTCGTCGAAACGCCTTCATTCTCTACACTTCGGAGGCTGTTCTAGACGAAGTGGCGCAGGGTGACTTGGAGATCGCCGCTCAACGATTGGAGATTCTGCGTGATTTTCCCTTGCTGGCATTGAATCAATCAGTACAAGATTTAGCCGCACAATTTCTCGCTCGAAGTAGTCTCCCTTCAAAAGCGAAGGTAGACGCGATTCACATTGCTGCGGCTACCGTGCACGGCATGGATTATCTGTTAACGTGGAATTGCAAGCATATTGCCAATGCTCAGA
>JAWQFQ010000336.1:0-2706 GCA_035967975.1 Scytonema sp. PMC 1070.18
TGAGCTTTTTGATTTTATTGCAGGAACTTCGACAGGAGGTATATTAGCGTTAGGACTTACAAAACCAAGTAAAGAAGATAGTACCAAACCTCAGTTTCCAGCCAAAGAACTAGTAAATTTATACAGAAAAAAAGGAGTTAACATTATCCAAGATAGAGCGGCAATTGTCTTTGCTCAAGGATTTTATGATGGACTGGGTTATGATGATGTCAATAATCAGCAAGTTATTCAAAGAGCTTACGATGAGGGTATAGTTGCGATTGAACTTGAAAACCTTTTCCAGCAAAAGTTTATACCAGTTTTATGGGAAAATGGTATACAGTTGTCAGAACAAACAGAAGGAAAAGAAGTTTCTACAGTTGAAGTTATTGACACTGCTTATTTAGATGATGACCATTATAGCGATAAACTAAAATTAATAGAAGAACAAGCCCGTGCAGTTCGAGACGAAGTATTAGAACCTTTGGGAATCTATCAAGAAAATCTAGATAAATACAGACAGGTTTTTACTAAGTTGGTAGACGAACAAGGATATTCACTTTCGCAAGAAGATAAAGCAGAATTAAAGAAATTACAAGAACATTATCAGCTTAAAGATGAGGATATAGCTCTTCTATTTAAGGAAGCCGAACAACAACAAGCTGAAAAACTTCAACAACAACAGGAAGCAGAAAGATTACGCCAAGAACACCGAAAAGCCGAATACCAGGCAAAACTGCACCGTTATGAGCAAGAATTATCCAAGGCAGTAAACGTTGCCTATCCTCTAGATAAGAATGTTCGCGACAATTTAAAAAACTTTCAACAGTCTAATGGACTACAAGATGAGGATGTTGCACGAGTTGAACAGTCAGTTATAGCACCCAAAGAAGCTGAGTATCAAAGACAACTTGAGACCCAAAGGCTACAACAACCTGCACCAAGCAATGATTTACCAAGCGATCGTAATGTGGATTATACACGACTGCGAGACTTTCTGAAAGCAGGACAGTGGAAACAAGCAGATGAAGAAACTCTTGCTGTCATGCTTAAGGCATCTGGTAGAGAAGAAGAAGGTTGGCTAAGTTCTAAATCTATCGAAAATTTTCCCTGCACGGACCTTCGCACAATAGACAAACTTTGGGTAGAATATAGTAATGGGCGCTTTGGCTTTAGCGTGCAAAAGCGCATTTGGGAAAGCGTTGGTAAAGACGTGGGAAAGTTAGGCGACGCGATCGGATGGAGAAAGGGAGGAGGAACGTTAGGATTGATGGGATGGATGAATTGGATTGATTATTCTCAGGTAACATTTGACACCAAAGCACCCCCAGGACATCTTCCGGTGGGTGGGGGTGGAGGGGGGTCAGTGTTTTTGTTTTTTCCTGTATGGTCCGTATGTCTCTTCTCTCGCGTCGAGACTTGTAAATTGTAACCCTGTAACGGTTTCCGATTTTTATAAACATTTGTAACAGTACCTCTGACCACGATAGAATCAGCATTCCACTACTTCGTGAAAGTCAAAAGTAAGAATCTTACAAATGAATTAGAGAACTTATAATAAAAACGTAATATTTGCACTATAAAAATATTTCTTTTTTGACCTTTGAATGCGTGACTTTTCAATTAAAACTCATTCTGATAATATAGACAAGATAGGTACTCCTTCTTGTGACCAATGATTTACAATATTGTCCACCATCCAATAGTGTTGAAAACTTGTAAATAATGGTTGGTCTGCTCCTCGCTCTTTCGTTAAAATTTGTAGGTAGTCAACAATTTGTTTAGCTCTCTGCCTTGCAACTTCTCCACGCTGTTTCTCAGGTAAGGATGCAGCAAATGTGAAAACAAGAATAGAGCGATTCCAAATCGATACCCCTAAATGTTTCGTCAAAAGGCGTAGCGTTTGCTTTTCATTGGGACGAAAACGCCTTTCATCAAGGCGACTGACATAAATTGTGGCGTAAATCTGACTGAGATCGACTTTATTCCGTACTATGGACAGGTATGCTTCATCACATGCTTCGTCATCTTCTGCTAATCCAGGTGTATCAATAAGACACACATCGCCTATAGGAGTTTTATAAGCATAATGCTCAACAAATTTTGTACAAGCTTCAAATTCTGAAGTTTCAGCAATATAATTACCAAAGGTGGCATTTATAAAACTTGATTTGCCTACACCTGTTTGTCCAACAAGTAAAAATTGACGCATATAAAAAAATTGTTAGTTTCAAAAAACACATTCGTTTAGTTTAGAAATAGGTCTAAAATCTAAGGCAAAAGCTTGAGCTTTTATCCTCAGATTTTTGAATATGTGGTCAGTTGTGAAAATAAAAGTGCAGTTACTAACTAAAAGCTTGTATGTAGTATGCTACTGCTGTACCAATTGACCTTTACTTTCTCTTTGACAACCAACCTCCAATAAATCCTATCGTTGCACCAACTATACCGCCGACAGCTGCACCCACTGGTCCAGCTAGAGCGCCTGCCAGTGCGCCGACTGTTGCGCCTGCTGCTGTAAGGTCTAAAACTTCATACGTTCTGTTTACAACTTTTTCAGCTTGACTGTCATCAAGCTCAATCCGGCGACTGTATGTTGGGGACGGTGCAGAAGGGGTTGGTACGTAAACTATTTCTTTTTCCTTCTCTGGCGGTTTTATCCGCTCTAATGTAATCCGGCGACTGTATGTTGGGGACGGTGCAGAAGGGGTTGGTACGTAAACTATT
>JAWQFQ010000336.1:2806-7672 GCA_035967975.1 Scytonema sp. PMC 1070.18
TTGGTACGTAAACTATTTCTTTTTCCTTCTCTGGCGGTTTTATCCGCTCTAATGTCGCCATAAAAAATTGAGCTGCACCGTTATTAGACATTCTTAAGTAGACTTGAGTATAAAGTTCGCCCAGCCATTTTTTTCCATCTGGAGTTGTTTCGCATATATTACTGACTGCAACTGATGGAACATTCTTTGCTATCTCAACCCCTGTATATTTTGCTATCTCATTCCGGATAAGTTCAGTTCTTTTCTCCAATGCTATTGAATATTGTGAGTCATTAAGAGCATCTGCAAAAGTAAATACGATAACAGTGTATTGCCAAATTTTGGGCGTGAATGATTCTGAAATAAGCTTTATTCCTCGCTTTTCATCGTTAGTAACTCTTTTGTCATCCAAACGGCTAACAAACCACATTGAATCTACTTCATTCACACAGGAACGCATGAGTTCTAGATACTTATAATCATTTCCGACTTCCTCTAATTCATCACAAAGCCCAGGAGTGTCAACAACCGTAACCTTGACACCATTAATTTCAGAGTCATACTGTTGAATTTCCATTGTTGTCGGTTCGTAGTCACCAACTACTGCGATGTTTTGACCTAACAAGCTATTAACAGTGCTAGACTTTCCAACTCCTGTACGACCTACTAAAAGAAAAACACACTTTCTTTTGAGATTGCTTTGTAATTTCTCTTTAAGATTATTAAGGAAATCTTTGGCTTGTTGTTCATCATTACTATTGAACATTGACAATACCTCTACGGGTTTTCTCTTTCTTATATAGATGTAAGTGAAATTAACTTATGCACTAGAGCGCCGGTCCAGTAGAAGTGCTTGACGTAAAACGCAAAATATGGGGGTTATTAAAATCGGTGATTTTGGCGTTATGTTTCAATGTGATCGCTAAAAACCGAACCCAAATATTTAGTTCAAAATCAGCGTTTTTCCATGTTACACATAATGTCTCTTTTGTCAATATATATTAGTGGACCGGCGCTCTAGCGCCCGATGGAATGTGGATTGTAGATAGTTGAAGCATTTTGCAGCGACAGTGCATTATCGATTAAGATATTATGAGCGAAGTTTGGGGTATGTTGTCTCACTAAGGCTAATACGGATGCGATCGCCCTCCATACCATCTCATCAACTTTCCCCTAAGGGACCTGGGGGGGTGACAAGCGCTCTGAAAACCTTGCTCGGTAATGAATAGAGTACGCTATGACATAAAAAGATACGATGGCAATTTGGCGGTTATTGACCTAGTTCTCAGTAAGTACAAGATAGAAGCCCGATTTTTGGTTAAACTTTGTTGTTCAACTTCTTCCATCTTTTCTAAGCTCATCGTCTTCAAAAGCTTATAGCGTAAGCTTTTTAGCTTGCTTGTCACCCCGTCAGGATATGACCGTTATGACTAACAGCGATCGCCATCCCACTAAAACTCATAGTCATAGAGACCAGTTTATCCCCTAGTACGAAGAAAGCGAAGCAGTTTGTTGACTTTTTTCTAGAGAAAAGTGTTGTTCGTCCGAAGAGAACTTTTTCTAGACCAAAGGTGCAGATGTACTATCTTGTTTGTCTAGAAATAACTCATCCCTGAGAACTTTTGCAGATGCATTTGTATTGCGTATCGCCTCTTGCTCGTATTAAAAGTGACAAAATATTAAAGGCGATCGCCATGCAAAGAGATTCGGAGTTGAAGTTTTATATCTGTGTGAATCACACAGATATCGGACTGACTATTTGATTATTAACACAACAGTATCGAGTCGCAATGAATGCGATCGCCCATCATACATCAAGAGCTATGCCAAACGCTCATCGGTTAGCAACAAGGTAATAACTGATTTGTGCCAACGTCGGGGATTGTGCAGCATATATTTATCACCGATGCGGGTTGGTTCGTACTTTGTTCTCAAACTTGTATTCAAAGACTTCATCAACAAACCGCACTGTACGAGTAAATCCCTCATAGAGGACTTGGAAAGTTTACGTCCTATGAGGCGACCATATTTAATTGCCAATTGTTCTTCTGATAAATAATCAAGACAAATGCTTTCTTCATTGAGTGCATGATAAAGCGCCACGTCTGCAAAGCAACTCTGCTCGTGGACTACGTTGTTACTCAGCATTTCAATTTGCACTGCTCTGTGTAATTCCGCACAAGATTCATAACAAAAGTATTGGATATGTTCGCTGCCATCTGCATTCCTTCTAGTAAATTTGCTAGATTTTTCTTTGTAGACTTGCGATAAAACCTGAGAATATCTATGTATAAAAGCCTCTACTTCCCAGACGATATTAAAGTTCTCAAGGGGATTGGGAAGAACGCCTATCAAAGATGCAATCCCCCTCCACTCTACTATTGTTCTGCTTCCCAGTTCATCCACACCAATCAGCTTTTCTTTACGAAAATAATGCTTAATGGTTGACGAAATCGGTACAAAACTATCGGTGTTCTCCTCAAAATATCGATATTCAAAGTAATTGTTATCGACAATACCAAAAGCTATAAGTAATTCAGTTGCCTTAAAAACAAAGCACTTTTCTTTGAATTCATGAGTGACTTCTTTTTCTGGAGTCCCTAGCAAGTACAGTTTAATCGGTTGATGGTTAAAAAAGAAAGTATTGATATGCAACATAGTTCTTGGCAACGTTTGTTTTTTTGGTGATGTGATGCATAGACTGCGATCGCCTCCAGTGGAGCTTCTGTGCGAGAGGCTCCGCCAACGCCCATCGCACTCGTAGCGGGCGCTTTCGCGTCATCGCTGTAGATACACCCTTCAATCAACAATGCAATTAGGCTATTTTTTTCCTGAAACAGTTAGGTTAGTAAATTGTTCTTCAATGACGCAGATAACAGAAGAAAACCATTTAATACGAAACACCGTTTTACCATGACCGCGAGTCGTATCCATCTGCATCTGTCCGTAATCTTGACCTTTCTCAGTCAGATGCCATTCAATCTTCTTCTCACCCCGTTTATTAATGTGTACTGAAGATTCTTGAAAACCCGCATTGAGTAACGCCTGATTTACCTTTTGCGGCGAAGGAACCTTTGCTAGACCTAACTCTAGAGCAATCTTTTTACCTAGCTCAGTAGGACTCATTGGTATTTCTGGTACACTCATGTGAGCCGACACAAGACGCTTACTTTCTTCACATACGGAGGCTAGATGAGGAATTGATTTGGCGATCGCGCTTAACTTTGCTGACTCGATTAATTCTGGCTTAATGCCCAACTTAATTAATCCAGCAAATACTGTATCGATTTCAGATAGGGTTGGCTGTTGTGGTTGTGAGTGTTGTACTGGTGCTTGTTGTACTGAATATTGTCCACTTTTGCGGATACTGGGTAAAACTTCGGACGTGACCCATTTACGGAATGGTTTTGCCTGTGGTTTTCGTGATTTGATAACCGCATGATACAACCCGGACTCTGAAATGATTGCTAATTCTTGGTTTCCACCAAGGGTATAAACATTGCTTACACCCTTTTCGTCTTCATCAAGCATTTGCAGCATAACACTGGTATTGCTATGCTCTAAAACTTTTGCTACATCAGTCGCAATAAACCAAGGTTCATTGTCAATTATGACAACGCGAACCTCATGTGACTCAAAAGAAAACGGTACAATATTGGTCATAAGCTGATTTCCTTTTGTAGGGACTTCAGTATCTTTTGGTTAACAAGCGATCGCATCTCAGGTTCCCAGCCATAGTGCGATCGCTTTGTTTTACACCATTATGCAACTTTTAGTTTCGTTAGTAAACTCCTAATTGGACAATTTTTTGAAAATTGAGGCAAAGTAATTCTGCTTCTGATACGTTAAAAACATGACATAGTCCTTGAACTAATTCTGGAGAAGCGCCACGCACCTTAGAGTCGGTTTCCATACGGTGAAGATATTGCCTGGAAACAGCAACACCAGTATCTTCTAGTTTTTTAGCCAATTCGACTAAGGTCATTTCTCCTCGCAGTTCCCTCATGCGTTGTCTGCGCTCTTCAGTCCACTTAATGGATAAAATTTCACTCATTGGCAGCATGACGACTTCCTTATCTGTATTACCGCTTTTCATATATTTTGCTACTTTAAGTTGACAAAATAAAGGGGGATAGCGCTACTATTAGTAGCAAGTTTTGGCATATAAATCGCGGCGGGAACTTTTAAGCGAAAACTGCGTGTATGAAACTGGGTACAAATTTTTGAGGAATTGCTTAAGCATAATCCTTCGTAGACAACCCCTATAACAGATGTCCTCTTCAAAAGTCAGTTGTGCTGTATGTGTTGGGCGGCGGCTCTTTAGGTTCGAGCAGGTGGTGCGATCGCTTCTTCTTTAAACCAATTTTACTAGGGCTATTTTTACTGGTGGGTAATATGCAGATGCTGAGTATGGTGGGGTGAATGCATCACCAAAATGTGCCTATTGTTATAAATACCAATTCCCAAGACTGGATGAGCTTTCGCCCACCGGAGGCGATCGCTCTTCTCAAATCCCCCTGTTGAATCCGTGCCAGTACTGTCTTGCTATCAGACACAGTTTTTCAGTTTCAATGGGATCGCCTACATCTACCCTCTGCAAAAGTTAATATGTGTTAGGTGGCTATACAAAGGTTCGAGCGGGTAGGATGCGATCGCTCCTTTGATGGCGTCATGTTTTTAATTCGTGCGATCGCCCCTACTCATGTACACACTTGGTTGATGCTCACAACACAGCACAGCAATTGTCAAGTTTATTCGCTTATCGAAAAGGAACATCAAAATTTTGACAGCATCAACACTTACGTTGTGCTAATTGTGGCTTTGTTTACCCCTATAAGAATATAGGTTTGTACATTTGTGATTTTGTGCAAATAATATTTATAACCG
>JAWQFQ010000337.1:0-7663 GCA_035967975.1 Scytonema sp. PMC 1070.18
AATTATGAATTATGAATTATGAATTATGAATTATGAATTATGAATTATGAATTTTCATTGTAGCCTCCGGCGTAAGTAATCACACACATTTGCCTATAGGTAGAGTGAATTCCAAAAGCAACTCCAGCGACTTTGAATTCAGGGTTGAACATATTTGTTCTATGACCTCGATCTGGGACACCATCATCAATAATCAATTGCATGACTATGTCTTGTGGTGTATGTGAGCCGTAGCTAATATTTTCTCCTGCGGTATACTTCCACCTTCCATAGCGGTTGAGGCGAATAAAGGGATCGCTTTTATCGCTACCTTTGTGACCAATGATACCTTTGGAGCCTTGGTCTTTGACGTGATCCCTTGCTGCTAATGACATCCCCTGAGATGGTGTTAGTCTTCCCACCGGACGGACTGATTTGAGAAATGCGATCGCCTCATCAACGGCTTTTGTCCCTTCCTGTGTTTGTAGATACACTCGGTTAGAAAGTCTGACACGATTACCTTCAAAGCGTTGTCTGTAGTTTTCCAACACAGCAGCATAAGCGGTGGGATTTGTTCGCGCCTTATTCATTTCTACAATCACTTGTTGTTCCAAGCGCGAAAGCTTCTGTCCAGGAACTGGAGTCTTAGAACCTTCTTGGGGCGTTTGAGGTTCCTTCAAGACGTACTCGGAAAGTAAATCGCAAGATGTCAGCAGTAAGGTCATGGGTACAATCCAAAATGCTATCCGTCGCATCATAGTGAATCTGCAATAAAAAATTCGCAACTCGTAATGACTGCTTAATCAATAATTACGAGTTACGAAGGGTGAATTACGAATTTTTAGTTAAATTTATCTTTCTTTGTACCCACCTGCGTAAGTAATGACACACATTGTTCTATACTGGCGGTGAGTGCCGTAAGCCACACCAACCCTCTTGAAATTGGGATTAAAAATGTTCTTTCGATGACCGCGACTTGGCACTCCATCATCTATAATGAGCTGCATGACTATTTCCTGTGCAGTGCTAGGACCGTAACTAATATTTTCGCCTGCAGTAGTCACCCAATTACCGTAGCGGTTAATTCGAGCAGCTGGATTACTTCCATCAGTACCATTATGACCTGTGATGCCCCTGGGTCCAGTGTCTTGTACATGGTCTTTTGCACCCAAAGACATTCCCTCAGAAACCTTGAGAGGAACAAGTGGAATGGCTGACTTGAGGAATGCGATCGCTTCATCAACGGCTGATACCCCTTCATGAGTTTGTAAGTATAAGCGCTCGGAAATCTGAACTTGGTTACCTCGAAAGCGCTGTCGGTAGCTCTCCATGATTGGGATATACGATTGAGGATTTGTTCGTACTTTGTTCATTTCTACAAGAACCTGTTGTTCAAGGGAGGACAGGTAATTGGGTCTTACATAGCTAATGGCGTTAGCTTGCTGGGTATCAGCAGGACTGGAACTGCGTTTGTGTTGTGCTTTTGATGAGCTAGGAAAAACTAATGAAAGTCCGCAGCTAGCAACTAAAGCAATAGGGAAAAGCACACTCGATCCACTGCGACGCATTAATACCTCACACTACTGTTCTACGACTGACTAGGGTTTAAATTGGATGTACCACATTTTGCTTAAGCAAGTTGCACGAACTAAGTTCTATAAAGCACTCAACCTAAGAACGCGAACCTCCAATTGTTGTAACCTTAACAACATGACATGGGAAACCGTGAGCCTACCTAAATAGGTACTAAAGACGATAACTATCAGAAAAAAAACTTACGTTGGTCTACATCTGGGATAGAAGCAGCACTCAATTAATACTTATAACTTATTTAACACGATTTAGTAAATCTTCCAACTCTTTTATGTCCACTGCGCCAGAAAGGGTTTCACCATTCATCACAAAAAAAGGTGTGCCAGAAAGTCCTAAGTTTTCTGCAAGCCGTCTATCGTTCTGAATGGGGGTTTGAGCAAGAAGGCGATCGCTCATAAACTTTTCCATATCCAAATTTAGATTTTTGGCAGTGTTCACATAAAAAAATTCACCCAGCTGCTGTTGGTGGGTGAAGAGTGCATCCTGATATTCCCAAAATTTACCTTGTTGTTGTGCTGCCCAAGCCGCTGTGGCTGCTGGTATTGCTTGCGGATGAATCTCTGCTAGTGGAAAATGCTTGTAAACTAGAGTCACTTCGTCCTGATGCTTTACCATAAACCGTTTTATGGTTTTGTGTGCTTGAGCACAATATGGACATTGAAAATCAGAGAATTCGACTAGTAAAACCTTGGCATCCTTTGAGCCTTTGATGGGAGACTCTCCGATAACCAATTGGGGATTGGTTTTTATCTGCTGCACAAAAGTTTGTTGTGCGAGTTGAATTTGCTGTCGTTGTTTTTGCTGATACGCTTGTACTGATTCTAAGATGACTTGCGGGTGTTCGCGAATGATCTGTAAGATTTGCTGCTCCAATTGTGGATCGATACTTTCAGCAGCATATGCCGAAAATGACCACATCCAAACCATAAACAGGAACACCAGTGCTACCAAATGACGCAGCCACTTAGTAGTCATCTGTACAAGCCAACAGGAAAATGTATTCATGCCAAATTCTATGTTGGTTGAATTGTATGTACATCTTCTTAGTATTCCCTGAAATGTGTAAAAAAAGAAAGTATGTTCAAACCCCTCATTTCGTTGTTTTTATAAGCTTTAGATGCTAAAAACCTTGCCTGTAGAGAGTTTCGCTCCTTTTAAAAAAAGTAAAAATTCGTCAAATAGTAGCCACTTTTTTGTTACTTTCTTGAAAGAAAAATTTGTGACAGAAAGCGTGTAAGGTAGGTTCGTAGTTGCGCTAAGAGCGCATATGTTACAGCTACAAGCCCATATCATGAGAACTTATGAAAAGTAGTACTTACCCCCACCAAACCCGGTATCTCTCAGATACTGGGTTTCTCATTTCTCATAAATGATTTAGGACTGCTATAACAATCCTCTCCAGATTTGTGTATGTAATAACTACTTACTTATGAAGGTAGACAATCAATACTGCAGGGGAACGATATTTGAGATACCACAAACGCGACAGAAACCCGGTTTCTCAGAGAAACCGGGTTTCTAATTTTCGATGATCCGATAGGACTGCTATAGGAAACAAGCTCTAGCAAAATCAGTTTTGCCATGAAAAATAGCAAAATTTTTGCCTAACAGGAAAAACGAACTCTTGATATTGTTAACTTTCGTAAAATTGAGGGATTAAAGACTAGAAACCTGATTTTGACATAGCTAAACTAACAAAAAGAGCATCTGTACTGTTTTTTATTAAAAAAGGTGTGGCGTTGAAGCCTCAATGATCCCAATACAACTTACCCTCAACAACTTCCTAAGTTACCGTGAAGCCACTGTAGATTTTCGTGGTCTGCATACGGCGTGTATTTGTGGTTCTAATGGCGCTGGAAAATCTTCCCTTCTCGAAGCAATCACCTGGACAATTTGGGGTGAAAGCAGAGCCGTATCTGAAGATGATGTTATCCACACAGGGGCTAAAGAGGTTAGGGTCGATTTTATATTTGAAGCAAACCAGCAAACTTATCGTGTGATTCGTACTCGTACCCGAGGTGGGAATGCAGCTCTGGAATTTCAAATAAAAACACCAAGTGGGTTCAGCACCCTAACCGGTAAAGGTGTCAGGGTGACACAGGATTTGATTCTAGAACATGTTAAGTTGGATTACGACACTTTCATAAATTCGGCATACCTACGTCAAGGACGAGCAGATGAATTTATGCTGAAACGTCCTAGCGAACGGAAAGAGATACTAGCAGAGTTATTGAAACTCAATCAATATGATGAATTAGAAGAGCGGGCAAAAGAGCGATCGCGTCAGTTTAAAGCACGAGCAGAAGAGCTAGAGCGTTGCTTGGAGTCTCTGAGAAATCAATTACAACAGCGTGAGGTCATAGTCACCAAACAAGAGGATTTAGAAGCGGAAATTAATCAACTCCAACAGGTACAAGCCTTTGATAATATTCAATTGCAAAGTTTACAAGTTGTCCAGCACCAAAGGCAAAACTGGGAACAACAACTCAACTTTGTGAGGCAACAGTATCAAAATCTAACTCAGGATTGCGATCGCCTAAGCCAAGAGCAATCAGCTATCAGCGCTCAGCTATCCACCTTAGACAATTTGCTAGTTCAACAAGAGGAAATCAAAACAGGGTACTCCCAGTACCAAATATTACAATCTCAAGAAGAAAGTCTCGGCGCAAAATTTGAAGCATACACTCGCGCCCAACAAACACGTCAACAAAAGCAGCAGCAACTCAATAAACAAATTAACGATATTGAGAGGCAATTGCAACAAGAGCAAGCTCAATTCACAATTTTGCAGCAACAAGAGCAAGAACTTCAGCAAACTCTCAGTAAAACTGATGAAGTAGAAGCTGCTTTAGCACAACTGACTGCGGCGCGTAACCGTCTTAGTCAACTGGATCGATTGCAACTGCAAGTCTCTCCTTTGTTGCAACAGCGTACTAATTTACACAATCAACTCAATCGCGCCCATGCGGGTATAGCTGCTCGACTCGAACAACTAGAAACGACACAAAACCAACTGCAACGCACCTCGCAACGCCAACCAAAACTGCAACAAGCCGTAATGGAAGTCGCAATGCAAATTGAAGAACTGGAAAAAAAGCGAGTCTATTTGCAGAGAGTGCAGGAAAAGGGACAGGAGAGACGTCATCTCATTGAACGTTTGCAAGCGCACCAACGAGACTTTGAAAAACTGCTTGGAGAACTACAGCAAAAGCTGCAAATGCTCCAAAATCCCAATGCTATCTGTCCATTATGCGAGCGTCCCCTAGATGAACATCACTGGGATCGAGTTGTGGATAAAACTAAATCCCAGTATAAAGATGCTGAGGACGAATTGTGGATAGTCCGGGAACGGATGGCAGTTTCAGATAGAGAAATACAAGTTCTTAGGCAAGAATACCGAGAAATAGCACAAAAATTATCACATTATGATAGTTTACGAGAACAGCGGGGGCAATTGGCAGCACAGTTGCAGGCGACCACTGATGTTGAACAACAGCTCGAACAAATTGCTATCGAAAGACAACAACTAGAGCGAGCTTTGCAAGCAAGTGATTTCGCCCACGATTTACATACCGAACTCCAGCAACTAGAACAATATTTACGACAACTTAATTACAATGAACAAGACCATGCACTTGCTCGTAATGAAGTAGAGCGATGGCGGTGGGCAGAAATTAGACTGAGCCAAGTTAAAGAAGCAGCCAAGCGTTATGCTCAAATAGAGGCACGAAAACCAGAAATTCAGACCCAAATTGCTCAATTAAAAACTCGAATACAGCAAGAAGCAACAGAATCAGAGTGTGCCAAACAAATTGCTGCTCTCGATCGCCATATAGCTGAAATTGGTTACGACACAGAACAGCACAACCATCTTCGTGCTTCTGCACGTAAAGCCCAATCTTGGCAGTTGCGCTATCAGCAACTTTTACAAGCACAGCAGCAGTGTCCCCAACTCAAAGCAAGGGGACAAGGGTTAGAGGTGTCTTTACAAAAAAGATTGGCTGAAAAACAACAACTTGTCAACCAAATCAACGACATTATACGCCAGTTAGAAGCATCAGCAAACCCCACTGCTCAAATTCAAGCTTTAGAGCAACAGATGATCTCGCGCAGACGCACTCTTGACGAACAACTTGCTCAGCTCGGACGCCTACAGCAGCTCAGTCATCAACTAGAGACACTACAGGTTCAATACGAACAAAAGCAGCAGCAACTGCAAGAGGTAAGACGACAATATCGTATTTACCAGGAATTATCGCAAGCATTTGGGAAAAATGGTATCCAGGCACTGATGATTGAAAATGTCTTACCTCAACTAGAAGCAGAGACAAATCAATTACTGTCGCGCCTAAGTGCTAATCAATTGCACGTTCAATTTGTGACACAAAAAGCCGGACGGAGTGGTAAGTCATCAAAGAAAAATGCCAAGTTGATAGATACCTTGGATATTCTGATTGCTGATGCTAGAGGAACCCGTGCTTATGAAACCTACTCTGGTGGGGAAGCATTTAGAATTAACTTTGCTATCCGCTTAGCGTTGGCGAAATTACTGGCGCAACGGGCGGGAGCAGCATTGCAACTGTTGATTATTGATGAAGGATTTGGAACGCAAGACGCTGAAGGATGCGATCGCCTGATTGCAGCAATTAATGCGATCGCATCTGATTTCGCCTGCATTCTCACGGTCACTCATATGCCCCACCTCAAAGAAGCTTTCCAAGCCCGAATTGAGGTCAGCAAAACACAGCAAGGGTCGCAAGTGCATTTGTTGATTTAATATTAAGTGCTGAAGTCCTGTGAGCAAACATCTGAATGCGTGCAAGGAATGGGTAATCCTCGAATGAGTTCCCGAATGACATCTGTTGTTGGTCTACCTGTTTGATTGCAATATTTTTCGAGTTTCTCAGCTTCAGTTGATGCCAAATTTACAGTGATTCGCTTTCTTGCCCATTTCTTGCTCATCTGTTTTAATTTTCATTCAAAAATAAGCTCAGATTTTCTTTTGGGTATATTTTATAACTAAAAGAAAATCTGAGCAAACAACCATCGTATATGTACTAGATAACTACGCTAAGTAGGCACCCTCATATTTATAGGAATGTATGTTCACTGCTTGGGTTATCTCTTCTACCAAGAGGATGGTTTTATGTTAAGATTGAATGTATCTAAGAACACAAACAAAAATGTAAGCAACCAGTCGTTAACTAAAAGCGATCGGCAGCACCCTCTGCCTGAATCTGGGTACCTTTAGGTCGCGGAGTGGCTCAAAAAGAACTACTCCTTTTCCGCCCAAAGATTATCTATTTAAATGAACCGCAAAGACGCAAAGAGCGCGAAGAAGGAAACTAAGAAGTCGGTAATCTTGTAGTGGGAAGGGAGTAATCTCAAAACTAAAAGAGAATTAAACTGGAATGGTAACCAGAAAAGCTTAATGGTTGCAAGACAGCATTTTGTAGTTATTGTTTAATTTCCAAAGTCAAGATGTAGTTTCCCAGTTGAACTTCTTGCGCCCACAATTCATATTCAACTCGCAAATACTCTGGTACAGGATGTCCTTTAAAGATAAGACTACGAGTATAATTACACAAACAAATCGATTTTTGGAGCTGTGTTGCTTGAGCAGGTAACCAGTAGCGAGTCATACCATAAACGCCCTGTTGCCAAAAGTGACGGTAACTTAACTGCTTGTTCCCTTGCATAGTCATGATGGTTTTTTCAGGAGAAATGTCTATCCATACAATTCGAGGACTGCTTTGCGCTCGATCCTGTAAATTCTCTAAAGTTGGAAAATTTGGTTCTAGAGGTGCTGTCAACATTAATAGGAAGCGATCGCGACCTTTTTGATAGAGTGTCATTAAGGTTTCCATCACAGACCGAACTGGCAGGTCTGTAGAAATGAGTGATAGGCAGACAGGTTTGCGATGATGAGTAAGCATGAGTGATATCAAAGCTATGTTCTTATTTATTTAAATGGGAAGAACAAAGGGGTAATTATGCACTCATTTGCTCAATTTCATTTTTAAAACTTGTCTTGGAGTTGACATCCTCCCCCTAATAGAATTAGGGGGATTCCAAACATCACTGCTTGGGT
>JAWQFQ010000338.1:0-7647 GCA_035967975.1 Scytonema sp. PMC 1070.18
ACTCCCGGCTTCTGCGCCCTCGTGTTCGTGGGCGGCTTCAAATGTGTATAAGATCGGACCTTTACACGACCCCAATGGTTTACGTCCGCATATAATTGACGTAATCGCTATTGTCGTAGAAGGAAAACTCCAAGTTAATTGGTTGTACAGTTCCCACTTACATCGTGAAGAAACTATATTAAAGTGGGCGGAAGACTTTCAACAAAATTTCCGAGCCGTACTTACACATTGCACTCAACCTGGCGTAGGAGGATACACCCCCTCAGATTTTTCCATCCTTCACATTGAACAATCTTCTCTCTCACGCCTAGAAGCAAAGTTTCCCAACCTAGAAGACATTTATCCACTTTCCCCGATGCAGGAGGGAATGCTGTTTCATACAGTGTATTCCCCAGAAGAAGGAATGTACTTTGAACAAGTCACAGGGAGAATAAGTGGATTATACGATATTTCTGCTTTTCATATCGCATGGCAAAAAGTTGTAGAACGCCATCCTGTTCTCCGCAGTGCTTTTGTGTGGGAAGGTCAAAAACAGGCTGTGCAAATTGTCAATAAATCGATAGATTTTGCAATCATTCCATACGACTGGCGCGATTTATCCCCTGAGGAGCAAGACGAAGAACTCAAACGGTATCTTAACGAAGACCGGAAGCAGGGGTTTGTGTTAGAGCAAGCGCCTTTGATGCGTTTTGCCATGATGCGCTTAGATAATTCTACATGGGAATGGGTTTGGAGCCATCACCATATACTTCTAGACGGGTGGTCTTTACCAATCCTGTTTCAGGAAGTTTTAACTATTTACGAATCCACCCTCCAAGGTGTTTCCCCTTCTCTACCTCCGGTTCCACCTTACCGAAATTACATCCAGTGGCTCGCATCACGGGACTCTCAACTCGCACAACAATTCTGGCGGGAAACTTTAGCAGGTCTTGACAAACCAACCCGTTTATTGTACAGCCTACGGAAAGATGAAGAGGTGGAAGACAATCAACCGCCTTATGATAAAGCAGATTTACGTCTAAGTGAAGTCGAATTTGCGAGTTTGCAAAAGATGACGCAAAATCATCACCTGACGTTGAGTACTTTGGCTCAAGGCGCGTGGGCACTTCTTTTGCAAAAATATAGTGCAGGACAAGATGTGTTGTTTGGTGTCACCGTGTCTGGACGCCCAGGGGAGCTACCGGATGTTGAAAAGATGGTGGGGCTATTTATCAACACTCTTCCTTTGCGAGTTCGTTTCAATCCTACACAAACTGTTGCTGATTGGTTACAAGAAATTCAGCAGCACCATATTCAAATGAGAGAATACGAGTATGGGAAATTGACAGATATTCATCAGGCGATCGCATTCCCGACAGGGGAACCTTTGTTTGAAAGTATCTTAGTCTTCGAGAATTACCCCATTGACCAATCTTTAAAAACTCAAAGACAACATCTCAAAATAGACGATATTCAGTTTTACGAGCGAACCAACTACCCATTAACCATAGCTTTTATTCCTGATAACAGACTACTCTTAAGACTGAACTATGAAACCAGCTTCTTGTCTTCAAAAAATGCAACAATATTACTACAAGAACTGCGCTCAATACTGCTCAAACTAGCTCATCATCCTGAGATTCTCTTAGGGAATCTTCAACTCTCATCAGCAGCAGAACGTCAGTTAGCAATTGAAACATGGAACAATAATTTCAAAGATTGGGGAGAATTCCACTGTACACATCAGTTATTTGAAGACCAAGTTGACACTCACTTCAATAATATTGCAGTCGTTTGTGGAGAAGATGCTCTCACTTACGGAGAATTAGAAACAAAAGCCAATCAACTCGCCGCCATTCTCAAAACAGAAGGTGTCGGTTATGAAGACATTATAGGGTTATATTTTGAACCTTCTCTCAATTATTTAGTAGCTCTGCTGGCGACACTGAAAGCAGGGGCTGCATTTCTTCCCATTGACCCAAACTATCCAAAAGAACGGATAAAATTCATTTTGCAGGACAGCCAAGCTAGACTGATTTTGGCACAAGAAACCTCGGAACTTCCCGAACTGCAATTTGAGACAAGAGTGATGGGTTTGTCCCAGATTGATTGGTCAAAGTCAGCTAAGCGCCTGAATTTAAAAACAACACCATCCCATATAGCTTATGTCATTTACACTTCCGGTTCCACAGGAAAACCGAAAGGTGTGCTCGTTACTCATCAAGGAATTCAAAATCTCGTTCGCGCTCAAACCTCAACCTTTGGTGTCACCCCAGAAAGCAAGGTTTATCAATTTGCTTCTCTGAGTTTTGATGCTGCGATTTCAGAAATTTTTATGGCGTTGGGAAGTGGTGCTAGCCTTTACTTAAGGTTAAAAGACCATGTTCCTGGAGCAGGTCTTTGGGAGAGTTTAAGTCGATGGAAAATCACTCATATCACTCTACCTCCATCTCTTCTTGCTGTTATCAAACCAGAGGAATTACCATATATACAATCTTTAATTGTGGCTGGGGAAGCTGCTTCTTTAAGTCTTTTACAACGCTGGAACACACCGGGACGCAAAGTCTTTAACGCCTATGGTCCAACAGAAGCGACTGTCTGCGCCAGTATGATGGATTGTTCCCATCTTACCAATGAACCGAGTATTGGACGGGCAATCACAAATGGTGCGATATATCTTTTGGACTCCAATCTTGAACCAGTGATTCCAGGAGTTCCTGGGGAAATCTATATTGGAGGAGTAGGGTTAGCACGTGGCTATTTCCATCAACCAGGGTTAACAGCCGGAGCTTTTATTCCCCATCCCTTCGCCAAAGAATCCGGAGCACGACTTTATCGTACAGGAGATATCGGAGTTTGCGATCGCCAAGGAAACATTACTTTTATCGGGCGAGAAGATAATCGCGTCAAGTACCACGGACATCGGATTGAACTGGGGGAAATCGAAGCAGCTTTAACTCAGCATCCGAGTGTGGATAGCGCAGTGGTGTTGTTACGTGAAGATACACCAGGAAGACAACGGTTGGTAGGATACGTTCTCAAGGGTGAAGTGACACCAACACCAAGGGAACTTTTGGAGTATTTATCCCAAGAGCTTCCTTTATATATGGTGCCAAATGTCGTCGTTATTGTCGAGGAATGGTCCTTAACTCCTAACGGGAAAATCGACCGTAAAGCCTTACCCGTCCCCGAACTACCCACTTCTCAATCAGGGGAAGCAGCCAATGAAATAGAAGAGATATTGTGTCAAGTTTGGGCGGAAGTATTGGGTTTAGAAACCGTCCATCCAGAAGATAACTTTTTTGAAATTGGTGGCGATTCCATCATCAGTTTACAAATTGTTTCCCGCGCCCGTGAAGCAGGACTCGATATTCATCCAAAAGACATTTTTGAAGCCCAAACTCTTTACCGACTCGCTGCTGTTGCAAAACCATTTAGCAAACCCATTGAAATTATTGAACCGTTAACCGGTACCGTCCCCCTGTCTCCTGTTCAACATTGGTTTTTTGAACAGAACTTGGTGATGTCCAATCAGTGGAATCAGGCGATCGCAATCAATGTCCATGAATCTCTCGACATAGACGCCTTAGAAGTCGCCTTAGAAGCAGTAGTCACACACCATGATGCGCTACGCTTAGGATTTGAAAACAAGCAAGGAATCTGGGAGCAATTTTACTCTGGACCTGCAAGCAAACCCTCATTATGTATAAAAAATTTCAGTAACTATCCTTACTATTTACAACCTTATGCTTTGCAACTCGCTGTAGAAAAAGAACACACAGGTTTTCATCTCGAAAACCCCCCTCTTTTGCGCGTTCTCTACGCCAAAAATCTCGAAGAATACGGTAACGTTCTGTATCTTTTTGGACATCACCTTGTATTCGACGGAGTCTCCTGGCGTATCCTGATGGAAGACTTAACCCATGCTTACCACCAAGCCATTGAGAAAAAACCAATTTCATTACCCCTCAAAACATCTTCCTATAGACAATGGACAACATCTTTAAAAACCATCGCACAGTCACAAGAAATCGAAAAAGACATCCCATATTGGCTAGAAATAGTATCAACTTCTAACCAAACATTACCCCTAGACATAGTTAACATTCAACCCTCAACAGTAAACACAGTAGAAAACGTAGCGATTGAGTCAGTAAAAATGTCATCCACAGAGACTCTCGCACTCCTCCAAGAAGCCACTGTAACCTACCACGCCCTCATACAAGAAATACTCCTATCCGCACTTCTAAAAACCCTCACAGATTGGAACAATTCATCACAAATACTCATTGATTTAGAAGGACATGGAAGAGAGAATTTAGACAATGAACTTGACGTATCTAGAACAGTAGGCTGGTTTACCTCAATATATCCAGTTCTTCTTAAAAACCCAAAATCTCCAGATACCCTATGGCACATATCCACCCTCAAAGAAATTAAAAAACAAATGCGTAGCATTCCACATTATGGCATCAGCTATAGTCTACTACGCTATTTAAATCACGATACAACTGTTAGACAAAAACTAGCAAATACTCAGAAAGCGCAAATCAGTTTCAATTACTTAGGACAAATAGACAACCAACAAAAAAACAACAACCATTTCACCCTCAGCAACGCTCCCACAGGTTTAGGACTATTCCCACAACAACAGCGCCCCTATCTTTTAGCCGTGAATGCTCGTGTCCAAAGCGAGTGTCTACACGTAGACTGGTCTTATTGTCAGCACATTCACCACTCAGAAACCATACATCATCTTGCAGAAAACTATCTTAACAATCTTCGCTCTTATCTCCACCTATCTTCTGAACATCAAGACTCTTTTTATGTCAGCAGTGATTTTAGCTTGGTAGATTTGAGTGAATCTGAACTTGATTCTATTCTTGAAGATTTAGAAGATAAAAGTTTTTAGTGGATAGTTGATAGTGGATAGTGGATAGTGGATAGTTGATAGTTGATAGTTGATAGTGGAGAAGAATTAACAACTAAAAACTAACAACTAACAATTAAAAACTAACAATTAAAAACTAACAATTAAAAACTAACAACTAAAAACTAACAACTAAAAACTAACAACTAAAAACTAACAATAATTATGAACCTAAAAGATAAAATCCAAGATATTTTTCCCCTCACCCCTCTACAAAAAGGACTCCTTTTCCATTCCCTATACAATCGCGAAGATGCAGCTTACTTTGAACAATTAAATTGTCGCCTAGAAGGGAATATTTCCGTAGACGCAGTCAATCAAGCTTGGCAAATTCTTATAGACCGCCATTCCATTTTACGTACTGCTATCATTACTAAAGGACAAACAGAACCCGTTCAAATTGTCTTTCGTAATCTAGTTTTTAAAGTAGCTCAAGAGGATTGGCGGGGTTTGAATGAGCCAGCACAAAAACAGCGTCTCCAAAACTTTCTCGAAGCAGACCGTCGCCAAGGGTTTATTCTAAATCGTCCTCCACTCATGCGGGTTACTTTGATTCGGTTAGGAGAACAATCATGGGAAATGGTGTGGAGTCATCATCATTTGCTTTTAGATGGTTGGTCTCAAACACCCCTGATGCGTGAGTTCTTTCTTTTACATCAAGCAATTTGTGACAAGGTTGAAATATCACTCCCACCTGCGCGTCCATTTAGCGATTTTCTCCACTGGCTCAAACAAAAAAATCCTGTTGAGGGAGAAACGTTTTGGCGTCAGTATATCAGCGGCTTTGAAAGTCCTACCCCTTTGCTGATAATACCAAATAGAAAGCCGTCTGGTTCCGCGAAGAGTGTAGAAGTTAGATTCAGTATCGATCGCCAAGAAACCAACTTGCTTTCCCAATTAGCACGTCAGTGTAATGTTACATTAAACACTATTATTCAAGGTGCTTGGGGAATTCTATTGAATCGCTATAGTCGGAATGAGGATGTTGTCTATGGTATTACAGTAGCTGGTCGTCCACCAGAATTACCTGGGGTCGAAAGCATGATTGGTCTTTTTATCAATACTTTACCCTTACGGGTTATTGTCTCAGGGGAAGAAACTCTTGATACATGGTTGCAAAAGCTTCAACAGCAACAAGTCCAAATGCGCCAGTTTGAACACACGAGTTTGTTGGATATTCAACGCTATAGTGATGTTCCTCTAGGACAACCTTTGTTTGAGAGTCTTCTGGCTTTTGAGAATTTTCCTGTGGATAAATCTCTCAGAGCAGTGGATTTTGGTCTTCAGATTACACAAGCATCTTTCTTTGAAACGACTCATTATCCTTTGACTTTGGTGGTGATTCCGGGAGAGAAACTCCTGTTTAAATTGACTTACAATTCAGAGCGCTTTGATGCAAAAGGGATAGAACTGCTACTACAACACTTGTACCATCTTTTGCTAAATATGGTCCGCGCTCCGCAAGCTCGTTTGAAGTCGTTGTCGATTTTGTCTCCAAATGATTTGGGGAAAGGGGAAAACCCGGTTCCTGGGAGCGCAACAAAAGTCACTCTCGCACAGTGGTTTGCTAATACAGTCAGTCAATATGGCGATCGCACCGCTGTGAGTTACGGTCAAGAAAACTTAACCTATCATGAACTAGATACTCGTGCTCATCAAGTCGCGCAGTTTCTGCAAAAACAAGGAATAGGTCCAGATAAACGAGTCGTGATTTGCTTGGAGCGATCGCCAGAACTAATTATTGCGATGCTGGGTGTCGTCAAAGCTGGAGGAGTTTATGTTTCTGTCGATCCCGCATCTCCTCAGGAAAGAATTCAATATACAGTCACCGACTGCGAAGCACAACTCATTTTAACCACAACTTCTTTATCTTCCCTGTTCCTCAGTGGTCAGAAACTCCACGCATTCTCCGAGGAGGGTCAGAAACCCGGTATCTCAAAGATACCGGGTTTCTCTGGAATTGCTATTTATACAAATAAAACAGACAAATACCGTGAAAACACGGTAGACCAGACTGAAACTCTCAAACCAGAAAACGGTGCATATGTCATTTATACTTCTGGTTCAACGGGTCAACCAAAGGGTGTTTTAGTCAGCCAACATAACGTCACCCGTTTATTTAAGAGTACAGAGCATTGGTTCGGATTTAATGAAAAAGATACATGGACTTTTTTCCATTCCTTCGCCTTTGACTTTTCCGTTTGGGAAATCTGGGGAGCATTACTGTACGGAGGAAGGCTAGTCATAGTTCCCTATGGTCTCAGTCGCAATCCGAAAAGCTTTCTCCAACTTATCCAAGAAGAGAAAGTCACTGTCCTTAACCAAACACCATCAGCTTTTACCCAGTTATTAGTCGCAGAAAACACTTTACCTTCACCAGAACCCACCACATTAAGATATGTTATTTTTGGTGGAGAAGCACTCAACTTACAAAGTCTGCGTCCTTGGTTTGAGCGCCACGGCGAAGAGAGAACGCGCCTAGTCAATATGTATGGGATAACAGAAACAACAGTCCATGTCACCTACCGCCCAATTAGCAAGAAAGATTTAGAAAATGCATCTGGTAGCGTTATTGGTCAACCCATACCAGATTTACACCTGTATCTCCTCGACCCCTATGGGAATCAAGTCCCAACTGGAGTCATAGGTGAAATGTACGTCGGTGGAGACGGAGTTGCTTGCGGTTATCTCAATAAACCCCAACAAAATGCTCAACACTTCGTCACCCCCCCCTCCCC
>JAWQFQ010000339.1:0-7607 GCA_035967975.1 Scytonema sp. PMC 1070.18
AGCCCCCCTTGACAAGGGGGGTTGGGGGGATCAAGCCAAAACCTACGTAGTATTGGGATTGGTCGTTAATCGTTTGTTGCTACTAACCACTAACTACTAACTACTAACCACTAACAAAAATGGATCACAGCTGCGGCACAGTGTCGGCTTTTCACCGGACTTTCCCGCCTCCAAGTGAAAGAAAGTCTAGCATGAAAGTGCGGCTTTACCTTGTTTTACCAAATATTTTCATCTTTGTTATTGGGTTGTTAAATGCACAAATGGTTATCAGTGGTAGGGATTGGTGAGGATGGGTTATTGGGATTGAGTGCGATCGCTCGTTCTGTTGTAGAGGGTGCAGAGGTCATATTTGGAGGAAAACGCCATCTTGCCATGCTACCACCAGGCGATCGGCGCGAGAAAATTCTTTGGTCAAAGCCCATCACTGTATCAGTGGATGAAATTCAACAGCGTCGGGGTCAATCTGTTTGTGTGTTAGCAAGCGGCGATCCCATGTGCTTTGGGATTGGTGTTACCCTCTCCCGTAAAATTCCTGTGGCTGAGATGACTATTATCCCCGCACCGTCATCCTTTAGCCTCGCTTGTGCCAAATTGGGATGGTCACTGACTGAAGTAGAAACATTAAGCTTAAATGGTCGTCCTCCCGCTCTTATCCAAACTGCTATTCACCCAAATGCGCGTCTTTTGATTTTAAGTGAAGGCAAGGAAACTCCAAAGATTGTAGCTAATATCTTAACTCAGCGTGGTTTTGGTGGTAGTCAAATTACAGTTCTAGAACGCATGGGCGGAGCTTCCGAACGAGTGATTTTAGGTACCGCTGCGTCATGGACGACATCAGAACTTGCTGATTTGAATACTATCGCTGTAGAATGCATTGCAGATGCAGGAATCGTACCGTTACCAAGGCTAGCAGGATTACCGGATGATGTCTATCACCATGACGGACAGCTGACTAAACGCGAGGTACGAGCAATCACACTCTCTGCTTTGGCTCCCACTCCAGGTCAGCTGTTATGGGATGTAGGTGCTGGTGTCGGTTCTATTTCTATTGAGTGGATGCGTAGTCACCCTCGTTGTCGGGCGATCGCCATTGAGCAAAACTCTACCCGTTTACAATATATTGCTGACAACGCCACCGCTCTTGGTACACCCGATTTGCAAATTGTTGCAGGTTCTGCGCCTAGTATACTCAAAGATTTACCTCAACCAGATGCCATTTTTGTCGGCGGTGGCGCAACAGCAGAAGGCTTATTTGAAGTCTGTTGGGAAGCTTTGCGTCCTGGTGGGCGTCTTGTTGCTAATGCTGTCACAGTGGAAAGTGAACAGAAGTTGCTGCAATGGCATAATCAAAAGGGCGGGGAATTAATTCGCACTGCTGTGCAAAGAGTCGCACCTATTGGTGGGTTTTTGGGGTGGAAGCCAATGGTCCCAGTTACACAGTGGATGGTTGTGAAGTTTTGAAAAGTATTAGGAATTACTGTCAATACTGCTCGGTTCACAATAGTTAAGGAGCCAGAAACCCGGTTTCTTAAAGAAACCGGGTTTCTAATTTCCCGTTTTAACCGACAAGTATTGAAATCACTGTTTATGTGATGTTCTTAAAATACAGTCAAATTTCCCAAGAATTACGGTTATTGTGTAAAGAAACTTTAGCTTTAAATGTGATATTCCTAGGTTCTGCTTGGGAATACTTATTTGTGAGGACTGTTAGTGGATAGTTGATAGTTGATAGTTGATAGTCGTGAAAGCTTTGCTGGGAAAGGTTATAACCACTAACCACTAACTACTAACCACTAACTACTAACCACTAACTACTAACCACTATCCCATAACAACATTTTATACATGACAGCTAATTGAGTGCTGTGAGGAGTGTTTGAGCTAAATGAAGACTGCTGTAAAAACAAAAGAGCATATTTCTCCACCTATCCATCTTCAGGACAATGCTGAGGTCATGGTGCAATTGCGCTCTGTTACAAAAACCTATCATAATGGCTGTCATGCTCTTGAGGATGTGAACCTTGAAATAAAAAAGGGAGAATTTTTATTTATTACCGGACCTAGTGGTTCTGGTAAGTCAACTTTGTTGAAACTACTATATGGTGAGGAGTTCCCGACACAGGGAGACGTGATTGTTGATGAATGCAATGTGTCTGCTATGCGAGGCGATCGCCTGTCATTATTACGCCGTCGCATTGGCGTTGTCTTTCAAGATTATAAACTGATTCCCCAAAGGACAGTGGCGGAAAACGTGAGTGTCGTGTTACAATCTCAAGGCTATACCCGTAAAGAAATTCAACGACGTTTGGAACCTACTTTAAAACTTGTGGGTTTGCTTTCTAAAGCCAACGCCTTTCCTGACCAACTTTCTGGTGGAGAACAGCAACGGGTCAGTATTGCGAGAGCGATCGTTGCAACACCACCTTTACTGTTAGCTGATGAACCAACTGGAAACCTCGATCCAGATAATTCTTGGCAAGTGATGCAGATTTTCCAGAAGTTAAGTACTTTTGGCGCAACGGTAATTGTCACTACCCACGACGAACAACTGGTGCGCCGATGCAATCGTTCTGTAGTGCAAGTGCAACACGGAAGATTATATCGTCTCAGTTAGTAGCTAATTGCTAATCGTTAATTGCTAATTGCTTTTTTCCTATTAGCTACTAGAACGCCGATTCAGTATTCACTCGTGATGCTAAAAAACCCGGTTTCTTTTAGTTAGCTTAACGAGATATCGGTCTTTTCACGCATAGAAACCGGGTTTTTGGGATTACTGAATTGATGTTCTAGCTATTAGCACTCCTTCCGAAAATTTTACATTTCATTTAGGAGTGTCGGCTCAATATTGAGGGTACTCTAAAATCCTTTTTCACTAACCTTTTTGGTTGGATTTTTTATTAAAAATAGCAAATACGCAGTGCGATCGCAATCATTGCAACTAATCTCGACCTTAGAAGAACGAAAAGCAATACTGTAAGGGAAGCGCGAAAATTAGAAACCCGGTATCTCCTAGATACTAGGTTTCTGGTGAGTTTGGTGGAATCTCAACTATCCTTTGCACGGAAATAAATTGAAATGAGTAATTTCAATACTGCTGTCTACAAACAACTAACAACTAACAACTAACTAATAACAAAAACTAAAGTTATCTATAGTAAATTGACCATCAAAAGCACAGAAAGTGACATAATGAATATCATTCGCCGATATGGATAATAGAGTGTTAGGAGATATGGCAGAATCAGAATTGGCAAGATTAGCTCCAGGTAATACGGTTTGGGTAATCAGTTGGCGATCGCAACCATATGCTGATAGCTCTAGCCGTTGCGAACTTGTTACATAAGCACTCACAAAGTGAACGGGACGCGTAAAAGTTGCTTCTAAAAATCCATTCTTAGGCGCTCCCATTAACACTACCAAACCTGAACGGGTAGGAAAGGCTGGATTTGAGGGCTGTATTGCTAAACAATTCCCAAATACGACACCCCATTGCTCATACTGGCGGTTCACCACTTCAAAACATTTTAAATCCTCCAAATTTAAATATATACAGCTAGGTATAGCCACCGCTTCGTCATTAACATTGGGTTTTATATAACCCTGTGAAACAGATTCTATAATTTGATTTTTAAAATCAACTTTATTAACAGACCATTTATTTTCTTCAACAATCGGCTTTGTTTCCGATTGAAGACCTCTCCGCTTTACCACGACACCCCGCCTTACCATTGTTTAGAGAACAGTTAGGTTACTAATTACATAGAATCTTATCTTTTCTGCCTTCGGTGCATTGGACTCTAGATTGAAAAGCTAGCGTATCCAGATAGTAGCCGGAAACAGAGTTAGATTTACTTACTAGATATTTCTATTAAGCGTTGACAATATCCGTGACGCTAAAAAATATCAGTAATGTTTCTGATACAATATCACAAAAATTTGCTAATGGGCTTCACCCCTAAGTACCATCTATTACCAGTATTTCCCTTGATATAATAGAAAAGGTTGATTTAATAAGCTTTATAAGTAGAAAAAAAATCACTGAGTTTTTGAAAGCACTGTATCTATTTTACTATACGCATTTTAAGAGCGATTGTCATATCATTTTTGGATAAACACTGGTAAGTAATGATATTAGTGCGAGGCTGGTGCTTTAGCGCCCGCACCACCTTTCCCTAAAAATAGCAACAGAGGTATCGAACAAAGGAACGCTACTCCGACAACTCGAAATATGTCAGCAAAAGACAGAATAGCAGCTTGTGTGCTCACGGTTTGACTGATAATAGCAAGGGCTTGCTGATGTGCTGTAACAGCATCCATCCCTCGACTTTGAAGTCCTCCCATCAATAAATCTAGGCGTTCATTTGTTGCTAAATCGTAAGGAGTAATGTGAGTTAACAGAACCGCTCGATGAAAAGCTTCTCTTTGAGCTAGTAGGGTTGTGAGTATTGCAATACCAATGCTACCGCCCAGTTGACGGGTGAGGTTATAAAAGCCAGATCCGGCTGAAACATCTTGCTTAGGAAGCGGTCCTAAAGTTGCTAAACTTAAGGGTAAAAACATTAGGACTGTAAACGCGCCACGCCCAATTAAAGGTAAAAATAAGTCGTCTGTTCCTGTGAGGGGGGTAATGTTGGACAGATCAAACATGACCATCGCTGTTCCCACCGCACCAATTGCAATCAATAATCGAGCATCCACTTTACTGGATATCTTGCCCAATATCACCATGACAATCGCAGAGGCTAGAGCACCGGGAGCCAGTAACAATCCGGTTTGCGTTGCGGTAAAGCCAAGGATGCTTTGAGCAAAAATCGGTACTGCAAACAGCGCTCCGTAAAGTCCCATACCAAGAATTCCAGAGTATAGACTCCCAGCTGCTAAGGAACGATGACGCAGAACTCGCAATTCAACAGCCGGATGTTTAGTACTTAATTCACGCCATATAAACAGCCCAAGTCCGAGAACGCCAATAATCAGCATAGTGGTGATAAAACTTGACTCAAACCAATCTTCTTTGTGTCCTTCTTCCAACACTGTTTGCAAACTACCAACAGCAAGGGCTAATAGTCCAATTCCCCACCAATCAACAGATGTACTGCGCTTGTTTTTATTATCCTTATCTTTGGGCAAAAACACCCCAGCCATGACAATTGCCAAGATTCCAAAAGGTATATTGATAAAGAAAATCCAGCGCCAACCCAACCCATCAGTTAAATACCCCCCTAAGGTTGGACCAATGGCTGGACCTGCAATGACTCCGACCCCAAATACAGACTGAGCTACACCTTGTTCGTGGGGTGGAAACGTTTCAAAGAGAAACGCTTGCGCCTTAGCAAGCAATCCACCTCCGCATAAACCTTGTATAATGCGTGATATTATTAATAACGGTAAATTAGGCGACAAACCGCACATGACTGAGGCGATGGTGAAGCCAATTAAGGAAAATATAAAGTATCTTTTGCGACCAAAGTAATCACCTAACCAAGCAGTCAAAGGAATAAGGATGACATTAGCAATTCCATAGCCAGTCACAACCCAGCCGATTTCACTCACTGTTGCACCCAGACTCGCTTGCATATCAGTGAGTGCTACGTTGACAATACTTGTATCAATAACTTCTAGAATAGCTCCTAAAGAAACAGTGATAGCGATCGCCCACTTTAACGGTCCTGTGACATAACCAGATTTGCTTGTGGTTGCTACTCTGTTCTTTTGAGGATTTGGTCGTTGAATTTTTGATGAAGGAGAACGTTTAGGAGTTTTCATCTCAATACCAATACGTTATTTTTTTTCATAAAAATTATGTATTATTAACCTTGTTCGGTCATAAATTTAACCGCTCACAAGTGTCATAATTATGATGTGCTCTTGCTATTGGTATGCACAATGCTAATTCCACGTACAAATACTGAGATACAAGTTTCAATATAATGCTGACGACTGTAGCCTAGTTGCTGTGGTGGTATTGCACTACGACGCAGCATCCCAGCAATTAGCATCCCGGTAAACATATCAACTGTTGGTTTGAGATCGATATCTTCACGCACTACACCCCGTATTTGAGCTTTGCTCAAGTAAGCAATCAGTTTTTCGCGTAGGGGTTGTGCAGCTTCAGAAATAATCCGACGTGCTTCTTCAGGATGGCGCTTGGCTTCTCCAATAAATGTCCGAATCAGGGCTTCATGTTCTTCCAACATACTGTTGTAAAGCCATCCATAGTGCATAAGGTCTTCTTTTAAGTCCTGAGTCCACTCATCTTGATGAGCCAAGGCTTCTGCTTGCAAAGCCAGAACGTGTTGGACAACAGCACCAAGTAACTGTTCTTTGCTATGGAAATGACGAAACAAGGTCACTTCATTGACACCAGCAACACGGGCTATCTCTTTAGTTGTTGCACCAGCTACTCCCGCTTTTGCAAAAACCTCAGTCGCCGCTTTCAGCAAACGAATACGAGTCTGTGTAGTTTTTTGCTCTATATTATTCATTCTTTATCATGTAAGTACTTACTTGCATTATAGAGCGATCGGCACCTGTTCGTCCAGTTTGAGCGGCTAGCCATCACTGGCTTAAAATATAATGACAACAGTCAATCAAAACTAGCATCAGTTGTGTCTGAAGAGCAGCCTCAAACCGTTGATTTGCGAGGTGAATATGTCCAGCACATCCACCTTCTCGAAAGTTTTGAAGCCGGATGGGAAAGCTTGCATCTCATTTACGAGCAAGAGCCTGCAGGTGAAGTTCCTGAAACCTGGTTTAACCAGAATATGCTGGTCATTTGTCTAGAAAATTTCCGGGCAAACTATTTACTTGATGGACACTGGCAACACGTAGATTATGCTAACGGAGATTTAGCAATTTTGCCAGCCCATAAACCCTTCCCAAAGACGCAAATCGATCGCTCAGTTCGTTTACTAGAGCTGTTTCTCAAACCGGAAACTCTCATCGGTGCTGCAATTGAATCTTTAAAAACAGAGCAAATCGAGTTGGTACAGCAGTTGAAGTTCCGCGATCCGTTAATTCAACAGATGGGATTGGCACTTCTCAGTGAGTTAAAAGCAGGAGGCGCAGACAGTCGCTTTTACGCAGAGTCAATGGCAACAGCACTGTCAGTGCATTTGCTGAGGCGATACTCGTCCAGGAAACAAGAAATAAAAAACTATACGAGTGGGTTACCAAAGTACAAGCTTCAAACAGTGACTGCTTACCTAAAAACAATCGGGATGACGAAAGCCACGCAACTTTAGTTCGTGGATGAAGGCGGATACGGGCAAATTTATTTGCCTTCAATTCATGTGATGGCGTTGCATAATTGCGGGATGTTTTTGAATTCTTGTAAACAAAAAAATCTAATCTCTTCCCTCTTCGCGCACTTCGCGTCTTTGCGGTTCAATAATTCATCCCTATTTTATGCAACGCCCATGTGATTATGTTATAATAAGTAAAGCACTCGTTAATTAAGGTAAGTTACCAACGTATAAGCCTAACAGCGCGTATAGATGTCTAACGACTCTTCGGTAACAAAGACTTTGAGAGCTGAAAAATAATTGCGAGCAATCGCACAAGCTTGAGATAGGACTCCGTAACGTGGGGCACACGGCGCGACCTGA
>JAWQFQ010000340.1:0-7606 GCA_035967975.1 Scytonema sp. PMC 1070.18
CCTGTTCCCGATTCCGTACTTGTTATTTTAGCATAACAAGTACGGAAGAGCCAAATAATTTAGCAACTATCTATAAAGAATTGGCTCAATATCAGCAATCTATCGATTACTATAAACGTGCCAAACTAATAACTGAGAAGGTGTTTGGTTCCCAACATCCAGGTATTGCTAGAATCCTTAATAATTTAGCTTCTGTCTATCAAGAACAAGGTAACTATGCAGAAGCATTAAAACTGTTTCAAGATTCTTTAGAACTTCGTAGTCAAACATTTGGTGCAGAACATCCAGAAGTTGCTGGTAGTTTGAATAATATTGCTGTTCTCTATAAGGAGCAAGGAAATTACACAGAATCATTAAAATTATTCCAGTCAGCTTTGAAAATTTATGAGAACAAATTCGGTTCCCAACATTATTTTATTGCTCAAACTTTAAATAATATTGCTAATGTGTATCAAGATTTGGGTAATTATCCAGAAGCTATAGATAAATATCAGCGTGCTTTGGAAATTCGCACTAAAGTATTTGGTTCTGAACATTACTTAGTTGCTCAAAGTTATAATAATCTTTCTGGAGTATATAAAGAACAAGGTAATTATCCAAAATCTCTTGATTATGCTCAAAAGTCTTTAACAATAAATCAGAAAACATTTAGCAATGAGCATCCGGATATAAGTCAAAATTTAAATAATATAGCTGCCATTTATGAGAATTTAGGCAATTATCGAGAAGCTGAAATTTTATATAATCGGGCTTTAGGCATTAATGAAAAAATATTTGGCAAATTTCATACTAAAGTCGCTATGAATCTTGACAACTTAGCGGTGCTATACTACAACAAAGAAATATTTGGTGAACCAACAAAGAATCTTCAAATCGAAACATTTATCAAACGTGCCTTAGAGATTAGAGAAAAAATATTTGGCTCCAATCATCCCGATGTTGCTCTCAGTTTGAATAATTTATCAAGTTTATATAATGTGCAGGGTAAATCTCAGGAATCTCTTAAACTTTTACAGCGTTCCTTAGCGATTTACGAAAAAAACTATGGCACTCAACATACCCAAGTCGCAATTAACCTGAGCAACCAAGCTTGGACATACTTTCTTCTGGGAAATAATCAAAAAGCAATAGAACTCACACAAAAATCTCTTGACATCACAGAAAGTATCGTTGGTTCTGAACACCCTGATTTTGCGAATAACTTGAGAATACAAGCTTTGTACTACAATGCTCAAGGTGATACATCCCGTGCAATTGAGTTGAGAAAGCGTGGTTTAGAAATAGGAGATCGCAATCTCAATCTTATCCTTGGCATTGGTTCGGAACGCCAAAAACAAAATTATATGGCATTACTAGTAGAATCAGGTGATACTGTAATTTCCTCGCACCTCCAGTCAGCACCCAATAACCCCGAAGCAGCAAACCTAGCTCTAACTACAATCCTCCGTCGCAAAGGACGCATACTGGATGTCGAGAGCGATAGTCGTAGCTGGTTACGACAAAACCTCACCCCAGAAAACCAAAAATTATTTGACGAACTTTCCAACACCAACTCCCAACTAGCAAGGCTTTTATACAATAGAAATAGTAATTTTACGAATACGCAATATCGCCAAGAAATTGCCCAACTCAAGACTAAAGCCGAGAATTTAGAAGCAGAACTCTCCAAACGCAGCGCGGAATTTCGCATCACCACCCAACCTGTCACTATTGAAGCAGTACAAAAATTGATACCTGCCGATACAGCTTTAGTAGAATTTGTTCAATATAAACCCTTAACCAATATCAAAGGTGTAAAACGAAGCGATCGCTATAGCAAACCTCGCTATGCTGCCTACATTCTTACATCCCAAGGCTCAACTCAATGGGTAGATTTAGGAGAAGCAGAAACCATCGATCGCGAAATTGCCGAATTTGGTACAGTTCTACAAAGCAAATCCCGCGATGTTAAACCAGTTGCGCGTCGTCTGGATACCCAATTAATGCAACCCATCCGCAAATTATTGGGTGACAAGCGAAAACTGCTACTTTCTCCCGACAGCCAACTGAATTTAATTCCCTTTGCCGCCTTAGTAGATGAAAATAACCGCTATTTGGTTGAAAATTATACTATTAATTATTTAACAACAGGGCGTGACTTACTGCGATTATCTAATCAGCCATCTAGCATTCAACCACCAGTTATGATGGCAAATATTGATTTTAATAACGCGGGAAATAACGCACCTATACCGGTAGGTAACAGACAAGAGTTAAAACGCTCCTCAGAAATCAACAGACTGACATTTGGTCCCTTACAGGGAACAAAGCAAGAAGCAGATGCCATTTTACCTCTGCTGAAAGAAAAAGGTATAAATGTAAACCTTTTGACAGGTAGTCAAGCCACAGAAAATGCTCTCAAACAAGTGCGATCGCCTAGTATTCTCCATATCGCTACCCACGGTTTCTTTTTGACTGACGAAAAAATAGAAATTCCCGATACTCTTGATTTAGCTGGAGAAAATCGCGGAATCAAGGTGACACCAAGTTTACGTCATCAGGTAAGCAAAAATATTGAAAATCCCCTACTGCGTTCCGGTATCGCCTTAGCTGGATTTAACAACCGTCGCAGTGGTGATGAAGATGGTGTACTCACAGCATTAGAAGCATCTTCCTTAAATTTATCGGGTACTAAATTAGTTGTACTTTCCGCCTGTCAGACTGGCGTTGGTAAAGCAACCAATGGCGAAGGGGTATATGGTTTGCGTCGTGCTTTTGTAATGGCGGGTGCTCAAAGTCAATTGATTAGTCTTTGGGATGTCAGTGATGAAGGAACCAAAGAATTGATGGTGAAATATTACGGACGATTAATCAAAAATGAAGGACGTTCTCAAGCCTTACGACAGACGCAATTAGAAATGTTGAAGTCCCAAGAGTATCAACATCCATTTTACTGGGCTGCTTTCATCCCTTCTGGTGATTGGACTCCTGCTAAATTTTAGCCTCAATTTTGGCATATCCTCCCAAAAGCTAGAAATATACTACTTTGATACAACTTGAGTATCAGAGTACAAAGCCTAACATCATTCACATTTAATTAAAAATCCAAAACTTTATGATATACATCAAACGCCGTCAATTTCTACAATTTGCTAGTTCTGCTTTAGCAACAGTTGGTATCAGCCAATTGGATATTATGCGCCAATCGGAACAATATGCCAAAGTTCTAGCACAAAATACTCCCCGCAAATTAGCATTATTGGTAGGAATTGACGAGTATAAAAATGGTATTCCCCCATTAGGAGGTTGCAAAAATGATGTTTTGTTGCAACGAGAATTATTAACTCACCGCTTTGGTTTTAGCGACAAAGATATTCTGACTTTGACTAATACACAAGCAACATGCCAAAGTATCTTCGAGGCTTTTGAACAACATTTAATTAACCAAGCTAAACCGGGCGATGTTGTAGTATTCCACTATTCTGGACATGGTTCACGCGTACAAGATAAAGACCGTGATACACCAGATGGAATTAACGGTACCCTTGTTCCCATTGATAGTTCCTTACCTCCTAATGGTGGTGTAGTGCAGGACATTATGGGACATACTTTGTTTTTACTCATGTATGCGTTAAACACTAAAAATGTCACTGTCGTCCTAGATTGTTGCTACTCTGGTGCAACCAAACGAGGTAATTTAGTAGTGCGTTCTCGCGATGGAGGAAGCAAATTTTTGCCCAGTCCAGCAGAGTATGAACAACAGAGTAAATTGCTAGCTAAAACCGGACTTTCAGCACAAGAGTTTATCAACAAACGTAGAAAAAATGTAGCAAAAGGTATAGTAATTACTGCTGCTAGACGTGACCAAGAAGCCCTTGAAGCCAGAACAAATGACTTTAGTGCTGGAGCTTTTACCTACGCATTAACTCAATATCTTTGGCAACAAATAGGAGATGAATCTTTTAGTAAAACTTTTGTCAATGTTCGTGAAAACACTAAAGAAATCATCTGGGATCAAGGAGGTGGTGAGAGTCAAATACCAGAAATAGAACAAAATTTGTCAGAAAATTCAAATGCATCAATCTATCATTCCACCCTCAAAGCAGTTCCGGCTGAGGCTGTTGTCACTGATATTAATGGAGATGAGGTAAATTTATGGCTGGGAGGTATACCTTCACAAAGCTTAGAAGGATTTAATGAAAAAGCTGTTTTTACAGTAGTAGATGCAAATGGTGAAGGACGGGGACAAGTGCAAATTTCATCCCGTCAAGGATTGACAGCTAAAGGTAGATTGCTTGGCACTACACGTACCCAATTACAAAAAGGTACACTTTTACAAGAACGTATCCGCACTATCCCCAAAGATTTAACTCTAAAAATTGGACTAGATGATACTTCTTTAGATAGCAACACTATAAAACAAGCCAAACAAGCACTACAAGCTATCAGGCACATTGAAGCATTACCCCTTGAAAAAAGTCAAGTACATTATATTTTTGGTCGCATGACCAAAACAAAATACCAAGAACTACAACAAAAACGGATGCCAAATTTGCCTCCTGTCGGTAGTTTCGGACTATTTTCACCAACATTAGATGAAATCATCTCTACTTCCTTTGGGGATACAAAAGAAACTGTAATCAACGCGGTGGAACGCTTACAACCGAAACTAAAATCATTTCTAGCAGCCAAAATAGTTAAAGATATACTTGGCAATACAAATACATCAAAAATAAATATAATAGCTTCAATGGTTGTTGCTGGGAATCAAAAACTACTTGCCGAAACTTTCACAACTCGTAGTATTCAACAAAATATAGGAGTCGGAAATCGTCCACAACCAACAAAACCAATAAAATTTTCTGATTTAGGTGTGCCAAAATTACCTGTAGGAATGAAAATAGCCTTCCAAATTCAAAATAATGAATCTGCACCCCTCCACGTTAGTATTTTAGGCATAGACAGCACCGGAAGAATGGACGTTATTTTCCCTTACGATCGCTCAGAAGGTGCGACAATAATGCAAGCAGGACAAAAACTTTTAATTCCTCAACCACCCGAAGCAGGGGAAAATCCTACCACCTTTGATATTTCAGAACCACTTGGTTTTGGAGAAGCAGTTATAATTGCTAGCAATGCGCCGTTACGTGATTTTATAGATGTAATAAAAACGTTAGCAAATACCAGAGGAATAGGCGATCAACGTAGTCCCATACCAGATATTACTGGAGACGAATTTTTAGATTTAACTAATAGTTTACTAGATGATTTAGACAGAAGCACACGCGGGACAACTGGTAATGAAAATACACAGCTTCCTCTAGATACTCGTGGAAGTGATGCTACCAAGTTAGCTGTAATGTCGATTCCATTTGAGGTTGTTGGTTAAATAAATACACAGCATAAATAGAACTATTTACTGAGCGATAGACTCTCAACAGTAGACTCTATGCGATCAATACATTCAAAGATGTTGCTCAAGTACAGGCGATCGTCTCTCATAAAGCCACAGCCGATCGCAATACTTTATCTCTAATCAAATTATGTAGAGTTTCTGGTTCAGTTACATTTCCCAAATTCTTGCAAAATCGCCTCAATAGTTGCCTTAAGTTGGGGCAAATTCTGCTTAATCGCGCCCCAAACTCGATTTAAATTCACCTTTAAATAATCATGAATCAGTACATCTCTAAAACCTGCTACGGGACTTCCAAGGTACATCTGGATAAGCTGAGCCTGTCGAAAGATGCAGTCTAATGCTTGCTTCTAAGGCATTAGAACTAATCCCTATATTTAAATGGATTAACAATCTCAAGCTGCCCAGACACTACTATTCCATCCTGCATATCTTCGGAATATAGAATGACAGCTTTCGCATATAGTGCAGTAGAGACAATCAGACTATCCCAAAATGAAAAATTGTAGCGACCTCGAAGTTCACTAGCTTGAATTAGAATATCATAGTTGAATACTATGACATCGCAACTGTCATAAAATTCCTGAATGACTTGGCGAATATAGTCTTCTCCAAACCCAGCTTTTTTGATTAAATTTACACATACTTCGTTGAGCACTTGAGTACTGATAATTAAATTCTCATTTTTTATAACTTCAGCCGCCAAGTGCCGTTTTCTCAAACGCTCCTCAGTTGATAGTTTCATGTCGTCGGCTAACCAATACAGCCACACATTGGAATCAACAAAGCATCGTGATTGACTCATAATTTGCGAGCGTGAACTTCTTCTCGAGTTAAGAAACCCTCTACTTCAACTGGATTTCGAGCAAGTTCAGCAAAAAAACTGTTTGGTGAAATTCGTTTTTTCCTTGCTTTCTTCATGACCACCACTTTGACAAAATCAGCGTCTTGAACATCTTCGTGGTATGCCTGAGGAATTTCAATAATACCGTTTTTTACAATAACCTGAAACTCAACTGACTCCATATTTCAAACCTTTACTTCTAGACCATCTCTATCGGCTTTATTCCAATCGTATCATCTTTTTCATATGAAAGTCGAGTCTATACCCGGATTTCTCACAAGATTTTAGAAAAGAGGGGTCAAAAACTGCCTGAATGTATAGGGTTTTGGGTGTGGGGAGCGTGGAGAATATAAATCCTTTTTCCTCCCATTTGAGGTGCGGTGAAACCCGGTAATACCAATTCTCCAAAAGAAGACAACACATATCCTGGGTAGGGGCTCTCGGCCGTTCGCCCTTACAATATATTTCTCCTGCAAAACCGGGTTTCTAATTTTCGCTATTCCTTGCAGTATTGCCTTCCTTCCTATTTGAGTGACTCAATACTTAACTTCTATTGTTAGATTTTAAAATCATATCTATTAACGTATCAATCAACCGTTCGCTTTCCATCGGCATGATTTCCTTACCATACATCATCTCCTGAGTCATCACAAAATTAACCAATGACCCAATCAAGATTCTTGCGGTTGCTTCGGGATCGGCTATTTTGAGTTCGGGATGGGAAGCTAGGTACTGACTGAGAGTTTCTATGACAGGTTTCTTTAAACTCCTAGTGCAAAACAGCGCTAATTCAGGAAAACGACCTGATTCCCCTATCAAGACTCGCATAAAAGCTTGATACTCTTCGTCTTTGAGCATTTGATTCAACGCTTTTGATGCTAATCGGCGCAGTACTGTTTTAGGATTGCCTTTGAGAGATTCTGTACCAAAAATGGAGTGGAACCTTTCTTGCGCTAGTTTCTCAATGAGCGCTTTAAAAAGTCCGTGTTTATCATGAAAATGGCTGTATACTGTTGCTTTCGAGACTCCAGCACAACTGGCGACTCGGTCCATGCTTGTACCCGCGTAGCCGTGAAACAGAAACTCTTGCATTGCTCCTTGTAAAATCTGTTCAACTTTATCAGTTGGAGCATCCGGCTCTACTTCAGTCACTCTTTCTCTTACCATTTTTTTATATTCCTGTTTTCAATATAGGGGTGTGGGGGGTCTCTATTCAACACCGACCTCTCCCGACTAACTCTGGGGGTTATCTGACGCTGGTGGCGTTACCGTTAAAAAAAATAGATGAGGTAGTCGCGCCGCTGGGCTCGTGTCGTGTGCGATAGATGGACATGCCGTCTCTGACATAGGTGCTGTGTGAGGTTGAGACG
>JAWQFQ010000341.1:0-7577 GCA_035967975.1 Scytonema sp. PMC 1070.18
ACACCCCTACACCCTGACACCCCCACACCCTTATTGTCCCCCCTCGCCAAGATGGCTTTCAAAATGGCGATCGCCTCAGCACTCTCGTTGGTGACTGCTGAGTGGTTGCAATGGGAGTACCCGTTTTACGCCATTATTGCAGCTATCATTGTCATGTCATCGACTCACGGTAGCACCATAGAATTGGGAATTCAAAGGATGATTGGAACAACAATTGGTGCTATTGGGGGAGCAATATTTGCTTCTACTCTTGGTCGCACTCCTTGTCGTTGGGCGCGAGTGTCTTCCTGACAATCTTCCTAAGCTCTTACTGGAAATTCAATGATGCAGCAAAGCTAGCGGGGTATGTTTCGGCAATTGTTATTGCAAATTATAATCATTCTCCCTGGGTCTACCCTTGGCACAGGGGTAGAGTGTAGTGAAGTTTTCCCCTACACCCCACACCCTTACACCCTTACACCCCTTGTGTGACTGTCGCCATTGCTATATCAACAGCTTGCAGTGCCAAATCGACTTCAGCAGCTGACACAATCAAAGGTGGGACAAAACGGAGGACTTTGGGTCCTGCTGGTACGAGTAAAACGCCTTGGTCGATCGCAGCTTTAACTACATCAGCCGCCGTCTGTGGAATATCAGCTTTTAACTCCATACCGTTAATGAGTCCCCAACCCCGGACATCAGCAATATGATTGGGGTATTTTGCGGCGATCGCCCGCAAACCCGCACGTAACTGTTCGCCTCTATCTTGAACGTTCTGCAATATATTTTCCCGTTCCAGTGTTTGACAGACCGCAAGAGCGACTCCACAAGCAAAAGGATTTCCACCAAAGGTGCTAGCGTGCTCTCCTGGTTGGAAAACATCGCAGAACGATTTGGACATCATTGCGCCGATGGGGATACCGCCACCCAAGCCTTTAGCGCTGGTAAAAATATCTGGTTCAACTCCAAGACACTCATAACCCCATAACTGACCACTGCGCCCCATACCCACTTGTACTTCATCAAAAATCAGCAAAACGCCCGTTTCATCACAAACCTTCCGCAGCTTTTGGAAGTAGGCGAGATCCCCTGGTCGAACGCCCCCTTCTCCCTGCAATGGTTCTATCAAAATTGCTGCTACGCGGTAATCCCCTTCATCTAGCTCACTAATAGCTTCTTCTACTGCGCTGATATCGTTGTATGGGACATAGTGGAATCCCGGCATCAAGGGTTCAAAATTCTTTTGATACTTCGGTTGAGATGTAGCGGTAATCGTTGCCAGCGTTCTACCGTGGAAACTCGAATGTGCTGTTAAAATAATTGGTCGTTCTATTTGTAACACTGTATGCGCGTATTTTCTCGCGAGCTTGATAGCTGCTTCGTTTGCTTCCGCCCCAGAGTTGCAGAAAAATACGCGATCAGCGCAGGAGTGTTGGACAATCCATTGTGCCAATTCACTTTGCTCTGGAATATAGTACAAATTAGAAACGTGATGCAGTTTTTGTATCTGCTTGCTTACCGTTTCCACCATAACAGGGTGGGTATGTCCTAACGTACATGTTGCGATCCCAGCCACAAAATCAAGATACTCCCGCCCTTGCGTATCCCAAACACGACATCCTGCACCCCGTTCTAGGGCGATAGGAAACCGCGCATAAGTGGACATTACGACTTGATTAAAACTATCGGAATCAAAGGGGCTAGAGTTTACTACCGCTTGTTCAACCAGAGTTTGTATGCTCACTACCTAACTGCTCCACAAAACTTACCCACAGTTGCCTTATACAACCGTATTGTCTGCTTCCTGCTTTCGCTGAAGGGAGTTGGCTCCTTCTTAAATCTACAGGCGTATATATATGTTGAGCCAGCTCTATTACTGAAAACTTCCTACTTTGGTTTCTCCACTATTTAACCTTGCCAGAGGCGGGTTGATTCAAAGCCAGAGGTTTTCAAGCCTCAATTATTTTTTGAATTCTTTTACGCCTTGGATTTTTGGCATATTGTCACTATAGCAAAAACTTGCTCATCTTGAGCAACTGCAAAAAAATTTCAGTAACTCCAAAGATGTGAGCATTTAGTTCGTTTTGTATTTTAGCAATGCTGTCTGGTGAGCCACTGAAATTTTATGCTATCGAAATGCTAAAGTGCTAAATGGCTAGATGCTTACTAAAAGATTTGCTTATCAACCTCCGAAAAATTTTTGATTTTAAATATCAATGCCTTAAAAAAAATTTCTTATTAAGACTTTATCTTAAAGTAACACTCCCATATTCTCCAACGAGTGACTGTGGAAAAAAACTGTGTACTCATCACTTGAGCAAAAATATCAACGCATTCAAAAAGAGTTAACGGCGGGGATGATTGCCCTTGCTGGCGTGTTCTGCATTGGGACTTTATGGTACAGGTTAGTGGAAGGTTGGTCTTGGGAAGACGCAGCTTACATGACCGTCATTACCTTGGCGACTGTGGGCTATAGTGAAACCCGACCACTTGAAGCTAGGGGAAGATTATTTACCATTGCCTTAATTTTAATGGGAGTTATTAGTATTGGTTACATCGTTAATAGATTTACAGAAGCTATAATTGAAGGTTACTTTCAACAAGGAATTCGACTGCGACGACAGAGGCGTTTAATGGAATCTTTAGCCGAGCACTACATCATCTGTGGATTTAGTAGAACAGGTCGCCAAATTGCCGTAGAGTTTGGTGCAGAAGGTGTTCCTTTTGTGATTATTGATTCTAACCCAGAGTCTGTACAAAAGGCTCAGAACATGGGTTATATTGTATACCAGGGCGATGCAACTCTAGATGATACTTTATTAGAAGTTGGGATTGAAAGGGCAGTTTGTATTGTTGCTGCCTTGCCCTCAGATGCGGAAAATTTATATGTAGTCTTATCTGCAAAAACTCTGAACCCAAGCATTCGAGCGATCGCACGAGCTACTGCAGAAGAAGCGTTACAAAAGTTACAACGTGCTGGTGCGGATGCTGTGGTTTCCCCTTATATTACTGGTGGAAAAAGGATGGCAGCCGCAGCCTTGAGACCTCAAGTGATGGACTTTGTGGATGGGATTCTTTCTGGTACAGACAGACAGCTTTACATGGAAGAATTTTTGCTCGATCCTGTGATTTGTCCTTTTATTGGTCAAACCTTAGGACAAGCAAGTTTGCGAGCGCAAACAGGAGCACTGCTTCTTGCTATCCGCCGCGCCAATGGCGAACTCATCGGCGGTCCCACCGCTGATACGGTATTTATGGCAGGAGATTCACTGATAGCAATGGGCACAGCCGAACAACTGCGTGCCCTCAATCGCCTTTTGGGACCCATTGGTTCTAGAACATTACGACGACCGAGGAAGAGTTGAATCAGGGGTGTAGGGGTATAAGGGTGTAGGGGTGTAGGGGGAATCAGAGAATTTTTAACTCAAATTATATCCAACCAATTTAACCAAACATTCCCAGTTTGTATAATTTCAGCCAATTCTGTATATCCTGCTGCTCCTGGATGAAAATCATCGTTACTTTTTGCCTCATCTATCCAGATTTTTGACTTTTCTAACATAGAAAACACATCTAGATAAGGTACATTCAGTTGATTGCAAACTAAAGCAAACTGTTTGGATAAGTCAGCAGTTCTTTGATTTTGCTCTCTATCTGCACCGGGTGCTGGGCTTATCATTAAAATTGAATATAACTGTTTAGCTTCAGTTAAAATGCTACGAGTATTTTCAATTGATGCTGTCAAATCAACACGAGTTTTACCATTTTCAATGGTTGTGTCGTTAGTTCCAAATGAAAATACAACTTTACAATTGCACTGTTTGGGTAAGCGACAAGATACTTCCCTCAACCAACGCTTTTTTATATCTTCGCTGGTTTCCCGTCTCACGCCAAGATTGTAGTGAGTAATAGCATAACCTTTTTTATGGGCGTGAGCACATATTCTCCCAGTCCAGCCAAGATATTCTGGGTCGCCCGTACCATTGACATAAGAGTCGCCGACGAAGCATATTCTGATATCTTGTTGATGCATAAGCTAATAATTCAAATATGACAAAACCACTCCTGTATGTAGTACAGAAAGGACGTCCTATTTGATTTGTAAAAATTACAAGCCCTCAGAAACCCGGTATCTTAAAGATACCGGGTTTCTTGCCCTTTACGGGAGATATGCCGATCGCTACATATTGACTATGATGCAACAGCTGTTGCCACAGGTTCTGCTGCAGCAACTGGGTAAACGCTGACTTTTTTACGAGTTTTACCTTTACGTTCAAAGGTAACTACACCGTCAACGAGAGCAAATAGGGTGTCATCGCTACCAATACCAACGTTGTTACCGGGGTGGAATTTAGTACCGCGTTGACGGACTAAAATATTTCCCGCCCGAACAACTTGACCACCGTAACGCTTGACGCCTAGACGCTGAGCATTAGAGTCACGCCCGTTGCGTGTACTACCTGTTCCTTTCTTATGAGCCATAGTGTCCTCTTGTTTTTCTTGCTTTTATCAACACTTATCAATTATCAGCTTATGGCTTGAATTAGTTATCTTTCTACTTAGTGGAAGTCATTGGAAGTGACCAAATCTCCCTCCATATGCATGATAACTGTTCACTGATTTAACTCTTCAGCAGGTGTGTTTTCAGCAACAGGTGTTTCAGTACTCTCTTGAGTTTCAGAGACAACAGGAGACTCAGTGTTCTCTGCTGCGATTTCTTGAGTGTCAGAGACAACAGAAGACTCGGTGTTCTCTGTTGCGACTTCTTGAGGTTCGGAAGGTATAACTGTTCCTGCTACTGTTTCCGCATTGGCTTGAGTTTCAGCTGCGATGGTTTCTTCTGTAGCTATGACTGAACCATCAAGAGTGATGGAGTTAATCATTAATCTGGTGATTTCCTGGCGATGTCCCCGCTTTTTACGAGTTTTCTTTTTCGGTTTCATTTTATACACCAGGACTTTGCGACCTCTAAGATGTCGCATCACCGTCCCTTCTACCTTTGCTCCTGCTACTAACGGCTGTCCAATGGTGACTTCACCGTTATGTTGCACTAACAAAACTGCATCGATTGTCACTTTCTCATCTGGTTGAGCAGAGAGGAGTTCAATGTCGTAAAACCGACCTGGTTCTACTTTTAGTTGTTTACCGCCAGTTTCTATAATTGCGTAGGTCATGAAATTGTCCTTAAGGTTGCCGTACAGGTAGCTAGGTTGCTTACTCTGAAGCGCTTCCCAGCTTTTGTATTGTCGTTACCTGATCCGAGCAGGAGTTAGACAGACAATCAGCTATGGTAGCGTAATTTATGCTGTTTTGTCAATTAATGAGGGTGTAGGGTATGGGGTGTGGGGTGTAGGGGAATTTTACGATTGGGAGCGATCGCTTTGTTGTTGTCGTACTATTAGAGTTGAAAACTATATGTAGTATAATTGTAATATAAAACTACTGATGAGGATTGATTGATGACAGCGGTAGAATTGGAAAATTTACGCAAAACCTTTTTTCTTACTCCCTTCGGTGCTATAAGATTACCGATCTGTTTTTCCTCTTCCTTCTCCTGTCGGAGACGCTGCGCGAACGTGTCCTTTGCGTCTTTGCGGTTCATTTCAATAGGTAATCTTGGGGCGGAAAGGGAGTAGTCGTGGTTGGGGGTTAAACCGCATCCGCAAAGAGATTGTGGCGGTTGATAACATTAGTTTAAGCGTTCCTACAGGTCAAGCGATCGCCAATGGGCGTATTGTGCTGGATGACAAAGTTTCAGAAATGCGGCTAATTGTGTTTTACTATTAGCCATTAGCTATTAGCTCCTAAAACTTTTTACGAATAATTTAGGATTGCTATATAACAGTAAAATTGGTGCTGTCTCATGAACACTGTCACACCAAAGCGATTCACTATTGACGAATATCATCGGCTGATTGAACTGCAATTTTTACAGGAGAGCGATCGCATTGAATTGATACGCGGAGAACTCATACAAATGGTAGCCAAAGGCACACCTCATACAGTCTGTGGTTCTATATTATGTCGCCAATTGGATCGATTGTTGGGTGATCGCGCTGTGATTCGTGGACAAGATCCGATCACTTTACCAAATCAAAGTGAACCTGAACCAGATGTGGCGATCGCACGCGGTAAAGATGAAGATTATCTCGTCCATCATCCCTATCCCGAAGATATTTTTTTAGTGATTGAAATTTCGGACTCAACCCTAGATTATGACCAAACAACAAAGTTAGAAATCTACGCGGAAGCCGGAATTTCTGATTATTGGATTGTCAACTTAAATGTTCGCCAACTTGAGCGATACAGCCAACCTTATCAAAATGCTCAAAGTAAATTCAATTATCTCAGCAAGCAGATATCTTTGCCTCATCAGTCAGTGGCGATTCCTGCATTTGAAGATATGTTATTAGACTTGAGTCGGCTTTTTCCCACGGTTGTAGGTGCTTAGAAACAAGCTATTTCCCATCACGCACTTAAAACACAACAAACTGAGCCCTCCCTTTAAGTTTGACTACAGCATAAGTTTTCTCGACACCAGGACCAGGACCTGCAATAGTTGTATTAGTCGTAGTCTGAATGCCAAGAACTTCGATAGGAATAGTTTCAGACATACCATTGATATTGACCAATGGCAAGATTAAAGTAAATGTTACTGTACGTACATCAGGGATAGCTTCCAATGTGACTGTAATTAACCGACCAAGTTCAGTATCCTGGACATTAATTTCTTTGGATCTGAAGGTGCGATTGATATTATTGTCACGGTAGCTGAGTTGCGCTCCACCAAGGAAGCTGGTGTCAGAGTAACTTACTTCAATAGAGTCACCACTCAGTTCAAAGAAATTGGCTTTAGTAAAATTTGTGGTTCTGGTGAAATTTTCAATTGTGAGAAACAATTCCTCATCAGCCATCTGACGGCTATAATCTATATTAATTTGTGTTGGGTAGCCAAAAGAGGGATTGTATTGTACGTTAATACTATCTGCTCGACGTGCGATCGCATCTCTAATCGCATCAAAAAGTTTAGGGATTGTATCATACTTATCAAACAGTTCTGAATTAACTGACTGACCAGTACTTACAGAAGTCACAGAAGTATTAGTACTGTTACTAACCTCAACGATAACAGGTCCTCTAGCATCACTTGTACAAAAACAATTGTTGGTAAGCGTATAGCGGTAGTTGAGAACTCCTTGAGTGTTCCATAATTTTTGATTTTTCGTGAGTTCCTCTAAATTATTTGTATTTTCTTTGTTGGAATTTTCCACTGTTTGTACAATTTGTGCTTGTGCTTTTGTCACAGGAAGAGCCATGACAAGTAGATTCCATACCAACAGTAGAGCTAATCCAATGCGAATAATTAATGATAAGCCCATACTTTTCCTACTGAAATTTTTACACAGTTCTTTCATTATTATCAGTCTCAAATTATACTCTATTTACTGTAAAATCTCATAGAAATACAGTTCAATGTTTATATATTTTTGTATACGAAAGTTTGCCTCTTAGCTTAAACGGGCAGAAGCCTCTCGCTCAATCTGTACTCTTATCTATATCACAACGTACACAACGTTTACTGTATAAACATTTGACGT
>JAWQFQ010000342.1:0-7401 GCA_035967975.1 Scytonema sp. PMC 1070.18
GGGATCAACCAGTGCTTGAAATTACAGCCAACCACTTTTCAAACATCCTCTTAGGAACGACTGACTATAGCAATCCTATTTGAGTTACAAACAGGATTTTTTATGAAACCGCCAAGACGCCAACGCGATCGGGTCGCGGAGCGTTCGCCTTGGCGGAAGCCTCAAGGGAGAGAAGCGTCTCGTACCCCTCCGCTTAAGCAAGCTAAGCGCAGCGTCTCGTACTCCAGAGGAGAAGCAAGCTACGCGGTAGCGTCCCGGAGGGAAGAGAAGAGAAGGACAACAATTTTTGACGAACAACAAGACCATTATCAATTACTTTACGTCGGTTGGAGAGGAAATAAACGGGATTTTGGTTGTCTCTTACATCTTGATATTAAAGATGGAAAAATTTGGATTCAACATGATGGTACTGAAGTTGGAATTGCTAATCAATTAGTGGAAATGGGAGTACCCAAGCAAGATATTATTTTGGCGTTTCATGAACCATATATACGTCAGTTTACTGAGTTTGGAAGTTGAAAAATACAATTATATAATTTTGCCTGTACTGTAAAGCGATAACTTCGTTGACCTGAGTCGCAAAGCGACACGCTGCGCGTTTACGCAGTATAGCGAAGCTAACGTATCTCACAAAACTTTGCCCATAGCTTTTTTATTCATTACATCCTAACCCACAGCAAAATCTGTAAACTGTCTTTTATAGGGTGAATGAAATCCGATAACAATGTCTTGTTTGGAAACACCCATCGAAACTAATTCTTCCGCAATATTTATCTCGGTTCCATTCCACTGAATCCAAATTTTATCCTTTTTGATATCGATGTGTATTGAACAACCATACACACGACTTTTATTTTCCCAGCCTACATTAACAAGTTGATAATGGTCGCGTACAGTATCAAATATTTGTTCTACTTCTACATCGCCATAAGAAGGTTTATAACTCCCATATTTTGTCAAAATTTGCTGAATGTATTCCCTATATTTTTCTAACTTATCCATCTTACTATCTCCTCAGTTTCAATATCGTAAACTACCAGTTTTAATTGAAATTCTTGAATTTGAAGCTGTAGAAACGGAAGCGTAAAAAAATCATTATGAGTTTCTGCATCAACTGCTAAATATAGGTGACGTTCTGGTTCTTTTTCCCTAAGAGCAGTACGATAGTTAAGGAATTGTCCCAAAGCAAGATGAAAATCAGTGATAGCTGATGGATTTAGAAAACTTTTGATTTCAACAGCGATTTTTTCACCTTCCTTTTCTGCTGCAAGTAACTTCTCTGCTCCCAAATCGATACGCATCTGAACTTGACCAAAATCAATATACAGAGGGTCGTTTGTAATATTCCACCCGTCTTTTTCCAAAGCTAATCTCACAATATCGTGAAATTTATCCTTCGCTGACATAACTTAATTTATTTATCTGGGAGTATTACCATTCTACCTCATAGTTAAGGTGTGCAAGTATAATACTATTGGCTTCTACCCTAACTAGCCAAGCGATGTCTACGACGGGCTACGCCAACCCACAATTTCTCAAAACCTACGCAGTCTTGATTGCTGTTGTTGACTTTGAACAGTGAGAACAAGGTATGGGGAAGCTTTCTCGCTCTTGCTATCCGGTTTTAATGGCGGTTTCTCACTCAACAGCGTAATTCGTAAATTGACGTTTAAAAGGGGAATAAAAACTGATAACTATATCTGAGGAAAGCGCGATGTTAAACCACTACTTTCTCTGAGAGAGTGATGTATGCTTGAAATTAGAGGAAATAGTTACACCTCGAAGCTTCAACTATGGTCAAAATTATTCTAGAAGTTTCTGAAGAACTATCAGAAAAACTCACCCAGTTAGGCGATCGCTTACCAGAACTCTTGGCACTTAGTCTTGAGCAACCACCACTGCCAACTCGCGTATATCAATATATACTTGATTTTCTTGTCAGTAACCCGACATCAGAACAAATTTTAGCTTTCCGTCCTACAGCCGAAATGCAACAACGAATACAAACTTTACTCAGACGTAGTAAAGATCGAGAACTCAGCCCTATGGAACAAAAAGAACTAGACGAGTATGAGCGTATTGAGCATCTGATGGTCATGCTAAAAACAGGCAATTTACCGCACTTAACCACTAGCCTATGAGCGTTAGTTATATTCCTGCTACACTGCGTCGCCTAGTTGAAGAAAGAGCAAACCGTTGTTGCGAGTATTGTTTGCTTCCCGAAAATGTTTCTTTCTATACCCATGAAATTGACCATGTCATTCCGGAAAAGCATGGTGGTAAAACTGATGCAACTAATTTAGCTCTAACCTGTTGGCGTTGCAACCGTCATAAAGGTACAGACCTTGGCTCTTTCGACCCCCAAACAGAAAAATTTAGTTTTCTCTTCAATCCCCGAACACAGCAATGGTCTGAACATTTTGCTTGTGAAAAAGCAGTGATTGTTGGTTTAACACCAGAAGGACGAACAACTGTGAGGCTACTACAGTTTAATACTGATGAAAGGTTAGCAGAACGAAAGAGATTGAGCGATCGCACTTGCGGAAGGTAAATTGACAATTTCATGGTTGACAAATAGCGGTTGATAGTCAAACCTGTTTATGGGTGAATCATCTTTTTGACAGTTACTAATACCACCACCCACACAAGAGGGATGTTTTGGTTTCTCTTCCTTCCCTTGTGTAGAACTCGGTTGATAATTTAAATCAGCCAAAGCCGCAAAAGGAATATATTGCAAAGCACCATCCGCGACAATGACCAGCTGTTGACTCCGATAATAAAAGCAGAGAGAAAAATAACGCTACAGCACGAGAAGCCTGCCCAGGAAGTTTTTTATGCTTTGTCATGAGCGTTTATACTGATTTTTGCTACATACAAATCAATATAGTTCTCGGCGGTATGGGAGTATGTAGGTTTACAGAAACTTTAAGGAACTTCCAATTACAAAAATATCCATATCGCTCCTGCGGGTACTCCTAAAGGAGAACTCATACCCATACGGGGAAGCAAGCTACGCGTTAGCGTCCCGTAGGGAAGGAGAAGAGTAGCCACTTCTTGTCTATGTGCCTTTTTATCAGATATGCAGTAAAAAGATGGTGCGTTAGCCTGCGGCATAGCACACCCTACCGAATTTTTTGATATTCGCCAATTTGCATACCCTTACATCATTTCTATGTTTGAGATTCTCCATCTTGTCTGTGATTTTTTGATGATTTAGTTGCTCCATTAAACTCATCAACTTGCGATTGACTTTTCAACCAAACAGACAAAACTTCAGAAAGTTGAGATAACGAACTTTCTAACTTAGGTGACAGTTCCAAAGGAAGACTTCCAGATTTTACATGAAGGGAGCGCTGTGGAAAGGGAATCCGAATTTGGTGCTCGCGTAGGATTTCTTCAATTTGAAAGTAAAGGTCACTTTTAATTTGAAACTGTTTGCGAGGTTGTGAAATCCAAACTAATAATTGAAAATCTAAAGAATCATCACCAAAACCTTTAAACCAAACTTTAGGTGCTGGTTGTTTTAAAATATCAGAACTTTCTTGGGCTACCTTTAGCAGCGCAGAACGTACGGTACTTAAACTTGAGCCATATGCTACACGTACAGGTAATACTATCCGAGACGCGGAGCTACGATGGTTCCAATTCACGACTTCCTTTTCTAACAATCGAGAATTTGGCACAATCACTACTATGTCATCTAAAGTGCGGATACAAGTGCTGCGAGCATTTAATCGCTCTACTGTTCCCATAAACTCCCCAAATTGAACAAAGTCTCCAATTTCAATAGAGCGCTCAAATGTGATGACTAAACCACTCACTAATTCTCTGGCTATTCCCTGCAAACCAAATCCAATTGCTACACCCAAAATACTTGCTACTATTGCGAGAGAACTGATGTCTAAGCCCCAAATTTGTAGCAGAACTACTGTACCAATAAAAATGAGACTATAGTTGATTAAAACTGCTATTGATTCTTGAACACCTCGGCTGACACTGGTTATGCGGAGTATGCGCGATCGCATCAAGTTTGTCACTGCTCCTGCTACAGCCAATAATCCAAAAAACAGGGCAATCAGTATAATTATATTGATGACTGAATAAGAATTGTCCCCAAGAGAAATGACTGGTTCAGTCAAACTCATTCGCAAAAGATTAGCAAAGCGCTGACTCCACTCCCGTGTTAAGGGAAATAAATCCGTAATGTAAAGAATTGTAACTAGCCATAGTCCTGCACGTACTGCACTCAGCGTCAATTGTAAAAATAATTCTATTTCCTTGGGTTGTGCTCCTGTTTCAGGGTTGTTTGCTGCTCTTGGAACCATTCTTCGCAACCAATAGCGCCAAATCAAACCGAAAATTTTATGGAGAGCGATCGCACCCAATAAGGACACAACAGCAAGTAATATTCCCCTCAAAAAATAACCTAAGCTTCGTTCTTCTTGTCCTTGCTGAACAGCTTCAAAAATCTGTGTTGACCAAATTTGAGCTTGCTCTTGTGTTGTTCTACCTGCTGGCGTGTCTTGTTCTGTTACCGTCAGCAAGTGACGTCCATTAATCCGAATCACAGGTAATTTGTTGGTTTCTACAATCTCTACCTTGACTGGCTCAGAGGAGCGGACTGCTTGTCTTAAAATCAAGTTGGCATCAGTAGCTCGACTTTCAGCACTAAATTGTCCAGCATCACTAATTTCAAATAATCGACGACCATCTAGTGCGATCGCAGATGCTGGTCTTGCTTGGGCGAGGACTTCCATGTTACTGGTGAAACCCCATCCCAATATGACCATTACTGTAATGGCAAAGATGACGGTAAGAATGCGAAAGCGACGAAAGCGTATCATAAACTAGAAACTCTTACCTCTATTGCACTGCCGTTTTTGTACGCCCGCATTGAAATCAGTCATTTTATTAAGTCATTATCTATCATAGAATATTTCATAGAAATAAAACAATTGCACTCCATCTAAGGTCAGTAACACATAACAGTTTTTGGCGTTGCTGATTCATGAATCGCAACCAGATCTAGCTACAAAGCTAGAGTGTAAGATGGAGTGTATACTATATTATTGACGCACCCACCTCTAGAAGAGGTGGTATTCATGCGGATTAACTCAATTCTGCATTATCCTATAGACTCAGTTGTAAGGTACCAGCAAATGAACATTTCCCTGAATCCCGAACAGGAGGAATTTATAAAAAAACGGATAGAAAAGGGTAAATATACTAATGCATTGGAGGTGATTAGTGCTGCTTTTAAGGTACTAGAAGAAAAAGAATTACAGCCCGATAATTTGCATCAGCAAAAAAATGGCGATCAGATAGTATTAGATGATTCTGATAATCTCATACAGGATTTCTTGAAAATTAGTGAATCTGCAATTAACGAATATTGGCTTAACGAAGAGGAAGACGAAGCTTGGAAAAACCTATAGGACTCCTATTTGATTTTTGAACAAAACTCGGTACACCTGAATCTTCTAGAACCCTATTGCCTATTGCCTTCTGCCTATTGCCTACCTACGCAAATCATTTCAAGAATCAAATCGTATTCCTATATAGAATACTTGAGTAAGGGTGATGTAATTGTAATTAATTATCCTTTTTTTGATGCTTCGGATAGCAAAAAAAGACCTGCTTTAATTGTTGCTGAATCTGGCAGTAATATCATTGTTTGCGTCATTACTAGTAAATCAGGTAGGGAAAAGGAAATTAAATTAGAAGATGAAGATTTTCGTGTTGGGAAACTAGACTTAGTTTCTTATATACATCCTAATGCCATATATACTACTAAAAAAGACCTAGTTCTAAGAAAAGTAGGTAGCCTTAAAGATGAAAAAATGAACTGATATCGGGGTTAGTACTGAGATAATCGTGCAGATCGAACTCCTACAAAGAGTAAATCTCGCGTCTCGATAATGCTCACTTGATTTAATCCACTGAAATTTTTAGCAAGAGGGAAAAATGAGCGTCGTCATATCAGATGATACTTTGCGTGCTAGTGGAATGACAGAAGCCGAATTTAAACAGGAAGTTGCTTTATTACTGTTTGCATCGGGAAAACTTCCCCTTGGATATGCGAGCAAGTTGGCAGAAATGGATAAAATACAGTTTCAGCAGTTGCTTGGTGAACGCAAAATACCCCTGTATTCTTATGAAATAGAAGATTTTGAACTCGATTTGAAGAATTTGCGGGAGTTGGGTAGGTTGTGATTGTTATTAGTGATACTTCACCAATCACTAGCCTTGCTGCTGTTGGTCAATTAAAGCAATTTCACAACATGAGGATGTCGCAATGCTTTAGTATTTTCTGTTTCCCGCAGAAACATTTGTATAGCCCAGTCATTTGCAGCAACAGCAGGTAACATTACCTTCAGCGCCACGAAATTTTTTGTTTGATTATGCTGTGCTAAATAAACCTCTCCAAAACCACCTTTTCCTAATAGTTGGATAATGCTATAACTGCGAATAGCTGTTAAATTTTTGTCACCAGCCTCTGCTAAACCCAACAAGCGTTTAACGTATTGCAATAAATTAGGAGGTTGCGTTGGATGTTGGTTAACATTATGAATATTAACTGTTGCAGGGAAGAAATTAGGAATTTTAATTGATTCTAACTCAACTTCAATACCAACTACAAACACCGTATTACCAAGTTTAATTTCATCTCCATCTTGCAAATCATACTCTGGAAATTGCCAATTTGCGGCTTCTTCTGGAGTTTGTTGAGGTTGGCGCTGTCCGATTTTTTTCCCGTTAACGTAAGTACCATTTCTACTACCAAAATCCCGCACGCGAATATCAGGCGGGTTGATATCTAACAAGCAGTGATAGCGGGAAATGGTACGATGGTCTTCATCATCTGGTAATTGCGGGTTGCAGTCTTTTGACCTACCAATAATACAGGTAGTGCGGAAGTCGAAAGTATATTGTCGTCCTAGTGATTTGCCTTCGGTAATCGTGAGGGTGACTTTGGCAGGCATCGGTGATTCTTGTAAGTATTTTTACAGTGTTAAGTTTTATTTATCATAATTCTTATAGCGTTTTCCAGGCTGCTGAAGTACAAATTTATCTGCGTCCATCCGCGTTCATCTGTGGTTAATTTTAGGAAGAACTTTGGAAGAATGTACCAATAGCTACCGAGGTTTTTGTAAGAAGTACCGCCCTCAGCTAAAATCACCAAACCCGTTCTCATTGGATTTATCTTCGCCAATTTGCCAGCATCGTACTACAAACATCAACCCCCACGGGAGGTAGTACCCAGTGCCAGGTATCGGAAAGCTAGAACCCGCAATGCTTCGTGAAAAACGAGTTCTTCACACTTCGTAACAATTCTCTGTAATCTTGTTAGAGTCGATGGGGGAATCTCTTCCCCGCACCTCTCTTTCAAAACCGTGCATG
>JAWQFQ010000343.1:0-7369 GCA_035967975.1 Scytonema sp. PMC 1070.18
GTGTGGGGCTGTGGGGGTAGGGGTTTTTCCTTTTCATTTTCTATTTCCCGTTCCCGAATTTCCATTTCAGCATTTAACCAGACTGTGGAACCGACGCGGGAAAATTTAATGGCGTTACTTAGCAAGTTGGTGAGGGTTTGAACAATACGATCTGGGTCTGCCCATATATCTTGGGATATGCTGTTAATAGATAAAGTCACCCCAGCTTTGTCTGCAAGGGGCTGCATGACATTGACTGCTTCTTCAATTAGGTCAGCAACATTGCAGTTTTGCTTGTCCATCTTGACTTTACCGGATTCAATCCGTTCAATGTCTAAAACATCATTAATGAGCCTGACTAAGCGGTCTGTGCTGTCAACTGCAATTTGGAGCAGGCGCTTTCCTTGTTCTGAATTTGGCTGGATTAAACCGCTTGCTAACATTCCCAAAGAACCATGAATGGAAGTCAGGGGTGTGCGGAGTTCGTGGCTGACCACAGACACAAACTCGTCTTTCATTCGCTCTACTTGCTTGCGATCGCTAATATCTTGTAAGTATACTGTATATACTATTTCTTCCCCTAGCTGTAACTTTGAGATAGAAGCCTCAGCGGGAAATTCTGTACCGTCTTTACGGCGACCGTAAATTTCACGACGTTCTCCCATTCTGCGCGCTACTTTTGCGGATGTGCCAAAATCATTGACATAATGTCGGTGTGCTGATTCATACCGATTCGGCAACAGTATATCTAATGACTGGTCCAGAACTTCATCTGCGGAGTAGCCAAAAATTTTCTCGGCTCCTTGGTTAAACAAGGTAATGTTTTGATTGCTATTTATACAGATGATAGCATCATCTGCAATAGAGACAATTCCAGCAAACCGAGCTTGAGAGTGGCGCAGTTCTTCTTGTGTGCGTTGGCGTTCATTGAGTTCCGACTTCAATCGTTCATTTGTCCTAATCAATTCAGCCGTGCGTTCTGCCACTCTCAGTTCTAACTCATCCTTAGCTTTACGTAAAGCCTGTTCTGTTAGCTGTCTTTCAACAGTAGCTGACAGAATATTCGCGATGGACTGGATAAAATGAATGTCATCTTGAGTAAAAATACGTTTTTTGGAAGTATATGCTCCCAAAACACCATAGCAACCAGGGGGTTTGGGAATTGGTACACTCAAGCCACTGATAACATGATTTTCTTGCAGTAGGAACGAACCGCTAAAACGAGTTTCTGTCCGCAAATCCTCAATAATGACGGGTTGCTTTTCTTCCAAAGTGTAACCAGCAATTGATGTATCTGAACTAATAACTGTCTCACCGATCGCAAGACTATTCCAACCTACCCCCGCACGCAATACCATTTTATTTTCATTGGGAAGCAGTTCTAATATTTTGCAATATTCTACATCCAAGTTTTGCGCGACTAGAGCCACTGCTTCATCCATTAGCTTAGAAAGGTCTTTCCCAGAAAGCGCCAACTGACCCAAGTGAGCAACAGTTGCTTGTTGTTGAATCAGACGAGCGTCTAAACTCTTATAAGATGACTCATTGCTGTCTGTAAGAGATGCTTTCGCTTGGTAAGTTTGAGTGATGCGCTTCCGCAGTTTAATTCTCTCCAAGCGATTAATAATGCGAGTCACTAGTTCTGGTCCAACGATAGGCTTGCTGACAAAGTCATCTGCACCTATACTAAACACTTGATTGACAATGTCGGCGTCATTGTGAACAGTTAAAAACAGGATTGGCAGCTCGCTCCAGTGGGGATCGTTCCGTACTACTTGGCAAATTTCAATACCGTTTATCTCAGGAATTTCCACATCTAATATGAGTAAATCTGGCTTCACAGCTTCTAGAGTTTTCCAAAAGCGTTGGGGAGTTTCGAGATTTGTCACTTCAATCCCCCAAGGATTGAGCAAGGTTTGCAATACTGCTCCAATTGTTGGGTCATCATCAACCGCCAAGACTTTTGCTTCTACATCACAACTCACTTGTAAGACTTGCTGGACTGTCTCCAGTACCTGTGATAATGGCATGGGCTTTTGTAAAAAGAATTGTCCTCCACAGCGAGCTGCTTGCAATCGACTTGTAAAATCGCTTTGCTCTGTAAACACTATCACTGGTACAGGAGGTTTATGCTGACTCAATTGAGTTAACAAACCAAAGCTATCTTCATGAGCTGAGAAAGTGCTGGGATCGATGAGTACAACATGAGGACTTTCTTGGTATAACTGACTTCTTGCTGCTGCAATTGTAGTAGCAATTTTTACACTTAAACTATGATTTTCTGCTTCTTGTTTGATTTGTTCAGCAAAAGTGTGTTGATGGGGATCGTCTTGTCTATAAGCATTGCGATCGACTACCAAGAGTAAGGGCTGTTCATCAAGAACCAATGAGGAAGAGAGAGTTTGGTGATGATTTTGCTGTATTTCCTGACGCAATTGCTTGACTAAACAACACAATTCTGTTGCTTCATCGCTACTGAGTGCTTTATTTGCTTTTAATAAATGTTCAATTTTTCTGGCTACTTCAGAACCAACAGGGAAACCAAAAGTCCCCAAAGAACCAGCCAGTGTATGAGCTTCTTTTTGTGCTTGCTTGCGAAGTTTTTGATTTAAACTTTTTTGTGTTGAAGCAACAGCGGTTTCTTCTAGTAGAGACACTTGCTCCTCAACTCGCCCTTTAAAGCGGTTCCAAACAGCAGCAACTCCTTGGAGTGTTTGCTGTTGATTTGACACGGGAAGGGGAAGACTAGGTGTTACCTTCGATGACGCGGAACCATCTTCTAAATTCTCCGTGTCTTGTTGATTCTCTGTATTCCTGTGTCCCGGTGTTCTTGTGTCTTCTTTCACTCTCACCGGTGGTTTTAGACGATAACCAATTCCATAAACCGTTTCAATAAGATCCCCAGGAGCTCCAGCTGCTTTAAGTTTCTGACGCAACCCTTTAATATGAGTACGGACAGCTTCCTCCCCTGGCGTGTCCTCATAAGACCACAGATGCTCTAAAATCATGCCACAGCTAAACACACGGCGATTATTTCGTAAAAAAAGCTCTAGCAGAGCATACTCTTTTGGAGTCAATGACAGTTTCTCTTCAGCATAAGTGACTTCACAACTTGTGGGATCGAGTCGTAAATCACCGCATGCTAGCACAGGTTGTGACGTTAAGACTCCACGACGCAACAGTGCTCGTATTCGCGCTACTAATTCTTCTTCATCAAAAGGTTTTACCAGGTAATCATCTGCTCCTGCATCAAGCCCGATCGCTTTCTCGTGACTACTATCACACCCAGTTAATAGTAAAATGGGCATCCGCAAACCTTTCGACCGGATTTGTCGGCAAAGACTAATACCATCGGTCTTTGGTAATATGACATCTAGCAGGATTAAATCATAATCAAAAGTTTCAATTAAATCCCACGCTTCCCGACCATCGGAGGCGACTTCAACCACATGGTTTTGGTTGATTAGGACAGATGTAAGAACATGAGCAACAAGCTCGTCATCCTCTACTACTAAAATCTTCATTGTAAAAATTGTAACTATATTTATCTAATCTGATTATTATAGAAATAATTGAAAGAGCGATCGAAAAACAGTAGTGTCTTTGTCGATTTTAAAACATAGATGCTGTGGAACGTTGAATTTTGGTGTCTTAATAGCCGTATCGGTTACAAATTTTAAAGGAAGTGAAGAGTCAATACTGCAAGGGAAGCGTGATACTTAAGGTCGCAGAAACCCGGTATCTCCAAGATATCGGGTTTCTAATTGTCGCTATCCCTTGCAGTATTGAGTGAGGAGTGGAAAACTGGGGGATTAAGGCGTGGTGATAAATAGGAATGAAAAACCCTCGAATTGCTTCGAGGGTTAATGCAAGGAGCAAATGCAAATCTGTGTTTTACGCCTATTTTCCACCTGCTTAGTTTGGGTACATCAGTAAAGCGCATCTTAAAAGCAGAGACTGAAAATTTTGTCTTTAAGTTCCTGTACTATTCAATCATTCTTAAAAGGCAATAGGCAATAGGGAAATCCGCAGAAAGTCAAGTACGCCTAAATAAATTTAGGGGCTTCTAACCCAAGCATCGGACTAACATTCATGACTATTGCCTATTGCCTATTGCCTATTGCCTGCCCGAAGGGCTTGCTAAATCAATTTATCGAGTAATATACCTAATGCCAACCCCACCCAAGATACAAATAATATAGTCCAAAAAGTTTGTCTTTCTCCTAAGCCTATTGTTTGAAAGTCAATTCTCACCAGTATTGCTGCTGCCAGAATTACTAAGGTATCAAGGAATACTCGGAATCTGGCTATCATCAAAAAGAATAACAAAGCTGCTCCAACGGTAACGCCAAAAGATCTAAGGTTAGATTTAAAGAGGAATAACGAGTAGTTTGCAATACTTGTCCAAGGAGTGGTTAAACTAGCTGCGAGAAGAAAGGCTGCGATCGCTGTCAACAGCCACATAGCTACATGAACTTTTGCGTTAGATATTATCCAACCGACAGTGATGTAAGTCAGCAGTAAGAGGAACACAGAAAGCCAAGGAAGCTTTTTCAAAAATGACATTGAGAATAAGGTGTGGGGTGTAGGGCGTGGGTTCCATTTGCCTTCTGACATCTGCCCTTTGCCTTTCTTCTTCAAATTCTAAAAGAAATTTGTGTATGGCAGGTAGTTTTTGGCGTTTTTAACTTAGACTATGATTCTATCATGACCTTTTTTTCTATGTTCCATCTATATAGGATATAATGCTCTCCCAAACAAAGTAGAGCTAGCTTACAAAGAATTACCGGATAAAGTGTTAAAAATTTTCTTAAACATTTGTAAACTGTTAGCAGCTAAGTAGCAGTGTGTCACGTCTTGTCAAGGAATTATCATGAGTCAACTGGTTATATTAGAGCGTGTATGCCTCATTGGACATATTTTGGCAAAGGTTTTTGGACTGGTAGGAATTCTACTAGTCATACCTAATGCTGAAGTGATTTTAAACTTAGGGGAAGTAGGACAGTCAGCCATGCAGGTAAGTATGGCTGATGGCGGTGTGGTAGATATTATTTTGGGAACTATAGCTGTCTCAATTTATGCATCACGCACACTGGGGTGGCGCACTTGTTTGGGGTTTATGGTGCCATCTATGCTAATATCAGTGGGCAGTGAATTACTCGGAACCAGCATTGGGTTTCCCTTCGGAGACTACCACTATTTAAGTGGGTTGGGGTATAAAATTGCAGGGTTAGTCCCTTTTACAATTCCTTTATCCTGGTTTTACGTAGGCTTATCTGCTTATCTTATTGCTCGTGCAGGTTTGAAAGTCGCTGAAAAGCCTAGTTTCTTGCGTCACGTAGCTGCTATACTTCTTGGGGCGCTACTATTTACGTCCTGGGACTTTGCCCTCGAACCTGCTATGAGTCAAACCTCTTTTCCTTTCTGGTATTGGGAAAACCCAGGAGCATTCTTTGGAACACCTTATCAAAATTATGCTGGTTGGTTTGGCACTAGCGCCTTATTTATAAGTGTAGCGGCGCTGTTGTGGAGAAACATACCAATAAAAGTACAACGTACCCAACTCAGCGTACCGATGATTGTATATCTAGGCAATTTTATCTTTGCAGCTGGACTCAGTCTGGGCTCTGGCTATCTGATCCCCGTTTCCTTCGGCTTAGTTTTTGGTGTTGTTCCAGCTGTAGTGCTTTGGTTAGTCGCACCTGGGTCTGTTAATATGGCAGTTCCTCCGACGACAGCTGCTGAAGTTTCAATAGCAAACGTCAAAGTTGCTGTTAAGTAGGGGGTGTGGGGTGTGGGGTGTAGGGTGTAGGGGAAAGACATTTTCATACGTGCTGGTACATCCAGTTCATGATGACTACTTAGAAAATGGGGGCGAGAAGGAATTAAAAATGATGTAAAAATTTTGCATTGAGCATTTTTCATCTCGCTCCCCTTCATCCCCCACACCCTACACCCTACACCCCACACCCTAAGTATTATGGTTGACGCCTGGACGATAGTGAGTGCTATCTCACTTGTATTGCTACTTATTCAATTACCAGCAACAGTTATTCTGTTGTCACGTCTTCTTAAAGGACCCAGCCGCCGTCCTCCCATTCAACCCCAAAGCCCCACACCAGATATTTTGGGTTGTGTGAGCGTTGTCATTCCCACCCTCAATGAGGCTCTTCGTATTAGTCCTCTGTTAGCTGGTTTGAGTCAGCAAAGTTATGAAGTTCGGGAAATTATAGTTGTTGATAGCAGATCCCAAGATGGGACTCCCGATTTAGTAAAAGCTGCACAGCAAAAAGATCCCCGCTTTCGATTGATGATAGATGACCCCTTACCTGTTGGTTGGGTGGGGCGTCCTTGGGCGCTGCATTATGGCTTTTTACACAGTTCAGAAGCGAGTGAGTGGTTTTTGGGGATGGATGCTGATACACTTCCATCAGCTGGGTTGGTTGCTGGTTTAGTGAAGACAGCGGTGGCTGAAGGTTACGATTTGATTTCCCTCTCACCGCAATTCATCCTGAAATATCCGGGAGAATGCTGGCTACAACCAGCGTTGTTAATGACTCTGCTTTACCGATTTAACCCCGCAGGTGTCAACGCTGACCAACCAGAAAGGGTGATGGCGAACGGACAATGCTTTTTGTGTCGGCGTTCTGTTTTAGCCGCTGTTGGTGGTTATACCAGTGCAGGTAGTTCGTTTTGCGATGATGTGACTTTAGCACGAAATATTGCCGCCTCTGGTTATAAAGTTGGCTTTTTAGATGGAGCGAAGGTGCTGAAGGTGAGGATGTATGAGGGGGCGATGGAAACGTGGAAGGAATGGGGGCGCAGCTTAGACTTGAAAGACGCCTCCTCTCGCGCTCAAGTTTGGGGAGATTTATGGCTACTGACTTCAGTTCAAGCCCTACCCCTTTTAGTAGTTCTCACTTCCGTTTTTCTCTCTCCTTATCTCCGCACCACCCCATCACCTCATCCCCCACTTCCCCCTTTTCTCTTTCTGGGACTCAACGTGTTTCTGCTAGTGATTCGCTTTGCTATGCTGTTTGCGATCGCGCCATCCTATGACCGTACTCAAGCAAAAGGAGGTTGGTTATTTTGGCTTTCACCTTTAAGCGATTCAATAGCAGTATTGCGAATTTTCTTATCTGCATTCCGCACTCCAAAACAGTGGCGGGGGAGAAGGTATGAATTATGAGGTATGAATTATTAATGTTTCTTATACACATCTCCGAGCCCACGAGAAATCTCAGGAACTCGTATTCCGTCTTCTTCTTGGAAAAAAAAAAACAAAACAAACATCCGCTCGGTCAGCCATCGTCCTCTCATCTACACATTTCTCCCCTGCTTCCAACGCGGTGCATCTCACCGCCACTTCCATATTCCATCTCCCCCTCTA
>JAWQFQ010000344.1:0-7332 GCA_035967975.1 Scytonema sp. PMC 1070.18
CCCTCCCCCTTAACAGGATCTCCCCATGCACCCGGATTTAATAGGCTTGGAAATTACGAAGGGAGAACTGAGACGCTTAATTGGGTTAAATCCAGATAATGTGTTTCGACCTTCTATTTTGCAAAATCGTGAGCAGCGATTGGGTTGTTTGAAGAATGAAATAGCTGTGGTGTTGGTGCTAACCCCCATTATTGTTGGATTTATTTATGCTTTTATTATTCTGCCCATCGTTGGTTCTTCCATTGTTTTGGGTGTTGTTTTACTTTTTCTAGTTCCAATCTCTGTCGTTGTTGGGCGGTGGTTATGGCGGTGGCGAAGTGGTCCTAAGACACTGACAGTACTTTTAGATAAAGTCGGTAAATATCATTCTGTTATCAAAGCTATAGATACTCACGACCAATTGGCGACACCTGGAAATGAAAATCGTATCAATGACCGGGAGAAAGTGGTTGCGGCGTTGCAGCTGGTTAGAGAAGATTTGGTTCGTGCTTTGAAAATGGAACGGGTTTTGCGGGATAATAAAAAATCACTCGCTAATAACCAAGAATTATTTGTCAACAATGTTGAAATGTTGCATACAGCGTCTGTGCAAATGAGCGATCGGGCTGGCGAATACGCTCAACTCCTAAATCAATCATTGCAGATTGCTCTGGATGTACAAGCAGAAGTCAGAAAACTGACGTTGACAGTTAACAGTTGACAGTCAACAGTAGGGGCGCAACGCCTTGCACCCTTAAAATCGTCACGTAGGGCGTCACTCTTTGCAGCCGTACAACCGTCAACGCAAAATACAAGATAACCATCACCCCATTTACTTAAAAATGACCAGCAAACCAAAAATAATTGTCCTGGATGATGACCCGACAGGTTCTCAAACAGTCCACAGTTGCTTGCTGCTAATGCGTTGGGATGTGGAGACTCTACGTTTGGGGTTACAAGATGATTCGCCGATTTTCTTTGTGCTAACCAATACAAGGTCTCTAACTCCAGAAAAAGCTGCATCTGTGACTAGAGAAGTTTGCCATAACTTGAAGCAAGCTATAGAAGCTGAAGGAATTGAAGATTTTCTCATCGTCAGTCGTTCAGATTCTACTTTACGGGGACATTATCCGATTGAAACGGATGTTATTGCTTCGGAAGTTGGTCCTTTTGATGCTCATTTTCTAGTTCCTGCGTTTTTTGAAGGCGGACGTATCACTCGTGACAGTGTCCATTATTTGATGGTTGATGGTGTCCCCACTCCAGTCCATGAAACTGAATTTGCTCGTGATTCTGTCTTTGGCTACCATCACAGTTACTTACCGAAGTATGTAGAAGAAAAAACTCAGGGAAGAATTAGTGCTGAATCGGTAGAAAGATTTTTACTGGCGGATATCCGTGCTGGTAGTTTAGAACGCTTAATGAAACTCAGGGACAATCAGTGTGCTGTTGTGGATGGTGAAACTCAAGCAGACCTCGATCGCTTTGCACAAGATGTCCTCAATGCAGCAAGTCAGGGGAAACGCTTTCTATTCCGCAGTGCTGCCAGTATCTTAACAGCTTTAGCGGCGTTACCTCCCCAACCCATTGCCGCAGAAAATATGGCACAGTACGTGCGAGAGGGTAAAGCAGGTGCGGTTATCGTTGGTTCTCATGTAAAAAAGACGACTCAGCAATTAGAGGTACTTTTGCAACAAGAGGGTACGGTAGGGGTTGAAGTGGATGTGACTATGTTGGTTGATGGTGGACCAGAAGAATCTGTTAAACTGCTAACCGAGGTACTTGAAGATGTTCGTGCGGCACATAATGCTGGGAAAACACCAGTGGTATACACCAGTCGCAAGGAACTGACTTTTCAGGATGTGGAAACCAGGTTGCAGTTTGGAATCAGGGTCTCAAGTTTGTTAATGGATGTGGTGCAAGGTCTACCATCCGACATCGGATTTTTAATTAGTAAGGGTGGAATTACTTCTAATGATGTCTTAAGTTGTGGTCTGGCTTTGACTTCAGCACGTTTACTCGGACAAATTTTGGCTGGTTGTTCAATGGTGACAACTCCATTAGACCATCCCCAGTTTCCTAATTTACCAGTGGTACTGTTTCCAGGAAATGTAGGCAATGCTCATGCTTTAGCAACCGTTTATCACAGACTCAGTAAAAGTACAGGGTAATAATTGTTAATTTTTAAGAACGCCACGAACAATAGCAATTACTCTAGTATCAGTAGCAAATACCACAATATCGGTAAGAGGGCAATAGGAAAACTCTTCTTACCCTACACCCTACACCCCACACCCCATTTTCATTTCAGCAAGTACAACATGAGTTTTGATTCTACTAAACCTAATTTAAAATCAACAAAAGACTGGTCTTGTGTAGAGGCTACCTTTGCTCTTTCTGATGTAAAGCCAATGTCTACTTCTCATGGAGAGGAAAACCCTATTTTACCGGAATCAGAGGTAAAATCTGTCATCATCTATTTAAAGTCAAATCCTGCCTTTATTGATGTAGAGTCAAATTCAGTCGTTCCTTGTGAAGAAGTGAATCCTAACCTTGTCAACCCAGAATCAAATTTTGTGGCTGCTGATGAAGATGTAAACTCAACTCTTGTCAACCCAGAATCAAATTTTGTGCCATCTGATGAAGATGCGAATTCTGACCTTATTGATTCAGAGCCAAATCTTGTAGTTTCTGATGAAGATGTCAGTCTTACCTTTGCTCACTTAGACTTAAACTCTGTATTTTCTGAGGAAGAGTCAAATTCTGTTTCTCTCGATTTGGACATTCTTGAGTCACCTCTACTAAATAGTGCGGTGAATCCCAATATCCAAGTCCAAATTAAGAGTGAGGATGGGCGGCTGTTGTTGATTTTGCCTACAGAATCCCAAGTCCCGGCTTCGGAATACAGCTGGTCTGATATTTGGCAACAAATGAAACTGCGGCTTTTAGCTTGCGATCGCTCTTTTTCTCCCAACACAAGTGTGCATTTGGTGGCGCAAGACCGCTTGTTGGATGGTAGACAACTGCAAGAACTTGCTGAAACGTTGAATCAATTTGAAATTTGTCTGAAGTCGGTTTCTACCAGTCGCCGCCAAACAGCTATTGCTGCTGTCAGTGCTGGCTACTCTGTGGAACAAGTGAAGTTACAACAAACACTTGGGACTGAGGAAAAACCTCCCCAACCTCCTTTAGCTGAACCCCTCTACTTAGAAAAGACTCTCCGTTCAGGAGAGGAAATTCGTCATCCGGGTCATGTTATTCTACTGGGAGATTTAAATCCAGGTGGTATCTTAGTTGCAGAGGGAGATATTCTAGTTTGGGGTCGTCTACGTGGAATTGCTCATGCTGGTGCTGGAGGGGATCGCAAGTGTCTAATTATGGCTTTGCAAATGGAACCAACTCAATTGCGAATAGCAGATACTGTAGCAAGAGCACCAGAAAAGCCCCCGACGCAGTTTCATCCAGAGGTAGCGTATATTACGCCACAAGGAATCCGCATTGCCAGGGCTAGTGATTTCTCCAAAATCCTGCTCAACAGGATAAACCAACAAAATGATGAAGTATAAGATACCTTAATTAAATACTTCATAATTCATAATTCATAATTCAAAAAGCGTGTTTCTATCATGACCCGCATTATAGTTATTACCTCCGGCAAAGGAGGGGTTGGCAAAACCACAGTAACAGCAAATTTAGGCATGGCTTTAGCCAAAATGGGACGTCAGGTCGCTTTGGTTGACGCGGATTTTGGTCTCAGAAATTTGGACTTGCTACTCGGTCTAGAAAATCGGATAGTATACACTGCGGTTGAAGTTTTGGCAAGGGAGTGTCGTTTAGAACAAGCTTTGGTCAAAGATAAACGTCAACCCAATTTAGTACTTTTACCTGCGGCGCAAAACCGCACCAAAGATGCTGTCACCCCCGATCAAATGAAGCTTCTAGTGAATGCACTAGCGCAAAAGTACGAGTACGTTTTAATTGACAGTCCCGCTGGAATTGAAATGGGGTTTAGAAACGCGACAGCCCCAGCCAAAGAAGCTTTGGTGATTTCTACACCAGAAATAGCCTCAGTTCGAGACGCTGATAGGGTAGTTGGGTTACTAGAAGCACAAGGTATTAAAAAAGTTCATCTCATCATCAACCGCATCAGACCTGCAATGGTACGGGCAAATGATATGATGTCTATTCAAGATGTCCAAGAACTTCTAGCAATTCCCTTAATCGGGGTGATTCCTGATGATGAACGCGTCATAGTCTCTACCAATCGCGGCGAACCTCTTGTCTTAGCAGAAAACCCTTCTTTAGCCGCCTCAGCTTTCGATAACATTGCTCGTAGATTGGAAGGGGAAGAAGTCGAATTTCTTGACCTAGACTCAACTCACGAAAACATATTTACTCGTCTGAGAAAGTTGTTTTGGACAAAAAGTGTTTAACTTCATTCCATCTTCCACTTAGCTGCAATGATTGTCGAACTTTTAGAAAAACTTTTTTTTCGCAGTGCTGACAACAGTCGCACTCAGGTAAAACGCCGCCTACAATTGGTCATCGCTCATGACCGTGCTGATATTAGCCCTCAAATGCTGGAAAAGATGCGACAAGAAATTTTGGACATTGTCTGTCGTTATGTAGAAGTTGAAATGGAGGGTTTAGAGTTTTCTCTTGAAAGCAGCGATCGCACGACAGCCCTCATCGCCAATTTACCCATTCGTCGAGTCAAAGAAGGAACTTCTTCAGAAGAGGACAGCAGCAATAACTTTGAGTGATTTGACGGGCTGTTAGTCGTTAGTAGTGAGTTGTGAGTAGGCTTGAAAGTCTATCTCCCGATTAAGCAACAAGAGTGTTAACATATCCAACACACTTGCTGAATCTAAACTATGAAATTAGTTTGCACCCAAAGCGACCTCAGTGCAAATCTTTCACTGACAAGCCGCGCTGTACCTTCACGTCCGACGCATCCAGTACTTGCTAACGTCTTACTTCAAGCGGATGCTCAAACAAATCAGGTTAGCCTCACTGCTTTCGATCTCAACTTAGGTATCCGCACAAGCTTTAGTGCTGAGGTGTTACAGGGGGGAGCAATTGCGATTCCTGCAAAGCTACTCAATGATATTACCTCTCGTCTTCCAGAGGGAGAAATCACTTTAGAGGAAGAATCAGCCTCTACAGGCGATACCATAACGGGTAACGGCTTAATGGTGACACTGACACCCAAGAGTGGGCGGTATCAAGTACGAGCAATGGGAGCTGAAGAATTTCCAGAATTACCAGTTATTGAAAATACTCAAGCGCTAAATATTACTGCAGCTGCATTAATTGAGGGATTAAAGGGTTCTTTATTTGCAACCAGTGCGGATGAAACAAAACAAGTATTGACTGGAGTCCATTTAACAGTTCAACAAGACACGCTTGAATTTGCAGCTACTGACGGACATCGTTTAGCAGTTGTAAAAACGACAAATGAGAGTATAGAGACACTCAGTGAAGCAAATCTAGAGGTGACCGTACCGGCTAGAGCTTTACGAGAACTTGAGCGGATGCTGGCTCATAGTTCTTCCCCAGATGAATCTATAGCCATGTATTTTGACCAAGGTCAAGTGATTTTTGAATGGCAAAATCAACGCTTAACAAGTCGCACTTTAGAAGGACAGTATCCTGCTTACCATCAACTTATTCCCCGACAATTTGAGCGGGAGTTAACGTTAGATAGAAAGCAATTCTTGAGTGCCTTAGAGCGAATTGCCGTGTTAGCAGACCAGAAGAATAATATAGTTAAGGTCAGCATAGACAGTGAATCTCAAGAAATTACTTTATCTTGTGAAGCTCAAGATGTAGGCAATGGTCAAGAGTCAATGTCAGCACAGATATTGGGAGAGGAAATAGATATTGCTTTTAATATTAAATATTTGATGGAAGGGTTAAAAGCATTACCTTCTACTGAAATTCAAATGCAGTTAAATTCAAGTCTAACCCCAGTGATTTTCTCTCCATTGAGTGGTTTGAAGATGACTTATTTAGCTATGCCCGTGCAAATTAGAAATTAGAACCTTGTGTGATATTGCGTAGGATTTGCCCTGAATTAAAATTCACCGCTTAAAGCTCAAACCCGTTAAAACGGGTTAAGAATCACATACAGTTTAATTAAGCAACGTCACGAAACCCGGTTTCTCAGAGGATGTTTGAAAAGTCCTCTCGTCAGTAGCATGCACATTTCACATCCACCATTATCCCCCTTACAAAGGGGGACCATTAAAGATGTTCCCCCCTTTTTAAGGGGGGCTAGGGGGGATCAACTAGTGCTTGAAATTACAGCCAACCACTTTTCAAACACCCTCTCAGAGAAACTGGGTTTCTGCTCTGCACACCACTCTTAACTAAACTTCCGCTTTAGGTAGGACTGCGCTAAACATTTTTGTTCAAGCAACTTCATCAAAAATCCTAACTTGCAATACCTCATTACTTATTAAAGATGCAATGTGCGATTCTGCTACTGTAATTACAGCAATTGTATTTCCCACTGCATTAAACACCTCTAAAGAATAACCATCTTCATCATTGGGAACAGGATGATGTTCAACAATTGTCGCCACGTCTCCTTGCTGTAGCTTATATTGAGGAAAATCTTGACACAATGCTACTCTTGTAAATAATTCAAACTTCATTCTTAAACCTCCTTATCTGGGAACAGAGTAATAAATTTTGTTTGTTCAGTAACTTTTTCTATCATCCAAGTATATTTACGGTTTTTGGAGGTGGCGGGTGTTTTTACCCGCCGATTCTTTGAACTGATAATTAGAAATTATACCCAATACCTAATAGTAGTCCGACATTGGTATCATCAAGGAAACCAACGTTTAGACCAGCAGTAGCGGTAAATTGCGGCGATATACGTACATCAATACCACCAGTCACAAGAGCGCCGATATCGCTATCGTCATCGGTAGATATTGCGGCTCCTCCTCCGATATAAGGCACAAATCTTATTTCTTCTTCTCCAAAATCTGTGGTTGATTGGACTGGAAAGTCAAATGTTACGGGTAAAAGAAAAACAGCGTTGTCGCTAACTGCAACAGCTGGGCGAACAGAGAAGTTATTGCTTAAACCAATCTTGCTATAGATAGTAAAAGAACTTTCACCCAAAGCCGTCTCACCATTGAATCCAATATTTCCACCAATCCCGACATAGTTCCGAATTGGGCGAGCGGGTGTCAGCGATGACGGTTGCTGATTGGGTGGCTGTTGTATTGGCAATTCCTGCACCGGCGGTTGCTGAGTGGGTGGCTGTTGTTGTGTGGGCTGTTGTTGTGTGGGCTGTTGTTGTGTGGGTTGTTGTTGTGTGGGTTGTTGCTGAGTGGG
>JAWQFQ010000345.1:0-7323 GCA_035967975.1 Scytonema sp. PMC 1070.18
TTTCGCTACCATCTGCTTGGGTGACTATTTCATTGCGCCAACCCCGTTCTGCAAAGTCTTCTGATATATCCTGTGATGCTGTAACTGTCATTTAAAAGGTTATTAAAAAAGGAGCGATCGCAATAATGACTTCCTTTCCGCCCTAAAATTACTTAGTAAGCAAGGTGTATTTTTCTGTGCGTTCTGGTGCGCCTGGAGCTGTTTTAATTTTGGTAATCTTTTGGGGGGAAGGGAGTAAGTTCTGTTTTTTTATTTTAACAGGCTTCTTGGAAGAATTAACTATGAACCGCGAAGACGCAAAGAGCGCAAAGAAAGAGTGTGATTGAGATTACGTTTTCGTAAAGTTTTTGTAAAGAATGCTTCTTCAAAATAAAGAACGTTCAAAAGTTCGGCTTTTTAACCTTTACTTAACCTTTTTTTTATAAAAACTTAGTGAAGAACTCGTAAATTCACTATAGTAGTATTTTTAGTAACAAATGTTTTCAGGTGATATTACCAGTATTAAATCTTCAATAAAGAATTGTTTGTCACTACCTCAGTCATTGTTACTACTACTCAAATTTTCTTTGCCTTGTTTTACAATGCAAGATTTGAGGTCGAAATACTTGTTGCTAATACTACCTATCAACTTAGGCTATTGCAATCTTAGCTTTGTCTAGGAGTCAGTTACCGCAAGTACATTTGTAAAAGCTTATCGGTACTGACGGGTGCAGTAGTCTGCGTCTTGTTGATAGCCATTTTAAATCAGTCAACGGTTAACTGTTCACGGTCATCAAATTCAGGGGAAATTTAATGGTAGATTCTATCAAGCTTACACCAATTGGCAGATACGCAACGGGTATCTTTGACGAAGGTGCAGCGGAGATTCCAGCTTACGATCCAGTGTCACAACGTCTATTTGTGATTAATGCTGACAGTGTGACGGTTGATGTGTTGGATTTGAGTCATCCTACTAATCCTACTAAGCTATTTACTATTGGCGCTGAGGCTTTTGGTGGTTCTGCTAATAGCGTTGCTGTTAAAAATGGTATTGTCGCAATTGCTGTTGAGAGTGAAAATACTCAGGAACCAGGAAAAGTTGTGTTTACTGATACTCATGGCAACTTTTTAAATTCTGTTACTGTTGGGGCATTGCCTGATATGTTAACCTTTACTCCTGATGGGAAGAGGGTATTGGTTGCTAACGAAGGGGAACCGAATGATGACTATACTGTAGACCCGGAAGGTTCTGTCAGTATTATTGATATTTCTGGTGGCGTAGAACACCTCAACCAGTACAATGTTACAACTGCGGGCTTTGGAGCATTTAATGACCAATTGCACGAGTTAAGAAATGCTGGGGTTCGTATTTTTGGACCTAATGCTACAGTTGCTCAAGATTTAGAGCCTGAATACATTACAATTTCCCCTGATTCTAAAACTGCTTGGGTAACACTGCAAGAAAACAACGCCTTAGCAGTGATTAATATAGAGCACGGTACTGTTACTGATATTGTGCCTCTTGGTTTTAAAGACCACAATGCAGCTCCTTCACTGGAAACTTACTTCTTTGACCCAGCAAGCTTACCTACTATTGGTACTACGGAAAGCCGGGGTGATATTAAACTCAGTGGATTTTCTGGTCTGTACTTTGAGGGTGTAAATCCGGAAAATGGCAATCTTCAATTTATCACACACCCCGATCGCGGTCCTGATGGTGGACGAGATGAAAATGGTAATCGTATCTTTTTACTACCAGATTTACAACCTCAACTTGTGCGCTTTGAACTCGATAAAGCCACAGGACAGTTAGATATCACAGAACGTATCTTTTTAAAACGTCAGGATGGTACTCCTCTGACAGGTTTACCTAACTTAGAAGGCTTAGACCCTGATACTCCAGCTACTCTATCGGGTGATTTACTGGAGTTTGACCCTCTAGGTGCAGACTTGGAAGGGGTTGTTCGTGCGCCAGATGGGACTTACTGGGCTGCAGATGAATATCGTCCTGCAATTTATCATTTCCAAGCAGATGGGACTCTGATTGACCGTTTTGTACCTCAAGGATTACCACCGGAAGTGGGAACTCCTGCTTTTCCTGAGGTTTACAGTTTGCGTCAACCCAATCGTGGTTTTGAGGCGATCGCATATCAAGATGGCAAAGTTTACGCTTTTGTTCAATCTCCTTTAAATAATCCTGATGCAGGTAAGACAGCAACTACCCGCATACTAGAGTTCGATCCAGTTACAAAAACCACTGTAGGAGAGTATCTTTACATTCAAGATGGTATCGGTGGTGGTAGTGACAAGATTGGGGATGCTGCTGCTTTAGATAAAACGGGAGAATTTCTTGTTGTTGAACGGGATTCTGGTTTTGGTGCTGATTCTATCAAGAATGTTTATCGCATTAACCTAGCAGATGCGACTAACTTACAAAAGTTACCTGGTGATATCTTGGTAGCTGGTGAAACTTTTGAAAGTTTGACAAAAGAACAACTTTCTCAAAAAGGTATCAAAACAGTTACAAAAGAAGTCTATGCGGATTTAGCAGAACTAGGATACACCTTTACTGACAAGCCTGAAGGTTTGGCATTAGTCAATCCAACCACAATTGCTGTCCTCAATGATAATGACTTTGGTGAAACAGGTGTTCCCATCGGGTTGGGATTGGTTAGTTTGAATAACGCCCTTGACGCTAGCGATCGCGATGGTGCTATCAATATTCGTAATTGGGCTGTGAATGGGATGTATCAACCCGATGCGATCGCTTCGTTTGAAATCAACGGACAAACCTACCTCATCACCGCCAATGAAGGAGACACCCGTGATTATGACGGTTTTAGCGAAGAAGCACGGGTTAAAGATTTGAAACTCGACCCAACTGCGTTCCCCAATGCAAAAGCACTACAAGCAGATGACGCTTTAGGACGCTTGACAGTCACAAAGACTCTAGGCGATACAGATGGTGATGGCGATTTCGACAAACTTTACAGTTTTGGTGGTCGCTCCTTCTCCATCTGGGATACTCAAGGTCATCTCATCTACGACAGTGGTAATGAATTTGAAGTCATAACTGCTCAACTTTTCCCCGAATACTTTAACTCCGACAACAGCAGTAACGATTCCTTTGATAGTCGTAGTGATGCTAAAGGACCGGAACCAGAAGGAGTTGTGACAGGGGTTGTAGGCGATAATACTTACGCTTTCATTGGGTTGGAACGGATTGGTGGTGTGATGGTTTACGACGTAACTAATCCCACCAGTCCCAACTTTATTCAGTACATCAACCCTCGTGACTTTAGCGTTGAGTTTAACGTTGACGAAGAGGGAGAACCACGACCAACCAAAGCACAAATTCTAGCAACTGGCGATTTAGGTCCGGAAGGATTAGTTTTCATCTCAGCAGAGAACAGCCCCAACGGTAAGCCTTTGTTAGTTGTTGCAAATGAGGTGAGTGGCTCCACAACTGTATACGAGGTTGATAAACTCGCGTCAAAACCATCCTCTGACTCAGTTTTCACACTCCAACTGCTACACGCATCTGACCAAGAAGCTGGTGTTCCGGCTCTAGATGATGCGCCCAACTTCTCCGCAGTTCTCAACGCTTTGAAGAATCAGGATGCTAATGGTGATGGTACACCCGATTATCCCAACACCTTAGTCCTTTCTTCCGGAGATGCTTATATCCCCAGTCCCTTCTTCTTTGCTAGTGACACTGCTTTTGGAGGACAGGGAAGAGCAGACATTCTGATTCAAAATGAACTAGGTTTCCAAGCCATTGGTTTTGGTAACCATGAGTTTGACCTTGGTACAGACGTTGTTGCGGGTTTAATCCAAGCTGATGCTGAAGACAATTACCCCGGAACCAACTTCCCCTATCTCAGTTCCAATTTAGACTTTAGCACGGATGCAGCCCTTGCAAAATTGGTCACAGCAGATGGTCAAGAAGCAGGTACAATTCCTAATAAGATTACAGGTAGCACTATCATCACTGTCAACGGTGAAAAAATTGGAGTGGTAGGAGCAACAACTCCAACACTACGTGCAATTTCCTCTCCTGGTGGCGTCACCGTACTACCAGCAAACTTTGATGATACTGACCCAGCTGATGTTGCAGCACTGGCTGCGGAGATTCAAACCTCCGTTGATGCGCTATTGGCTGATAACCCAGGTATGAATAAGGTGATTCTGCTGACTCATATGCAGCAAATTGCGATTGAGCAACAATTAGCAGAATTGCTGACCAATGTAGACGTGATTGTCGCAGGTGGTTCCAACACTTTATTAGCTGACGAAACAGACCGCCTCCGGGCTGGAGACACAGTGGAAGGACCTTACCCCATCCTGAAAACAGCTGCTGACGGTAATCCTATCGCTGTGGTTAACACCGATGGTAACTACAAGTATGTTGGTCGCCTTGTGGTTGACTTTGATGCAAATGGGGTGATTATTCCCGATAGCGTTAACCCCAATATCAGTGGTGCTTACGCTACTGACTCCCAAGGTGTCACTGCGGTTGCAGGTACACCAGACCCAGACATTGTAGAAATTACTGATGCGCTGAGGGAAGTTGTTATTGCCCAAGATGGTAATATTTTTGGCAGTACATCTGTGTTCCTCAACGGTAGTCGTGGTGATGTTCGTACTGAAGAAACAAACCTCGGTAACCTATCCGCCGATGCTAACCTAGTATATGCCCAGCAAATTGACCCCTCCACAGTCATCTCAATCAAAAATGGAGGTGGTATCCGAGATAACATCGGTGTGTTCACTTACCCACCCGGTTCCACTAACCTTGAAGATGCTCTAAGACTACCTCCCCAAGCTAACCCTGTTGCTGGTAAGGAAGAAGGAGATATTTCTCAACTTGACATCACAAATGCTTTGCGGTTCAACAATGGATTATCGTTGTTAACCTTAACTGCTCAAGAACTACTAGAGGTGGTTGAATATGGTGTCGCAGCCACCGCTCCGGGCGCAACACCCGGACGCTTCCCGCAAATCAGTGGCTTTGCGTTTAGCTTTGACCCAGATTTGGCGGTGGGCGATCGCGTTCAGTCCCTCGCAGTCAGAGGTAGTGATGGCAACATAGATGTTGTAGTAGAGAACGGTGAATTAGTTGGTGACCCCACCCGCACCTTCCGCACTGTCACCCTCAGCTTCCTTGCAGATGGCGGCGACGGTTACTCATTCCCCAGCACAAACCGTGTAGATTTAGTCACAGGTTCAGATGTGCGTACGGGTACAGCAACCTTTGCCGCTGACGGTTCCGAACAAGATGCTTTCGCAGAATACCTCAGCGCCTTCTTCAAAGATGTGCCCTACAATACAGAGGATGTTCCACCAGCCGAAGATACCCGCATCCAAAATCTCAACTTCCGCTCCGACACCGTCCTAGCTAACATGAGTTTAGGACAACTCACACCCATAGCGACAATAGATACCGGACTTGCAGTAGATAACCCAGTGTTTGCCAACACTGATATCTTAGCTGCATAATAACAAAACACAGAATGCACCGTAGGGGCGAACGGTTGTTCGCCCCCAATCCTATTCTTCGTTCGTAGTTGCGCTGTCTTCCCTCCGGGACGCTCCGCGAACGCATGCATCACACCCACAAACCAAATCCCGCACCTTTACATTTATATATACGATGTTGCTGATTAAGAGTATGAATTTAGTCTCACGCAAAGGCGCAAAGACGCCAAAATAAAGGTTTTAAGCACGTCACATAATTAAGCCCTAAATTAAAATTTGGGCTCAAAGCTCAGACCCGTTAAAACGGGTTAAAAACCATATTTAGACAACCGTTCAAAACCCTGATGATGTCTTGGGTTCAAAGGTCTTTGTCATTTGTGTTAAAAATGTATGCGGATACTCGCTTGGATGATAGCTTTAAAAACTGAGTTTTCAAACTGGGGGAGAGAAAGATATGATCCAAATAAGGAATTGAAGGGAGAGACTATGGCAAGAGCATATCTAAAAAATGGAGAAACGGTAGAAGTTGACTTTGACCACATTGAAGACTTCCTTCGTGAAAACAAAGACAATATTAAGCCGATCCGCGTCAAAAGGCGTGGTCCAATGGTGGAGTCACTTGAAACATTACAAGAAGATCAAGCGACTCCGCCATACCTAACAGTAAATAATCACGGTTAAATTATGTTCCTCCAATTTAAAATTTTCATCTTTTAAGTCTTGTTCGCTGCTCGCGTAGTATACGCTGCATCCAAAGAAAATTCGGTAATCAGTTTTGGGGTCATCCTTAGGATTAGGTATATATTCTTTTTCAAAGCCCAGAACGACATATGCGTATATATTTTTACCGGGGATTTTACCATCCACGAATCCATCTGGATTCGCTAAATTAAACTGTTTCCGCGTTACCTTGAGCTTAATCATTTAAAAACATCACCCCCCAAATCTAATTTTCCAAAACACCAGAAGGGGTTTTGGACCTTTTTGGGGTCTAGGAGCAACGGACTCCTACACTTGCTGAAGACTTTTTTTTGGATTAAAATTATAAGCATGATCAACAACACGCTAAAACTGCGTGACTAAAAAAGTAGTTATCGATTAATGCAAAACGCTAACGACTGAGGGCAATCAGTTGTTTGCGGAAGCAACCACTTACCCCTGATTTAATTGGTCAGGGGTATTGTTTTTGTCTGCATTATGTTCGATGCAATAATTTTAGCAGATAAAAAAACAAGTTGGTGATCTAAAACTATGCAGCTAATCTGTCATGAACGAGTTGAGAAAAAAATAAAATTTTTTATAAACTGATCTACTGGCAATAAACCTATAAGGGGATGGAGAAGTAACTTTTTTTGAAATGAAACCGCAATCCCTTATGTATTATATATTCCGGCAATCATTGAAATATCTTAGTTATTTAACAATTCGTTGCAGTCTTATCTCATTTATCTGAGGTTGGTTTTTATTAAAAAACATAATTCCTAAAAAAATGTGAGATATAAAACCAAAATTGAGCGGACAATATTATCAATAATACTACTCATATTGCTAGAAAACTATGTAGCAAAAAACCTATAGATTACGTAAATATAAAGATATCTCCAGAAATTAAATATGCATGACCTGAAAGCCTTGGTAAGGGTGAACAGCCGTTCGCCCTACCAATTATTTGTATTTTTGAGGACTACCTAGATGACTGAGACAACAACCCAAATACCCTTAAGGGACTTCCAAATAAAAAAATCGGACAATATTTCTTGTGGTACAGGCGACACGAGCCGTCACGAGCGGGGCGGGTGAAGACGCCCACCGAATGGCACTAAGAAGTGCGACGCGGAGACTTGGAGACACGGAGACGCGGGGAGA
>JAWQFQ010000346.1:0-509 GCA_035967975.1 Scytonema sp. PMC 1070.18
CTGAACAGAAGGAATTAGAACTAGACAGCGAAGCCGTGCTGAAATCAATTGAAGCACAGCACGGTTTGCTAGTAGCACGAGCAACGGGTATTTACTCTTTTTCTCACCTAACATTCCAAGAGTATTTTACTGCTAGAGAAATTAAAGAAAAGTCTGCTTGGGGAAGCTTGGTAGACCACATCACTGAGAAGCGCTGGCGAGAGGTCTTCTTGCTGACTTCAGGAATGATGCGAACAGCTGATGATTTACTATTGTCAATGAAACAGAAAATTGATATATTAATATCAGGCGATGAAAAGTTACAGCAGTTCCTCTCGTGGGCTAAAAAAAAATCTGAGTCTGTAAAAGCGTCCTATAAGCCTGCTGCGGTGAGAGCCTTTTACTTCTACATCGCCCGCGACTTCGACCGCGCCCTCGCCCGCGCCCTCGCCCTCGCCCTCGACCGCGACATCGACCGCGACATCGCCCTCGACCGCGCCCGCGCCCTCGACCGCGCCCTCGCCCGCGAC
>JAWQFQ010000346.1:609-7309 GCA_035967975.1 Scytonema sp. PMC 1070.18
CTCGACCGCGCCCTCGACCGCGCCCTCGACCGCGCCCTCGACCGCGCCCTCGACCGCGCCCTCGACCTCGCCCAAGATTTGAACCCGGAGTTAGCGCAATCGCTTCAACAACTCAAAGAGCAACTCCCAGACTTAAAAGATAGAGAAACATACAAACAATGGTGGAAACAAAACGGTCAAGGTTGGAGTGAACAACTTAGAACCGCAATGATAGAGCACCGCAACATTGGTCACGATTGGCAATTCAGCGATGAACAAAAGAAACTATTGCAGCAGTATGTTGATGCTAACAAGCTACTGGTTGAGTGTCTCAACAGCGATTGTTATGTTAGCCGCGAAGTGAGACAGGAAATTGAGGATAAATTGTTATTGCCAGATAAAACAATACCACAGGTATCAAATTAAGTCAACTTCTCACTCCTATAAGAAGTTTTAGTTACCCTCGCCCGCACCCTCGCAACTATTCACTTAAGGTGCGGTAACTAAACTCAAGGTGTACTTTGGCGTGTTTGGAAAAGCCAGAAAATGAAGAGTATAGCAAAGATAAAATCGCCACTCCCTGCAAATAACGAACTTAATGGCAAATCTCCTGTGAACCAATAGATGAAAAACAAAATTGCGCTCGCCATTTTACAAGCTGCGGCGACAGCAATAAAGAGTTTCTCCGGTTGAGATTTAATCGCAAGCCAAGCATAAACCACTCCAAAAATCAAAATCCAGAAAGCAATTACCCAGAGACTGAAAGGCGATGTACCATTTACAAGCCCCAGCGGATTGACCACCCAATTATAAACCGGGGGAGCAAAACTAATGGCTCCAAATAAATTAAAAATTGCTGTAAACAACAAACAGTATCGAAACCACGTTGCTACAGGTTGGGAGTCGGTCGGCGATGTAATCATAGTCAAGTCGCTTTGCTCCAATTCGTAGTTCGTAATTCGTAATTCTTACACCCTCAATCTAATTCATAATATAGCAATCCTAAATCATTCGTAAAAATTTTATGAGCTAATAGCTACTTGCTAACTGCTAACTGCTTTTTAACCATTAGCTATTAGCTATTAGCAGTCCTCACAAAAATTTTACATTTCATTTAGGACTGCTATATTCATTTTTTATTCTTAGTAAGATTACCCAACCGCGTAATGCTAGAACGAATATTACCTACTTCCTTACGGCTTTTCAATCTTTTCTTTGCTTCTTTAACAACTTGTCGCATCACTGTATCTTTATCAATACATATGATATAAAAAGCTTCTAGTAATGTTTCAATTGTTATCTTTTCTTGAGCGCATAATTCATCAAGAGCTTGTTTAACAGGAGCTTCTAAGCGTATAGGGACTCTTGGTGCAATTTCTGGAAACTTTGCTAGTTGGTCGGACAATTTTTGTAATTCTGACTTAGAGTTATTATCACTCTGATTGTTATTAACAGTGGATATTTCATCTTCATCCTCTTCAGTTCGAGAAGAAACTTCTGTTTGTGATGTCAGCGCGTCTTGTCGCGGTGGAACGGTGGGCTGATTGGCTCTGTTTCTAATTTCATCTAAAATGCTCATGCTAATCTCCTGGTACTGGCGACAGAATAATTCGTAATTCGTAATTCGTAATTAAAAGTCCATTAATTATGAATTAATTCTTTCAGGAATGAGTTTGGTATGTTGTTCGGGTAAGGCTGTTTTTAGTTTTTGCGCCAAAACTTGAATTGAGTATTCAAGGGATGGTTGTCCCAAGTCGGTTGGCGCTACTCGCTGATTAATTGCATTCTTAAAGACATCGGACTCTAAAATATATAGATATGATAAGGCTTTTAATGAGGTTGGGGGGCTAGGCGGAACCATAACAAAATGGGACAACCTTCTACAAGCTCTCAAGAGAGGCGATCGCTCTCCTCACGTCGCCCAATTGAGGTCGAGCGGATACCATGAAGAGGTTTTTCACCGACTAGGGTGTAGAAGTGTCGGTTTTTACTGTGACGCTGTACCTGAAACAGCACCCAAAACCCGCAACGTTTCCAGCGTCGCCTCTGTTAAACCAGAAACACCTTTGATGTTCATTCCTTCGTAGGGTTTAGGAATTCTTAGAGTTGTTATACACTTAAGAGTGCGAACATCCCAGAGTTTGATGGTTTCATCTTCGCCGCAACTGAATAAGACATCTAATTGGGGACTGTAACAAACTGACCAAATACGGTCTTGATGACCTGTTAATACTTTCATGCAGTTTCCTGTTTGAGTATCCCATAATCTAATCGTGTGGTCATCACTGGCGCTAACAAGGATAGATGGTGTATTGGAGGATGGGGGAATAAAAGTGAGGGCGCGAATTTCCCCAGTATGTCCCCAAAATATTTGTAAGCATTGCTGTGTTTCCACATTCCACAGTCTGATACTAAAATCATCGCTGCTGCTGGCAATGAGTTGACCATTAGTATTAAAAGTTATAGCTCGAATTCGATGGGTGTGTCCTTTGAGACTAGTTAAACAAATTCCCTGGTGAATATCCCAAAAGTTGATAGTTTGACCAGTTCCGGCTGTCGCAAGAATTTCGGCGTGGGGTGATAGAGCGCACGCCCACATCCATTCTGTTTCTAAGTTACCTAGAAGACGAGACTGGTTGGTGCGTGTATCCCATAGTAAAATGGTATGGTCATCGCTGGCACTAATCAAGGTATAATTATCTTGGGTAAACATAACCGACCATACCCAATCGGTATGTCCGCGCCACGTTAGAAGACATTCTCCCGTACTTACATCCCAAATTTTAATTGTGCGATCGTGGCTGGCGCTGGCTAATAATTTACCATCCGAACTAAAAGTAACGTGACGAACTCTGCCTTGATGTCCCGATAAAGTTTTGTAACAAAAACCAGTCGCCGCATTCCACAACCTGATATTACCATCATCGCTACCACTAGCAAGACAAATCATATCTTGTTGAGGAACAGGACTAACAGCTACAGTCCAAATCCGATTACTATAACCTTGAAAAGTTTTTATCGCTTCACCAGTTTGAGTATCCCATAACCTGACTAACTGGTCATCACTACCTACAGCAATCAATTTTTTGTCGGGACTATAAGCTAAAGAACGAATGCGATGATGGGGTTCGTGTAAAGTCATCTGTGGTTCCTCATTTCCCAAATTCCAAAGTTGAATTTTATCCGTACCGCAACTCATCACCGTTTCGCCATCAGGACTAAATTTTACAGCCCAAATAGCGCTACTGGGTGCAGTTTTCACACGGAGCAAACATCTACCCGTCTCTACATCCCAAGTTTTGATACTTTGATTATCGCTGCTTCCCACCAAAGTTTTACCATCGGGACTAAAAGCCAGTGTCCGAACCCGCGTTGAATTCTCGTCAAAAGTTTTCAAACATTGATTCGTCCAGACATTCCATAATTTTATTGAGTCGGCGCTACCTGTAGCCAAAGTTTTACCATCATTACTAAAAGCAACTGACCAAACTTCTCGATCTGGTTCGTGGAAAGTGTAAATGCAAAGTCCTAAATCGAGACTCCAAATTTTAGCAGTGCGATCGCTACTTGCACTAACTACCAAACGCTTACCCCAGACAAAATACACCGACCAGACCCAATCAGTATGTCCGCGAAATATTTTTAAACATTTTGCGCTTTCACTATCCCAAATTCGCACAGTGCGGTCATTACCGCAACTAGCTATCAACTTACCATCGGGACTAAAAGCCACACAGCGAATCCAATCACCATGAGCTTGCCATGCTAAAATTTGCGTACTATCCGCCACATTCCAAAGACGAATTTGTCCATCCATTCCTCCCGTAGCCAGTAATTTTTGGTCGGGACTGAATGTGACGCTAAATATACTACCTAAAGATTGGGAGAAAACAGTTTTATCAAAACTACAATCACTAAAATTAACTTGTGGTAATTCCACCCCCTGTAGATAAGCTTGGGAAATCCGAAGACGAGAAAAATCGTAACCAGTTAGATTTATTTGCAGTTGGATTAAAAGATTTATGAGATTTCCACCCGCATATCCCACGGGGACTTGTAATTCTTCTTCTCGTAATTTTTCAACAATCAGACGAAATTTCTGCTCTATAGCTTTTTGCGTATGATTTTTGCATAAATATCCCACCACAGGTTCTAATAACACCCGTTTTTGAGCTTCCCTGATATAATCTGGTGCTGAAGCTTTGATAATAGCGTGAGTTCTGATTAATTCTAATTTGCCAATTTCCAACTCATTCATCACCTGACGAATAAAAACCTCACTTACATACTCCATCACCACATTTTGCAGCGTGAATCCCTCGTGGGTAGATTGAATCAAACAGCGACCTAACAAAGAATTCAAACCTGACAGAATCTGAGAGGGTAATAAACCTAAGACATCCAGAGCTAACTCATCTCCTGATACAGCTTTACGGTTAATCGCCAACCAATACATTAAACATTTTTCTAGTTCCGACAACCGCTCAAATTGTTGTGTTAACAAATCGCGAATATCATCAAAAACAGTGATACCAGTAGCTAGAAAAGCTTTAATATCACCATTAAAAAGTTTCTTTATTGTCGCCGGAACAATTTGCAACGCCAAAGCATTACCGTGATAACGCTTTATCAGTTCTTCTATGTCTTCTGGTGAACCACTTATATCCCTATCAGCCAAAATTTCCGTTGCTGACTCTAAACCTTCTAACTCCCAAACCCGTACAGGTAAGGTTTCCCCCGCTAACCGTCGCACCTCCTTAAATTCTTCTCGAGAAGTTAAAAGCAAGCAACTTTGATGTTGAGATTCCCCGACTCGCCGAAATAACTCACCATAACCAGAATATTCCTCACGATAACTAAGCGTGGAAGAACCACTTTGTAAAATTGACTCCGCATTATCAAGTATCAGCAAACAACGAGAAGCACGTAAATAACCAATCAGTCGCGTGATTTTCTCCCTCAAAGTTTCCGGTAAATCAATTTCCCGCTGCTGGGAAAGAAACTTAACCACATCCGCAATGATTTTTTCTACCGTCGGAGCTTCCCGCAGACTGCGCCAAATAATATAGTCAAATTCCCCACTCACCTCTTCGGCTAATTTTATCGCCAGAGCAGTTTTACCCACCCCACCCATCGCCAAAATTGTTACCAGGCGACATTTGTCGTTAATGAGCCATTGTTTGAGCGTAGTTAATTCTATACTTCTACCGTAGAAAATTGATATATCCGGCGCAGCATCCTTGTCCTGCTTCGTAATAGGTGATGATTTATCTTCATCCTTCGCACCTTTAACCTCATCGTGAGTATCAACAACCTCTTTCGGGTCTAGTTGTAGAACTTGGCAAAAAGCGTTGAAATTAGAAGCTTCAACAGGTTTACCTCCCAAAAAACGTTTCCAAGGACCAATAGAAACTGCTACTACTTGATATTCCCATTGTTTCTCCGGCTCAAGGATATTACTCGCTTCCTCCAGCCACTGCGGGTCATCTATGACTAATCCTCGTAACTTCCGTGCTTGCTTTATCTTTTTCAGTCCCTGTGGTGATGCTTTTAAGCTCCGCATGATACTGATATTTTTTCGTATTGTCAAGTACATTTACGGTTCACTTCAACACGAGGGGTAACTGTTCCGGATATGTGCTGGTTGTTTTCAATGGATTTGGGGATGATGGGAGGAGAAAGGATAAAGGAATGATTCCAGAGACTATAGAAGTTAAAAACTTCTGTCTAATGGAATTGCAAATGAGGATAAATGTTTTTGCTTCAGCAAAATATTACATTAAGATGAGAGTGTCTATGAAAAATTTTCAAACCGCTATCCCTCTTCTAACGGTAGCAGCGATCGCAAGTAGTTTTTCTCTTATAAGTAGACTAGAAATTACTGCATCAGCGCCATATATTAAGGCAGAAACTGTGCAACCTGCTTACGCGAAACCTCGTGGTAGAGGAATCGGACAAGGATTACGCAATTTTTTGGGTGAATTTGTTGTTTCTCCCTTCTTTTCTGAAGCTGGTTCGACTATCGCTTCTGAGGTTGTAAACCAAGCATTTAATCCAAAAAAAGAAAATGTGAGTGCAACGACGAATATAAATAGAAATATTTATCTTGGTAGTACATTCATCGAACCAAACCGTCGATACCTATTCTTTGCTAATTCACAGGGTGGTTGGTTTATCTATAATTACCAATATCAAAGATGGCAACCATCTTATCCTCCTCACTTTATTGTTTATCGTACTGCTGACATTTTTCAAGATTCACAAGGTCGAATAGGAGCAAATCGATTATGGTAGATATACACCCAGATTTCTCACAAAGATTTAAACGACTAGCCCAAAACGCTGATGATACTTAGACTTGAGATAAAATACCTCTTTCACATACTGTTATGATTGGTGCAGCGTCTAAAATGCTCAAAATCTAAGCTCGATAAAGGTTTGGGTAATAGCGATCGCACCACTTGTGAGAAATCCGGGTACAGCAAGTAGTCGCGTGACACTACTAAAATAATCGATAGAAAAGATTCTTAGTAGTGCTTTACGACTGCTGATAAGACAACCCGAAATCCAATAAAACTATAACTGCATTGGCGCTTATCTCCAAAGCGGAATGCACAACGACAGTCCCGTGGAAGGCTAAACCACGAACCACCACGCAGTAACCGACCATGTCTATCTTCATGCCTTTAGAACAACTTTTTTCTCAAAAACCGGATTTGGC
>JAWQFQ010000347.1:0-7302 GCA_035967975.1 Scytonema sp. PMC 1070.18
ACACCCCACACCCCACACCCCTAATTCTAAGGAGAATCAAAAAATGGTAAAAACCAGAAACAAACCAACCAAACATCCATTATTCGAGTACATCGAAAGATTAGAAGCAGGAGGAGCATTACTTCCTGACACTCCAGAAAACTTATTAGAAGTTGTGGGCATTCTGAAAAGTTATGGTATCGTTTTAGATGCCTATTCCAACAATCTTATCTATGTTGCCGAACATCAATTTTTAGTCTTTTTTCCCTTTTTTAAATACTTTAATGGCGAGTTTTCTTTTAAGAAATTACTAAGGCATTGGTGGCACGATAGAATCAATTTTGAATATGCCGAATATTGCATGAAAGCAATGATGTGGCATGGTGGTGGTGGATTAGATCAATATTTAGATTCAGCAGAATTTCAAGAAAGAGCGCAAGCTGTTATTAATGCAAAGTTTAAGTATAATCCCATCATGATGGGAACCAACGCAATATTCCCAGATTTTTTAACCGAACAGTTGCGCGTATCTGCTTACTCTAGTGGTTTGGGTCAATTTTGGCGGGTAATGTCTGATATGTTTATCGACCTATCAGACCGTTTTGATAGAGGAGAAATTAAATCGATTCCTCAAGTTGTAGACCACATCAAAGCAGGTTTAGTTGAAAACGCAGGTAAGCCAATTACCTACTCGGTGAAAATTGGAGGAAAAGTCTACGACCTGATTCCCAAATCTGTTGGTTTGACCTTCCTTTTTGATACAGCAGTCCCTTATGTCGAAGCCGTTTTCTTCCGAGGAACACCCTTCCACGGCACAATTTCATATAACGCCCAAGCTTATCAAATTTCCCCCGACCAAGCGCGGTTTCAGTATGGTGCTTTGTATGCTGACCCTTTACCTACTGGTGGAGCGGGTATTCCTCCAACTTTGTTAATGCAGGATATGCGTCACTATCTTCCAGATTATTTGCATGAAGTTTACCTTCGTAGTCGTCGGGGAGAAGATGATTTGCGCGTCCAAATTTGTATCAGCTTTCAAAAATCTATGTACTGCGTAACTACAGCAGCGATTTTGGGACTTATGCCCCATCCTGTAGATACTCAAGACCCAATTGAACAACAGGCGAATCGTGAGTATTTAGCACAGTGGTTGGATAGGTTCACAACTTCGCGTTTGCAGGATATTAACAATGAATCTAGTTTTTGTTCGTTGGTTTTACCAAAGAATGATTGAGTAGAACAATAAGACAACGTTTTCGCCCATTTGAATGGGCTTTTTTTGTATGAAACCGCAGTAGATAGCCCGGAATTAAAATTCGGGCTGAAAGCTTAAACCCGTTAAAATGGGTTGAAAACCAATCAAGGCGAGCAGATGTCGCGATCGCCTTCAACAGGTTAGTCGCTCATAATATTTGCCTTCAAAATCAGAGGTTACCTTTGCCCACACATCTAAGACTAGTTTTTCACTATTATTTAATATCCAGTCCAGTAGTTTGTCGATATACGGAGCAACTTTACTACCTAACTTTATAAGTATCCAAAGAGCAAGGGCTGCAACCACGCAAAGCCCTGCTTTTTGCCATTCCGTCTTCCGTGCGAAATCTAGTGCAACTGCAATCAAAGCCGCAGGAGTTCCTAAACTAACCAGCTTTGAATCGAGCAGCTTCCAAAAGCTTTCCAGAGTAAAGGGACTGTTCTGGTCTTGTGAGTTTTCTGCCATTTTCCGTGGGTGGACAAAAACCTGTTGCTATGAGTTTACGCGATCGCTCTGTTGAACAAAAGATGCGATCGGCTTTTCACTAAACTTCATTACGTAGTCAAGCCATTTCTGATAACTGCTGGTTTTTTGAGAAAATGTTACGAATTGTAAGACTTCAGAAACCCTCGTAAGACCCCAGAAACCCGGTATCTCAGAGATACCGGGTTTCTCGCCTCTCACGAATGATGTGTGGAGCGCTGAATGATAATAAATATAGGGAAAAATTTTACGTTATAAAAAAACTCTTCCCCCCACACCCTACACCCTACACCCCACCCCCACTTTTAACAAAATCCCGAATATCGTTAGCAACAACTCCAGCACAAGACTGTGGTAAATCGCTTCCACCGCGCTCAATAATTTTCACATTGGCTTGAGGAATGGATTGAGCGTAAGCTTGAGTTCTATCTTGAGCTTCTTGGGTGTCTTTTCCACCTTGTAATATCAAAACTGGGAGTGGAAGTAAATACAATTGCTCGTCTACTAATTCTGCTTCTATTTCTGGTAGTTGGCGTTGGAATAATAGCTGACAAGCTGTGGGATATTGCAGCATAAGTTGTCGTAACTGATAATCCTGTTCAATTTTTTCGTCCCAGCCAAAAATTTTTGTCAATGGACGCAGCATTCGTAACCATTTCAGCACTGTTGGGGACATCTTGGCTAAACTCTGCATCCTCTGTATGTGCTTCTTGTATCCTGTTGTTGTGACACCTTCTGGTGCTAGTAACACTAATCCGTAAACTTTTTCTGGATACTTAAAAGCGTAACTAGAAGCAATCCAACCTCCAAGAGAGTGTCCTACCAAATACACTCTCTGTAGCTTTAAAGCTGTTAAGAATTCAGCCAGACATTCAACCTGTAAATCTATTGAATAGTGTATATTAGGATACTCTGTTTCACCAAATCCAAGTAAGTCTGGCGCAAAACAATGAACATCATGCGAAAGCGATTCCATGACGGCTACCCATTGGCTACTGTCGTTCCAAGAACCATGTAGGAGAATGACAGGTGTTCCGTTACCAACTTCGCGCCAAAACAAAAGCCCGTGAGTAAGCTTTCGTCGAGAGTTCAGAAATAGGGAATCCATTTCTAAATATTTAATTTATTTAGTAACACTAGCAAAAATTATGAATTATGAATTATGAAAAACTCAATTCAATAATTTATAATTCATATCTTATTTATTATTGATCATTCATAACTCATAATTCATCATTCATAATTCTGATTATGCTAGTGTCGTCAAACCGTTTATGTAGTCTTGTAATTGACGGCTGTGGTCGTGAGACATGGGTTCTTTGGGTAAAGCATTTAGAGGAAAGGCTTGAATTTCCATGACTTCTAAGGTATCCTGAATCTCCATTTCTCCCCTGACATCTGCTTCAACAACGACACAAATTGAGTGGATTCTGGGGTCGCGGTCTGGTGCGGAGTAAACACCGACTAAACGCCGAATTTTTACTAGCTCCAGTCCTGTTTCTTCCATTAACTCCCTTTGGATAGCATTAGGAATATCTTCTCCCCAATCAACAATACCTCCAGGTAATGCCCAAAGACCGTTGTCTCTTCGCCTGATGAGCACAATTTGACCATCTGGTAATATAGGAATAATACTTGTACCAGGGATAGGATGACGGAAAATTATCCCTAGTACGGTTTGTCCAAAGCGCCATAAACTGCGTGTGGATTGAACAACCACAGCAAAAAAAGCAAGAAGGTTCAATTTTCAAATATCTATGAGTTAGTGTGAACTACCCCAACTATAGCGTCAGCTTAGTTGGGGCTTCTGTACTCACAGGAGATTGCCTTAGTTTGGACTTACGTCCTCCCTTTGGTCTTACATCCCCTCCTACAGCAGCAACGGGGCTCCCTTCGCCGATTCTGTTAAAATTACTAACCTTTCTCTATGGTAGCAGGCACCATTCAGGCTGAAAGCAAGGATCAATACCGATTAAATCACTAAACAGTAAACAGTGTCAGTCTTGGGTGCGTATAGTGGTGGATTTAAAAGAGCGATCGCCATCACTTCCCTTGACATTCTCTGAACGAATGCGTTAAAATTGGTAGCTGTTTAAAATAACCTTGTGGCTGAACTAGGCTAAAATTATAGGTAACATCAATAGTTTATATTGCCTACATCAAGCCGCTTAGGCAGCTTTTTTGTTGTTTATTAATGAGGTGAACATGGCTAAGCGCCGCAATCCGAAAAAAGAAAAGGCGCTACGAAACCAGGCGTATGCCCGCAAGTTTCGTAAACGGACTACAACAGGACGTATGCACAACAGAAGGTTCCAACAAAGACCTCCGAAAAGTGAAGAAGATGAGGGCGCAGCAGCAGTTGATACTGATGAATAATGAGCGTCTCTCAGTAATCTACTCTTTTGCTCTTTTTAGATGTCAGGGCGTACAAGTGTACGCCCATAATTGTGAAAGCTAATGGCTAAGTGCTAAAGGCTAATTGCTAATAGTTAATTGGGTTCTGGCTTTTGAGAGAGCTTGTTTGACTTGTGCAAAGCCGGTTCCTCCATAGCTATTACGAGCAGAAACCACTTGTTTGGGCGATATCGCCTCGTAGATATCTGCTTCAAAAGCAGGATGTAACTGTTTCCATTCGTCCAAACTCAAATCTTTGAGGAGCTTACCAGCAGCAAGACTGGTTTTTACCACTTTACCAACGAGGTTGTATGCTTCCCGGAAAGGTACTCCCCGTGCTGCTAAATAATCTGCTACGTCAGTAGCATTGGAAAAGTCTTCAGTCACTGCTTCTGTCAAACGCTGGGTACGGAATTCTAAACCTTCCTTCAGTAAAATTGTCATCGCCTCCAAGCAGGCTTTGACCGTGTTGACGGTATCAAATAAACCTTCTTTGTCTTCTTGCAAGTCTTTGTTATATGCCAAGGGTAACCCTTTCATAATGACTAACATTGCTTGCAAGTGACCAAAGACTCTTCCAGTTTTACCCCGCACCAGTTCTGGAACGTCGGGGTTCTTTTTTTGGGGCATAATACTTGAGCCAGTAGCACAGCTATCTTTAAGAGTGATGAAGCGAAATTCTTCTGACGCCCATAGAATCACTTCTTCTGATAAACGGCTCAAGTGAACCATGATTAAGCTAGCCGCACATAAAAATTCAATCGCAAAATCGCGATCGCTCACTCCATCCAGGCTATTATCATAAATCTTGTCAAAATGCAATAGGTCTGCTGTGTATTGGCGGTCTATGGGAAAAGTTGTTCCAGCCAAAGCACCACACCCTAACGGCGAAATATTCACCCGACGAAAGACATCACCCAAACGCTCCCAGTCCCGTTGCGCCATAGAAAAGTATGCTAGCAGGTGATGAGCCAGACTCAAAGGTTGGGCGCGTTGCAGGTGCGTGTAACCGGGAATCAACGTTTCAACGTGTTTTTCAGAAATATCCAATAAAACAGATTGAAATTCTCGCAATTGACAGCGGATTTGCTGAATTTGGTCACGGAGATAAAGCCTGGTATCAGTCCCAACTTGGTCATTACGAGAGCGAGCCGTGTGTAATTTTTTGCCAACCTCACCCACAATTTCCACTAAACGGCGTTCGACAGCAAAATGTACATCTTCCGCTTCAATACCCGGATGAAAATTGCCTTGTCGATACTCCTCGCGAATCCGCTCCAAACCAGCAACCAGCTGCTCTCCTTCCTCTGGCGAAATAATACCAGAATGAGCCAGCATTTTAGCATGAGCTTGAGAGCCTGTCAAATCATATTCAATTAATTCTATGTCAAAATTAATACTCGCATTAAAACGAGCAATAGCAGGATGCAGGACTGATTCAAAACGTTGGCTCCAAGTTTGTTGTTGAGTCATATGTACACGAAAAGTGGCAAGTTATGAATTATAAATTATGAATTATGAATGATAAAAAGTTTCATAATTCATAATTCATAATTCATAATTTCTTTTAGCCGTAACTAGTCAAGTTCCGAATCATATACCCAATAGCCAATCCAATCAATAGCGCCCAAGCTTGACCCGACTGTACAAAGTGGGTAAAAACCTTTTGCATTTGACCAATGATATTTGGGTCAGTGATATTTTGAGCTAATACATTCAAAGGAAATTGCCAAATTAAATCAGTCATAATGAGGGTGTGGGGTGTAGAGTAAGGAAGTTCCAAATAAAGAAGTAATCAGTAATCTCTTGTGGTACGGGCGTCTCGCCCGTCAACCAGTCAGGACATCTCCCGTCAACCAGTCAGAGGTTGTTTGAAAAGTAGTTGACTGTGATTTTAGGCACTTATCTATCCCCCCTAGCCCCCCTTGAAAAGGGGGGAAAATCTCTAATGGTCCCCCTTTTTAAGGGGGATAATGGTGGATCTTGAATGTGCATGCTACTGAAGAAAGGACTTTTCAAACATTCTCTCAGGACGTCTCGCCCGTCAACGAGCATGGGCGGGCGAGGACGCCCACCCCACAAGATAGAAAATTTATTTCCTAGAAGTTCCCTAAGAAGAATATGTCAGTAGGTCAATGTCAATAATTTAACTATTTAGCTATAAAAATTGTCAGCAAAAAGCTTAAGGCAAAAGCAGCCAACGTAATCCAATGTCTCATTTTTTCCCTAGTAACGGTTTGCATCACTGTCATAACTTTAAGATTTAGCAATGCCAACCGTAATTCTTCGGGAAATACAAGCAGTCAGCAAAAAGCTTCCTAGCCAACAGCAATTAGCAATTAGCAATTAGCAATTAGCTACTTTAATTTATAAGCTGTTCGCAAAATTTGCCCTGCTAAAACTGCTGCGCCAAAACCATTGTCAATATTCACGACACCAACACCTGCAGCACAAGAGTTGAGCATTGTCAAGAGGGGTGCCAATCCTCCAAAACTTGCGCCATAACCAATACTGGTAGGAACCGCAATGACGGGACAATCTGCCAAACCTGCTACTACACTAGGTAAAGCACCTTCCATCCCCGCTACAACAATCAATACCGATGCGGATTCAATGACGTGACGGTTGTTGAGCAAACGGTGAATCCCTGCTACTCCGACATCCCAAAGACGCTGAACTTGGAAGCCAGAAAGTTCTGCGGTAACAGCTGCTTCCTCAGCTACAGGTATGTCAGCGGTACCAGCACAAAGAATGCCGATCGCACCCGCGTGTTGTGGTTCAATTGTTGGAGGGGCGATCGCACAAATTCGCGCCGACTCATAATAGCGTAGACCCCTCACCTTAGGTTGTAGCGCAGCATAAATAGCTGGTTCTATACGGGTAGCCATGACTACCGGATTCCGCTGACGCATAACCTCCATAATTTGAGCAATTTGTTGGGGAGTTTTTCCCGGTCCCCAAATCACCTCCGGAAAACCAGTCCTTAAAGCACGATGATGGTCAATTTTTGCAAATTCATCAACTGGTTCATAAGCTAAATGTCTAAGCTTTTCTAGAGCAACATCTGGAGTAACGTTACCTTTAGCAACGGCTTCTAGAAGAATTCGCAACGCTTCTGGTTGACTTACTGTCATTTCTAGTTGTTAGTTGTTAGTTGTTAGTTGTTAGTTGTTAGTTGTTAGTTGTTAGTT
>JAWQFQ010000348.1:0-7280 GCA_035967975.1 Scytonema sp. PMC 1070.18
CGGTCATGCATTCTATTATCCCTTTGTCAGCTAAACGGCTCAGGGTTTTAGGATGTATATTATATCTTTCGCTTGCTTCTTTAGGTGATAGGTACATATTAGACTCATTGGTCACTTTTATCCAAAAATAGTCTAATATATCCCAAAAATCAATGATTAGGTATCACGTCATCATGTTCGCGTTCTTTTGAGTGGAGACTTTTGTCAAGTAGGAAACTCCAAAGCTGAATGGGCCCAATTTCGCGGACGATACTATGCTCAATGGTTTATACTACGCAATGTAGTAAACTGCAAATAGGCTGATACTTCGATTACATAAAATAGTGGAAACTATCGAGTACGTATAAATGTGCGAACCCACACGAAAACTAAATTTGATCGGGGTCAATATTCAACTCGCGTAATTTGGCAGCCAGTTTTTCAGCCCGTTGTGCTTCGGCTTGTGCCCGTTGTGCTTCGGCTTGTGCTTGCTGTTCGGCTATTTTGACCTGTTCTTCAGGTGTGGGATATCGCTGTTGGTGTTCATCGTACCAATAGAGCCACTCGCGCTCTATTCCACCATAACTTCCACGAGCACAGCCAATTCCCAACCCGATTTCTGGCATCCAAACTAGGTTTCCCTGCTGTAATACGTACTCACCGTTGACTAGTTTATGTACTTCTAAGCGAGGTTTGCGACGGCGGCGCGATGAGTAAATGACATAGTAGAGTACGCCTAGGGTTGCATACTCGTCTTTTTTGGCACTATATTCTTTACGATAAGTTTGGGATACGACTTCTAAAGCTAAAATTGGGACTACATTTTCATCCCAAAGTGTATAACTTGGACGTAACTCTTCATCATAAAATCTTTCCACACCCAAACTGAGAAATCCATCTGGTACTATTGGCGGTTCATCTGGGTGAGTATAAATCCCCATATCAATGCCGAAAAACCAGTCCATCCGCTCTGACCAAAGCATCAGCGCTCTTGGCTTTTAACAGTCCTGGTAATAATTCTTGCAGTTCGTTATCCACAGGTGTTTCGTCCGAGTCGGGCAGTTCTTCTGCTGAAGGTAGAGATCGCGGCAATTTGTACTCTAGCATGGCGGAGTATCAAGTTTGGTTTGGGGTTCTAAAATTATTTTAGCTTAATCCAAAAGACGCCTCACATCTGACCAGAATGTTTTTTTATACAAAAAGACCATTCTGTAAGCTGCCAGAAACCCGGTATCTGAGAGATACCGGGTTTCTTTATCTCACGAATGATTTAGGATTACTGTAATACTAGTCATCAGTTATTAAGTGTACGGAGAGGGACTGTTAAGGTTCTACTAAGTAGTAAGTGCTATATTTAACTCTACTTAATAGTTTTTTCTGATTGACTTTTGATAGTTAGGTCTATATAATCCCAAAACTTAATAACAAAGTTGATGAAGTCCAAAAGATAGAAACAAAAGGTTATTAGACAATAATACTAGCCAAAAAGGAAAATTTCAAAGCTGAAAACAAGTCTCTATAAGCATTTGAGGCATTGATAAGGGAGTTTTAAAGGAACTATCGATAACCCGCAATATCAAGGTGCTTGTTACATTGTTTAAAGTTCTGTAGCCTTTTAATTACGGACGATCAGCCACTGCGGTACACTAAGCCATGATTATGATTCTTTATCACCAGAAAAATACTCTGAAAGGAGCTTTTTTTCAATGTCTCATACCGTAAAAATCTACGATACCTGCATCGGCTGCACACAATGCGTTCGTGCTTGTCCTACTGACGTACTAGAAATGGTCCCTTGGGATGGCTGTAAAGCTGCTCAAATCGCTTCTTCACCCCGCACAGAAGACTGTGTGGGCTGTAAGCGGTGTGAAACTGCTTGTCCTACTGACTTTTTGAGCATCCGGGTCTACCTGGGGGCTGAAACAACTCGCAGTATGGGTCTGGCTTACTAAAGGTGTCAACCGATTCTAAGCTCTTAGCTGAAAGCTGATGGCTGACCACTCTTAGCTGAAAGCTCAAGTGCTGACCGCTCAAAGTATAGCAAGCGTCTATAAAATTGTAGGACTAGGAACTTTTTACCATTGCAACAAATGGTAGGCAGCTCCTGGTCCTACAAACTTTATAAACAATTCATCAAAAGTCAACAGTACTTTACTTTGTCAAAGCGTTAGGATTGTGCTAACAACTATACTGAGTAGAATCGTCCTGTCACAAAATTGGTGTGAGCAATGTGCGGCATCGTTGGCTATATTGGCACTCAAGCAGCAACAGAAATCTTGCTATCTGGGCTAGAGAAATTGGAGTATCGGGGCTACGATTCCGCCGGAATCGCTACGATATGGGAAGGTGAAGTTCAATGTGTGAGGGCAAAAGGAAAGCTTTATAACCTACGTTCTAAACTAGAACAATTAGAAAACCCCGCTCGAATAGGTATTGGTCATACCCGATGGGCGACCCACGGGAAACCAGAAGAGCACAACGCCCATCCCCATATGGATACGGCAATGCGGGTGGCGGTGGTGCAAAATGGGATTATAGAAAATTACCGTGAGTTGCGGGAAAAACTTAAGGCTCAAGGACACCAGTTCCGGTCAGATACGGATACTGAGGTCATTCCCCACCTGATCGCCCAATACTTGAAAGAACCCCCCACTCCTTTTGTTCCCTACGCCCCCTCTCCGTTCCTTGAGGCTATTCGTCATGCGGTGAATGAATTGGAAGGGGCGTTTGCGATCGCAATTATTTGCGCTGATTACCCCGATGAACTCATCGTTGTCCGACAGCAAGCACCTCTGGTAATTGGTTTTGGTCAAGGGGAATTTTTCTGCGCCTCAGATACGCCTGCGATCGTCACCTATACCCGTGCTGTATTACCCCTGGAAAATGGAGAAATCGCACGCCTTACACCTTTGGGCGTAGAGATTTACAACTTTGGTGGTGAAAGGCTCAAAAAACAGCCCCGCTTGCTCAACTTGAGTCCCACAATGGTGGAGAAGCAGGGATTCAAGCACTTTATGCTCAAGGAAATTTACGAGCAACCGGCGGTTGTAAGAACTTCTTTGGAAGCTTACTTCAATCCCGATTGGAATGTAAATAATTGTGCGAAATCTCCTGTTAATCTCAATTTACCTGAAGAAATATATACCGATTTAGAACAAATTCAAATCGTTGCTTGCGGGACCAGTTGGCATGCAGCGTTAGTAGGTAAACATTTATTAGAACAACTTGCAGGAATTCCCACCCAGGTGCATTACGCCTCTGAATATCGTTATGCACCATCACCCCTCACAGCCAATACCCTGACTATCGGCGTCACTCAATCGGGAGAAACCGCTGATACCCTAGCCGCCTTGGGGATGGAACAAGAACGCCGTCAGGGGAAAGAAGCAAAGTATAAAGCTCGGCTGTTGGGAATAACGAATCGTCCGGAAAGCTCCCTGGGTCATATGGTTCCTCAGATTATCAGTACCCTTGCGGGGATTGAAATTGGGGTAGCGGCGACAAAGACTTTTGTTGCTCAATTGATGGCGTTTTATGCTTTAGCGTTAGACTTGGCATATCTGCGTCAGACAGTTCCTCCAGCAAGATTGCAAGAAATTATCACCGAATTACGCCAAATTCCAGGGGAAATTGAGGCGACTCTGGAAACTCAAGAGCATTTTATTGAGCAACTGGCTCATAATTTTTCCGAAACTCAAGATTTCATCTTTTTAGGAAGGGGGATTAACTTCCCTATAGCTTTGGAAGGGGCTTTGAAGTTAAAGGAAATCAGCTATATTCACGCAGAAGGTTATCCAGCTGGGGAAATGAAGCACGGACCCATCGCTTTGTTAGATGCAAAAGTACCAGTGGTGGCGATCGCAACACCTGGTAGTGTATACGAGAAAGTGATATCCAACGCCCAAGAAGCCAAAGCCAGAGATTCCCGATTAATTGGCGTGACTCCTGTTAACGAAGGAGAAGCAGCGGAAATCTTCAACGACTTGATCCCCGTGTCGAAGGTAGATGAAATACTGTCTCCGATTGTCACAGTAATTCCTTTGCAACTGCTGGCTTATCACATTGCAGCACTTCGCGGTTTAGACGTTGACCAACCACGAAATTTAGCCAAATCTGTCACCGTGGAGTAAGTTTGTAGTAGGCGCTTTAGCGCTTGTGGAAACATAATAAAGTTGTACAATATATAATAAAGTTGTACAATTTCTCCTATAGGTGAGTATCATTCCACCTGTAGGAGATATTTGCTTTATGGCTAGAATCAAGCAAGAGTTCACGCAGGCAAAGCTTGAGCGATACATGAAGGAAGGTCGGGGTCAGGGTCGTGGAAAAAATTATCACCCCTGGAATAAGATTCAAGATTTTCCGTCGAAGGGGAGGGTATCCAGACCACCAGGTTGGAAAACAAACCGAGAGCATCATCTGTTCTCCGATCATCAGAGGCGGTTGTTTTATTTGTTTGAGTGGTCGGACAGCATTATTGATATTAGGGAGCAATTCCCTTTGATTGACCTAGACTTAGCGGTGAACATTGCTACGGAAATGGGGATTGAATATCCCAAATATGCTAATAATGATACTCCTTATGTTTTCACTACAGACTTTATGTTATCTGTGAAGCAAGGGGATAAGACAGTTGAAAAAGCCCGAACTTTCAAACTACTTAAGGATTTAGGAACTAAATCAGTTGCTGAACAACTAGAGTTAGAAAGACGTTATTACGCAGCGAAAGGAATTGATTGGGGAATTATTACAGAACAAGAAATTCCTATGCTTTTAGTAAAGAATGTTGAGTGGGTTCATTCTAGCTATAAGTTAGAAGCAACAACAGACATGAATGTTGATGAGTTGCATGACGTAGCAAATATTTTAAAGTCAAGGCTACAAGAAAGTGATTTAACTATTAATAAAATTACAAAGAATTTAGATAAAGAGATGAAGATTCGCTGTCCTTGCAAAAATACGGTATTGGAGGGAAGCAAAAAATGGGTTGTGGAGTATTTGTACCAGTTCATGAAAGCCGATAGCAATTGCTCAAAAGCAGATGATAAAGACGACAGATAACCCCAAAATTCAGTTAAATCTGAGCGACCACAGTACCACTTTGTTACATCGTGCAGGGATAGCAGGATTTTGGATGACGCTCAAACAGCTGGAAAAAATATATCCAACTCCTGCCCAACGTACTGGCAATTTAACTTGGTTGCTGACACCAGGTAGCATCAGTCTTTACTGGGAAGGACCGGATTTCATCGTTTTGGACTGGTTGCTGAAACAATCTTTTCTCATTAGTGATGAGGGTTTAATTTCCCTGACAGGATTAAATTCTCAAGAAATGGGTATTGAAAGACAAATTGTAATCCATGAATGTATTACAGAAACTTTTTTACAGCTTAATAAATTTTTTAAATCTTCAGAGAAGAAATCACAGTCATTAACTGTTGATGGCAGAAAATTTCTGCTTGAGTACAAAAGAGCTATATCTTATGCTCATCAACACTTTGCTAAACATTTATGTGACAAATATGGTCAATTTTTACAAGAGCCAATTGGTATAGTAGGTTGGCTGTATCCAGGAGCAGTAGTTCGTCATTATGCTTTTGAAAAAGAAACCAAGTTTGAAGAAAGACCAGTTTATGCCTTAGCTTTGTTGTTTGCTCCCATAGCGTGCCAGTACTTTATTTTGCGATCGCATACGAAACCAAAATATCCACAACATATTCTGGTAATCCCTGAAGTAAATAATTTAGAACTTTATGCCCAGCACTGCTGGAGTTTAGGTAATTTGGGTTACAAACATTCTCATGTATCTAGCTTAAGAGATGCTGGATTAAAATTCTTGACTGATGAAGCAACAGCACAACTTGCGAAACAAAATTTTGTAAAACGATGTCAAGTTATCTGTTTTAGCAAGACGAGTTTGTCAAAAAAGCAAAAAATCCGTACAGAAACAGCAATATTAGAATTTACTGAAAAAGTTAATTTTTACTATAAACTTAGTCTACGTAGACCGCAGCCTTAAAGAACACGACCTATTGCAAGCGATCGCCCGTACCAACCGCACCGCTGCAGGTAAAGACTATGGTTTGATTGTAGACTACTACGGCATTGATATCGCTGCTGCTATGAGTGTTTACGACCAAGAAGATGTAGATGGAGCATGGTTTGATGTTCAAGAGGAATTATCTAAGCTCAACACATCCCATCGCCAAGTCATGAACTTCTGGCAAGAACGGAATTTAAGTATTTATGAAGACCAAGAAGCCTGTGTAAATTTACTGTATGACGAAATTTCCAGAGCCGAATTTTATCAACGGTTGCGGGAATTTCTTCAAGAAATGGATGCTTTTTTACCCCGTAGCGATCGCATCCCTGAGTAATCGCATTGGTCAAAAACCCAACTCCGTACAAGTACGGGAACTCGGTAATCGTTGGGGTTCATGCAGTCCCAAAGGAGATATTTATTTCCATTGGCGTATTGCTTTACTTCCCAATTCCATGATTGAGTACGTCATCGTCCACGAAATGGTTCATTTAGTGCAACCCAATCACAACCAGGACTTTTGGGACAGGGTACAGCGAATTTTACCTGATTGCTGGCAAAGAAAAGAATGGTTGGCGAAAAATGGCGCAACAAAATTCATTCACGGGTATTGAATTTAAACACTTCGTTGATTGTTTGCGCTAGTTGAGGGCGTGCAACGTAAAGGAGCGCGAAAATTTTCTGGAAAAACCCAACAGCTTGTGAAGTAGAACCTAGATACTTTATGTTTAGTGTAGAACCTAAATACTTCATGTTGAGTGACGACTCCACACACTGCCTTTTCCTTAAGGGTGCTACGCAGTGTCGTGCTTCTGCCTGGTTTAGCTAAAAATTAGCTTTGGTTTGATGCAAACAAATAATTAAGATTAGCGCTTGGAAAAGGAGTTCATCTAAATGTTGAATAGGTTTGTTATCAAATTGATACGCATTATCAATTTGATACGCAATATTATTGAAAAACTAAGTTTGATCAGTCGCTCATTCCAAAGTAGAACATCAAGAGCGGTAACTTTAGACGACTATCGGAATTTTCTCTTTGAGATATTGCAAGTTACTGGGCAAAGCAAGGGCGATAAGGAAGCCGTGTACCCGCTACTAGAAGCCAACCAAGATATAGCAATTGCAGGCTACATTACAGCCCTAAGTGTCTACACCCGCGATGCTTTCCCAGAAAATTGGGCAATGACACAATACAATCTCGGCATCGCCTACAATGATAGGAAAAAAGGGGAAAGAGGAGAAAATCTCGAACTAGCCATCG
>JAWQFQ010000349.1:0-7204 GCA_035967975.1 Scytonema sp. PMC 1070.18
AATGGTGGGCTCGCTAATCATGAGGTGAGCGTTGAGAGGAGGTAAGCGTGCGATCGCCACTGTAGTGTTGGCAATCCCCTTTTCTTGACAATTATGATATATATGTCATATATTCTAGGTATGACATGGGAAATACTTTTTCACGACGAGTTTGAAGTATGGTTCGACCAACAACAGCCTGCACTGCAAGAGGAAATTGCTGCAGTACTTGATGTGTTATCCGAGGAGGGACCAACTCTAGGGAGACCTCACGTTGACACAATTTCTGAGTCGTCCTTTAACAACATGAAGGAGTTACGCATACAGTTTAGAGCGTCTCCCTGGAGAATCTTATTTGCCTTTGACCCAGAGCGAAAAGCGATTCTTTTGTTGGGCGGGAATAAGCAAGGAAGTAAAAGATGGTATGAGGAGAACATTTCTATAGCTGACAAGCGCTTTCAAGAACATTTAGAAGAGTTACAACGAAAAAACGAGCCATGAAATCTTACCGAGAAAAAAGAAAGCAGTTTTCATCACAAGCTCAGAAGCGCATAACTGCTCGGGCTTTTGAGATAAAGGAAGAACTTCACCTTCTCAAGACAATTAGAGAAATCACAGGTATGTCTCCTGAAGCACTCGCTGAACGCCTCGGAGTAGGTCAGTCCTACATTTCACGACTTGAACGACGAGATAACATGACGCTGGCTACACTTGCAAATATCATCCGTGCTCTTGGTGGTTCGATAGAAATCGCGATTTACCTTCCTGAGCAGGAGCCTGTGAAGTTAAAGAACCTTGAAGCTCTTTTCACCTATGATGCACAACACGAACCTCCTGAGCAAGAACACTCTTAGTCAATTTTAGTACACAACGCCAGTTGTCAATTTAGAACGGTAGGTAATAATTACGCATTACGAATTATAAATTCAGTAGATCGCAAACTTTTTTAGAACCCTTGTCACATGGTCTGTTTTAACGTCGTGACCATCTTTACCACCGCTCAATGAGGGCTAAATTGCAACGCCTGATAGATAGCTTCAGGATTAACAGCAATAGCCTTGAGGTAAGCTTTTGCGGTCTGGTCTGGTTCGCTACGTCCTTGCTCCCAGTCCCGCAACGTGCCAAGGGGAATATGATAACGCGCTGCAAATTCCTCCTGCGTCAATCGCAAGGCACGACGGATAATTTTTACACGGGACACCCGCTTCATCCGGGCTAAATCTGCCTCCGTAAGCGGCTGCGCGTCAGGGTCGCTGAGAGCCGCCGCGTGAATTTCTTCTTCCAGTAATGATGAAGTTGGCAAATCACCTCAACACCAGATTCCTGTTTCTCTAGTTCTAGGACGTAATACCCCATGTGGGGTTTGTTGTTTGATATGATTGTCAGTTCCGCATTGCAGGCGGCACAAATTTCTGGGTAATGAGGAATCGTGATTCTTGGAACTGCGTTGTCCGCCACATCCCCCTAGCTCCGGGCTGCTTTCCCGGCGAGCGCTAGTATAGCTTTTCGCCTTAATTACAATAATTGTCTGCTGTGAAATGTTTCCATATCAATAATATTGATTGGTACAGTTAGCTTGCTATCTTGTCCAAAAAACGGTTGAATTTCCCGCTATCCATTAAGCCATTTTCTGACAATATTCGACGTACAGCTACTAAATGAACTCTTCGCACATATGCTTGTTGCTCGTAACCAGGTAAAACAACTAATGTCCCTGATGATGGATGCTGGTAAACTTTCTGCGTACCAGATGTTGACATCAGTACAAAGCCTATACTGAAAAGCAATGGCTCTAATTCATTAAACTTAACTTCTCTAACCATGATGACGAATGACTCCTTGTAGCTGGTTGAGAACTTCATCCCTAAATCTAGCAAACTTTTTGATAGCTTGTTGATCTAATCTATTGTTTTTAGATAAGCGAACAGTTACACTTTCACCAACCTTGGATAAGTCAAATCCTTCTAAGCTTTCAAAATATGCTTGTAAATAGAGCCAATAAGCTTGAGTGTCTCTTGCGTCATATATAATTAAGATACATGGCATAGGCTCAAATAACCATAGTTCTAAGTCGGAACGCATGAGAGTAAAAGTAATAGTTTGTTGGTCTGCTAGTGTAGAGAGTGAATCTGTAGCCTTTAATTGTACATATATTTGACCATTTTCAATTTCACCTTCAGCATTATAAGTAAAAACAAGTAGATCATATCCATAATCATACTCAATACGTTCTACAGAGTAACCGCACAATAACACATATCGTTCAACATAGTTAACACTTAAGTCTGCTATTATATGCTCTCTCGGTCGCTTTTTTCTTGGCATTTATTGGGTTCATCTTCAAAGATAGCTGTCTAGGTAAAGTTTACCAAAGAACTTCCCCGACTCGTCTACAGGCGCTTGAGGTGTGCTGGGATTGTGGTAACGCCGGTGTCGGTTGCTTCCACTGAGTTACCAGAAGATGTGGTGCGATCACTCTGCCTTGATTTGGACCAGACTTGGTGGGGTGAGTTTTGATTCGCTCACGTGCGATCGCTCTGATTGTGCTCAACTATCGAATGTAGCAACTCTGTTAATCTAGTGCGATCGCCACTGTAGTGTTGGGAAATCGTGGGATTGTGGTGATGCTACCCATCGTTTTTTTGGTAAAGCACAAGTCATATAAGTTCGCCGAGGCTCATAAGGGCATCCTTTGTCCTTTGATGTATGCACAACACGAACCTCTTGAGCAAGAGCACTCTTAGTCGATTTCAATACTGCGTAGGATTTGCGAGAATTAGAAATCCGATAACTCCTGCGAAACCGGGTTTGGTGGTACCTCGAATATCACGCCTCCTTTGATGATATCATGAGTGGCAGATACACATAATCACTAACAACTATTCAAACTATTTGATGATCACGAGAGTGCGAAAAATGCCAGCTAACAAAATATCAGAGCAAAGATTACTTGAAAAAATCCGTCAGCTAGTTCCTGAACAAATTGTGCTAGTTGAAAATTTTATCGATTCCCTATACCAACAAAATACGGAGTTTAGCCTCACTCAGGCAGCTGCAAAGCTTTCTGAGCCAACTTTTCAAAAAATCTGGGATAACCCTGATGATGCTGAATATGACCAATTATAAATTTGGTGATGTTGTTTTAGTACCATTTCCTTTCACCGATCAGACTGCTACTAAAAAGCGTCCAGCAATTATTGTTAGTTCTAGTAGTTATCAACGCGAGCGTTCTGATTTGGTGTTGATTGCTGTTACTAGTCAAGCAAATCCAGCAACTTCCTTTGGTGAAATAACAATTAGTGAATGGAAAGCAGCTGGTTTGCTTAAACCTTCAATCGTCAAACCAGTTCTGACTACTATCAACAAGGAACTAGTAATTAAAAAATTAGGACAACTTGAGGAAGTAGACAGACAAGCACTGCAAAATCTTTTACAGTTGATTTTAGGTTAATAAGCGTTCACTAAAACGTTATTTATTAGAGAATCGTAATGATACAGAAGCTTTTCACGATCTCATGGATAAAATTAATGCTGAACCTAATCCGAAATTTTACATAAATGCACAACAATGTTGTAGAATCTTCTTGCTTAAGAAATATATAGCATTCTAAAAACCGCCCGGAAATAAATTTCGGGCTAATAGCACAAGTCCATTAAAATGGACTGAAACACCAGCCCAGTGTTCTATCGGAGTACTTCGGTAAGCCAAGTCATTGCTTTAAGAAACACTTTAACGCAACAACCCAAGATTTGTCAGTCAAGTAGGGCAACGGTTGCCCGTCCAATCGGTGTAATACCGAGCATTTGAGTTGTATCTTCGTTCCAAATGAAATGCTGGTGCTTGCTCTAATGACATCGCAATCAAAGATGTGTGGAGTAGTTGTCAAAGATTGTCTGGTTGGTGAGCGATCGCCTGCATCGGTGATCAGAGGCGATCGCAACTGTCGTGTTGGGAGTCGTGGGATTGTGGTTACGTCGGTGTCGGTTGCTTCAAAGGACAATGCCTATTTCATCAAGTGTGCATTAAGTTCTGAATACTGAGAGAACAATTCGTCAACACTGGCTAGCTTCGCTTTATAAGCCAGCGCTGTAGCGATAATCAAGCGATCAAAAGGGTCCTTATGGACAGGAGATAAGTTGACTGCTTGGTAAGCGATTTCAGCGGTTAGAGGAAATAATATAATACCTGTTGGTTCCAAAGCTTTCTCAAACCAACGTAATGCACTGCAAGGTAGTTCCAATCGTCCCCGTTGTTGTGCGAGAGCAACCTCATAGCAAGATACTGGCGAAATACCGACTAACTCAGCAGTTTCGATAGTTTCTCGCCAGTGGACTGGAAATAAATTGAACTCTTGATTGATAAACCAAATCCAGATATGGGTATCAAGGACGATTACTTGAGACATTCCCAATCCTGTTCTTCAATGACAGAGCTAACCAAATTGCCTAAGGTTCTACCTTTACCTGCAATGGAAGCAGGGGGAGTCCGCTCACAAGGGTAGGTTTTTTACTCTTGGGTGTTGGCAAGACTTGGAGGACAAGGAAGGAAAGTAGACCAGGAAGTTTTCTTACCCAAAAACGAGCAATAATTAAGTATAATTACGTAATTTTTCATCTCTTCCTTGTCCACTTTCCCTCCGTGTCTTCCTTGTCTTACCCGTTCTAGATGTATATGTAAAAAACCTACACCTGTGAGGGGGGAGTCCGACGCTTTATTGATGGCATGGTATCTTCTAGAATGGTCACAATTACACGGGCGGATGATACTTTTGGCTCCGAAGTTAGCCATTTGACCTGACCGTTTTCAAAAATAGCTTCATAACTTTTAAGCATTTTTCCCTTTTGATCTAAAGATATATACGATAACTCATTGTTATATCAATTGTAGCAATCTGATTGAATTTGTGAAATCGCAATCAAAGATTTGTGGAGTGGTTGTCAAAGATTGTCTTGTTGGTGAGCGATCGCTACTGTAGTGTTGAGAAGTAGTGGAATTGTACTAACGCCCGTATTGGTGGCTTCAACTATGTTGTCCAAATCTATTGGACTTCCAAATTAAAAATATCCAACTTTTTCTTGTGGTACGGGCGTCCTCACCCGTCCTATACTCGTCGCCACATACTGGAATAATTTATTTCTTGGAAATCCCTGATAACACCGATCCGCAGGTTCCTGAATATTCAGTCGGTAACAGACGATAGCAATACCAAAAATCTGGGGTAGCCCGATGCCTCACAGGTTAGTACAACGCCCTTGTCTCAAATCTTTAAGTGCTTTGTCTGCCAACTTGTCCAATCGACCCGCCGCCACATCTTGCTCAAGCTGTTGATCCCATGCGGCTGCATCAAATTCTGCAAACCAGAGCCGAAAAGCGGCTAGTTCTTCTTTTGAAAGTTGACTAATAGCGTATTCAATTTCCTCAAGGGTACTCATAATCCACCATTATCTTTCTAGTATATTCATGCTCAATTTTACCCTGCTTAATATCCCATGCTCCTGCAAGGTGAGACGTTCCGCTTCTAATTCTTCCGTTCGCGCCTGTATACACTCTTTGCGGTCGTCCGGCAAATTATCCCATATACTTTGTAAGATTTTCCCTTTGGTCATTGCTGTTGCTCCTGTAACTGTGTCAAATGATGGCCATCAAAGATTGTCTTGTTGGTGAGCGATGTCGATTCGTAGGCTCTGCCCAAATTTTGACCAGACTTGGTGGAGTGAGTTTTGAAACAGCTGGGGTGCTTTTCGCCTGTGATTTTGCTCACCAGGGCGATCGCTTATACCAGCGACAATATTACGGCGAGATGCTATTTAGGTGTATTCTGGTATTTTTACCCCTGAACTTATTTTGGTTCCAGTTGTTAGTAGTGAGGCTTTTCCGACTTGGACGTGTCCTGCTAGGGTGCAACCGAATAATTCATGAATTTTTGAATTTTTAATTACGAACTACGAATTACGAATTACGAATTATTCGGTCGGTTGCTTCAAATGAGTTACCAGAATCTAAGTGGAAGATTCCTAGAGATGTGGTACGGTCGCTCCCACTAGATTTTTACTGGGCGTAGTGGGGCGAGTTTTAATCCGGCGTTGCGATCGCCACTGGCTTATCTACTGATGGCGATCGCTCTACCCTGATTTTGAGCAGACTTAGTGGCCAACTTATTCGACCTTGAACCCACTAGAGCGGTTCAAGGTCGCAGTGCCGCAACGCTTGCCATAGAATGTTTAGAATTACGAGAGGCAGAAAAGTTGATTGGACGCGCACTTGCAGGTAATCCCCCTGATGATATTGCTAATGAACTACGGGATTTACTTCTAGAAGAAATTTATTCCCGCAGGCAAGCAATTGGGCATTAAACGAAGACCAGACTTTGCAGAGTGAGTTCAATACTTGAAGGTTTTGACTCGATCCCCCCAACCCCCCTTATGAAGCCTACGGTGTACACAGAAGTCCTCAAATCCTTGCCCAGTAAGATAAAAGCCTTAGTAGGTAAGGTTTTGAGTTGAGCCTATTAATTCTCTATAGTGCTAGCTTATTGATAGAGATTGAAAGGAAAATCAAGGATTTCAAAAAATCATTTTCCGTTCTTTTCCGTCCATTTGATTCCCAACTCGACTTGTGTGTACACCGTAGCTTTTCAAGGGGGGCTGGGGGGATCAAAACGGGATGAGCACTATAACCCTTGCAGTATTGAGAGTGAGTTTTGATTCGCTCGCGTGCTTTTCGCCTGCATTGTTCAGAAATCAATATCAAGCCTCAAGCCGAATTTTTCATCAAGGGTAATGGTTGAATCAATACATCTGCAGGGATACCTAGTTGTTGATGTAATTGTCTAATCATCTCTAAACTCAAAGCCTGCTGTCGATTTAAGATTTTTGCTACTTCTTCCGCACTGCCAATCATCGGCTCTAAATTCTTTTCGGATAAACCACGAGATTCTAAATAATATAAAATGGCTTCAATGGGATCGGGTATTTCAATTGGATAATGCTGTTGCTCATATGCTTCCACCAGCGTCGTTAAAATGTCTAAACGATGAAACTCTGGTGTATCAGGTTCGGCATCAAACAACTTTTCTATTTCATCAAGGGCAGCACGATAATCAGTTTCGGTTTTGATGGGACGAAGTTCAAGCATCATAATCATACAACCTCAAATTGTTGTTGCATCTACATTATCGTATTCTTTATGAGTTCCAATAAAACGAATAAAGATAATCTCAATATC
>JAWQFQ010000350.1:0-7189 GCA_035967975.1 Scytonema sp. PMC 1070.18
GTGCTCCCAATACTTCCCCAGTTCGCGATCGCCCTTCTACCCCCTGAACGCTTACCAATATTTATTTATTTTCTATTGTGGAAAATACAGTAGCTGTGTTTCAACTTTGGACAACAAACCCACTAGAGCTTTATATGAATTTATCCTTAAGATAGAGTAGTAAACACTGATTAGACTATTCGCAACTTGTAGTACTTGTGCAAATAAGCTACTCTAGCTTATCTTAATATCTATGCCAAGAAGAGGGAGCAAATGGCTGACAGCATCTCTTAATCAACTATTTTTTGTTTTTCACGAATTTCTACTTCTGCTGCTTCTTTCTGCTCATCTGTAATTGCTGATTCCGGTGATGTATTTGTAGCTTTTGGCATCTTACCTATGACATTAAATAAATTGGTGTATCAAATTGGGTAGACTTTTACCTCAGTTTTCTTATCAAATAAATATATATTATTCTACGATTTTTCAAACAATACCTCTGTGTATACACTAGTTTCTTTGACAGGAAAATAAAATTTTCCTTAACTTTCAAGAAACACAATTTTCCCCTACCTACACTCCCAATACTAGTCAATACAGTGATTGGCTCAAAAATAACGTCCCGAAAGACTTATTTAAAAAGTAATTTAATATGCTCCATTTTTCTTAGACTTATCTACACAAGTTCTTTTTCTAGATAAGTTATCAATTTCTACATTAAAATCAGTATTACTAACAGGTGACAACATAGCCAAGCTTGAAGCCGCACCTAACACTTGTTCTTCCGATACCTCTAAGTACTTCTGCAATTGCTCTAAGTTTCGATGTCCGCTAATTTCCTGAATAACCCTCAACGGTATGCCAGCATTGCTCATTTGGGTTAGGGCAGTCCTACGAAAGCTATGGGTACTCACGCCAGTTATCCCTACTCGCTCACAAGCTTGTCTTAAAATCCTAGCGGCTGAGTCTTCGCTAATGTGTCCGTCGCTCCGTCCTGGAAACAAGTAAGGTTTACCCGCAAATGTGTAATAACTAGATAATAATTGTCTTAAATCTTCTATCACTGGGATTGACCGGGTAGCCAACTTACCTTTGGTGTTAGCTTTTCTGATAATCAGCTTAGGTCTAACCAATCCCTTGGGGGTGTAGATGTCAGGGGTCAGTAGGGTACACGCTTCACGAATACGGCAAGCGCTAAACAGGCATACACCAAACAAGGTTCGGTCACGGTCGTTACTCAACCCGTGGCTGAAAATTTCTTGTATCTCTTGTTGGGTAAGGATTTTCGCTTTACCGTGCCGATTGACTTTCATCGCCCAACTACTGTTAACCCTGTATCACAGTGTACGGCTGATGTGATACTGGTAAAATGAGAAAAGCCCCTCAATCTAGAAGGGCTTCTATACGTCAAGTTAGAAACTGGTGGTCTCTCTGGATTGCCAGTTTTTAAATTTGAGGTGGTGGACTTCCCCCATTCCGGTCACGCAAGTAATTAAGTATTTGATTAACTGAATTACTCAATTGATTGATTGAATTACTCAATTGTTGACGGTCGAGTGCAGCTTGTTGACGGTCTTGTGCTGCTTGTTGGCGGTCGAGTGCAGCTTCCTCTGCTAATTTGTTGATGTTACGTGTGGTTTCTTCATTTATCTGATGAATATTCGCTACTAGTACATCAATATTACCGTCATGCTCTGCAACTTTTTCGCCTACGTTGACAAATAAAGTTTCTAGCCTGCTTAAGCGTTCTTCTATGGTAGGTTGATTTGTGGTCATATGTTCTTCTCCTTATTTAATTGCTAGTATCGCGTATTCTGGCATAACTCCCCATTCCTCACCTCTTAGAACTAATCTTAATTTGTACCAATACGGGTACACCAGCTAACTCTACTCTGTGGGTACCTTCGTTCTTGAGGATAACTGGCTCATGCCGTTTAACGTCATTACAGGTCACTGTCACTTCAAAACTCATCTCAGGATTAACTTGTGGCAAGTGAGCCAGTGTTCCTAGAAAGTACTGTAGCCATAGGGTTGACTCACTCGTGAAAGGTTAGAGTGATTGCACTTTTGTCAAGAGGGTGCGGGAAAAGGCGACAAATCCAGCTTAGAGACTGGTTTTCGGAGAGATTTAACCACACCTAAAAGCAAGAAAACGTTATCCAGATAGTCGGCTCTAGTAGTCAGGACGACAAGGTAACGCCAACTTCTTGCCAGAATCCACCAAATAGAATTTGGTGGTGTTGGCTCAAAACTAGCGGTAGAATAGTTAGCCAACCTGCGTCTATCAAAATTTTAACCCCCATGCTTTGTGACTATTTAGTGCAAATACTGACTGCTCGTGTATATGATGTTGCTCAAGAAAGCCCGCTAGAGTATGCTCCCAATTTATCTGAAAGGCTAAATAACAAACTCTTGTTGAAGCGGGAGGATATGCAGTCGGTGTTTTCTTTTAAACTGCGGGGTGCTTATAACAAGATGGCGCAGTTACCACCGGATGCGTTGGCACAGGGTGTGATTGCGGCTTCGGCTGGGAACCATGCTCAAGGGGTTGCTCTCGGTGCTCGCGAGCTTGGAACACGGGCAATTATTGTTATGCCTGTAACGACACCCCAAGTCAAGATAGATGCAGTTAAAGCCCGTGGGGGTGAGGTTGTGTTGCATGGGGATACCTATGATGATGCTTATGCCTACGCTCGTCAATTGGAGGCGGAAAAAGGGTTAACTTTTATTCACCCCTTTGACGATCCCTATGTGATTGCTGGACAGGGAACGATAGGGATGGAAATTCTGCGTCAGTACCAGCAACCTATCCATGCAATTTTTGTTGCTATCGGTGGGGGGGGATTAATTTCTGGGATTGCGGCGTATGTGAAACGGTTGCGTCCGGAAATCAAGATTATTGGTGTGGAACCAGTGGACGCTGATGCTATGTATCAGTCGTTGAAAGCAGGACATCGGGTGCGTTTGTCTCAAGTGGGTTTATTTGCTGATGGGGTGGCGGTGCGGCAAGTGGGGGAAGAAACTTTCCGCCTGTGTCAGCAATATGTAGATGATATCATTTTGGTGGGTACAGATGATACTTGTGCGGCAATTAAAGATGTGTTTGAGGATACACGGTCTATTTTGGAACCAGCAGGAGCGCTGGCGATCGCAGGTGCAAAAGCATATGTAGAGCGGGAACAAATCCAGGGACAAACATTAATTGCCGTTGCGTGTGGTGCTAATATGAACTTTGACCGCCTCCGTTTTGTTGCGGAACGGGCGGAGTTAGGTGAACGCAGGGAAGCCATTTTTGCTGTGGCGATTCCTGAAGAAAGAGGTAGTCTCCGGAAGTTTTGTGAATGTATTGGCAAACGCAATCTGACTGAGTTTAACTATCGTATTGCTGATCGCAAAGAAGCGCATATCTTTGTGGGAGTGCAAATTCAAAACCGCGCCGATAGGACAAAGATAGTTGCAACTTTTGAAGCGTGTGGGTTCAAAACCATTGACTTAACCGATGACGAGCTGACGAAATTGCATTTGCGGCACATGGTTGGAGGACATTCTCCCCTCGCCCACAATGAATTACTCTATCGTTTTGAGTTTCCCGAACGCCCTGGTGCATTGATGAAGTTTGTTGCTTCCATGAGTCCTGACTGGAATATTAGTCTGTTTCATTACCGAAATAATGGGGCAGATTACGGGCGTATTGTTGTGGGGATGCAGGTTCCTCCCCATGAGATGGAAGAATGGCAAGCTTTTCTAGATACACTCGGCTACCGTTATTGGGATGAGAGTCATAACCAGGCGTATCAATTGTTTCTTGGGTAAAGAACTGGATTTTTGGATTAAAATATTTTTGTACAAATCTGTTGGCTTTGCGTTCCACAAAACTGCCATTATTATCCGTTGCTTGCTCAACTCGATCGGCATTCAATACTTGTCGGAAAGAGCAAAAATTAGAACCCCGGTATCTCCAAGATACCGGGTTTCTCGATAACACCAATAACTGTTTAACAGCAACTGTATTGAGTTAACAGTAGTTGAAGTCTCACAACCTTATCTGTTGTCTAGTTGCTAAAAGCATCCTTGATGTTATCCACAGCACGCTCAACAAAATTCTTTGTGTTGTCTAGTGCTTTCTCAGTCCTAGCCGCGTCTTCCTCTGCTCTTTTCTCAATTCGAGCTGCATCTCTGTTGGCTTTGCGCTCAACAAAACTACCATCGTTATCTGTTGCTTGCTCAACTCGATCGGCATTTTTATTTGCAGTTTCCTTAAGGCTTTCTTTCGTATCTCGGATAAAGTTCTTGGTTCGTCCAGTATCTTCACTGACTTTTCCTTGAATTTGTGAGCCTAAGTCTGCCTCAGCTATCAAGTATGCAGTAGGAGCAGCCATTGCTGTGGTATTCGAGAAAAACGCACCTTGCCAAACGAAGGCGATCGCTGACACACAAAACAGAGCTGTAGCTAAAAAGCGTCCTACACAAGAAAACCGTTTCGTCAAATAATTTAATTTCATAGAATACGATTTGCACATTTACTTGGCATTTCTATTTCTACTTCATCTGACTTTGAAGCCAAATCGTTCCTCAGACAGAGGTTTTCTCATCTTAAGTTATTAATTGAATTCACTCTTTCAGTGGATTGAACAAATATGATGCAATCTGCTTTACTCATAACTATTTATTTTTTGGAATAAATTATTTTTTGGTATTCATAAAAGCACTAATTAATTATTTTTAAGTGTAGGAGCGAAATAATGCACCAGATGTCGTATGGGCGTTGCGGGTTTGCGTTCTTACAACAATATAATAGGGTTTAAGGCAACGTGAGGAGCAATGGCTGCAAAAGACTTATTCCATGATGCTGTAAGAAAAGCCTTCTTGTTTATCTCATCCCTCTGCCCACGTACTCCCAATACTGCCCCAGTTGGCGATCTCCCTTCTACCCCCTGAACGCTTACCATATTGCAAGTTGACAAATAAGAGGAACGCTTAATCCCTGCTGCTTATCATAACTGTATTGCTTTGAGCTAGTACTTTGTTAGTACATCTTCAGATTATATTATGTTCAGATGAACACTTATACTAAGTTTGGGCGTTACATGCGCTAAAGCGCAACTACAAACAAATTATTTTATAAATGAAACAGCGTAGTGATAAAGTCTCATATCAGCTACGCTGTTGTTGTTATTTAGAATTTAAAAATCATCCCAACCCTCATTGCTAGAGAGTAGATGCAGCACCATTTATACGCCGATCGCCCTGACGCTAAGAAAAGCGATCGCTCCGCCAAAAATCATAGACGTGTGTACGGCGTGCTCACCTATTGACCCCAAAGGACTCTCTGGATGCTGGCATCCTCCGGATTAACCTCAATCATCAAATCTCCACCCCGCCGTCCAGTATAATCTTTCGCTCCATAGTTCACTCGCCATACCCAACTACCATCCTGAGAGTGTTGAGTTAGGCTAATAATGCTTTGCATGACATCAACATTCAATTCGCGGGCACGTTTATTCGCAGAAGCAATCACGCGGGCAACTGTGACAGCAACATCATCTTGAAGCACATCTGAACTCAACGCTACACTCATAGTTAATCTCCACTCTATAAACCCAAAATTAACGATGTATCCCCGACCTCACTGACTTGTCCATTCGGTTCAATCCAATAAATTTTTGCCTGAGAGATTACAAATTCACCGATGTAAGAAGCTTCCTTCAAATCAGGATCATCTCTCACAGCACGCTTATCTGTTTCACTTGGTTCTTGAAGATAATCGCCTCCAGTGTTGGGATGAGTATGAAATGACGCGGCAATGGCAGTTCCTTCAATCTTACACCCTGGATGAGAAGGCAGAAAAATGCTGTTCTGGTCGCCTGTTGCCCAGCGAACAACACTAAAATTTCCTTCAGAATCTTTCAGAATGAAGCCGCCTTCTTCGTGCCCGCCACTTACCCCAGGCTTGGAATCCTCCCAAGCCTGTTTTAATTCTGCACAGACTAAAGAATCATTTAAGATTTCTGTATAGCTTTGGTTCATTAGCTAAAGCGGCTGAAGACTTGATGATGATGTCAAACCATTTGGTAGCATAACCTATCTTTAACAAAAAACAAGCGAAGGGTTAGGATTTGGTATTGGGGTCTATTTTGTCGGTGAGCAAGAGGTAGATTAGTTTTGCTTCCCTTTCGGGTGGGGAAAAACAGCGGGTGTTGATTGCACGAGCCATTGCCCAACAAGCACGCTTTTTGATTCTTGATGAGCCAACGAATCACCTTGATATTCGCTATCAGTTGGAACTCTTGGAACTGGTAAAGGGGCTAGGTGTCACTACTCTCGCCGCTTTACATGACTTGAATCTTGCCGCTACTTACTGCGATCGCATTTACGTGTTTAAGTCAGGAGCGATCGCCGAAGCTTGAACCTCTGAATAGCAAGCGTTGAGAACGACACATTCAAGTCCTCGCTCAGTAAATCGTTTGAATAAGTTCGCTAAAGTCTACTTTTCTAAAGACATCGCGGCAAAATGTTCTTGCAGTAGTGTGTGGATAAAGCGGTAGCGTCCACTAATTCGTTGGAGCAAGCGACTCATAGTAGCATACTCAAGAAATTGAACATAGTCCAAAGGAGTGGAACCATTGTAGTACAGAACAAATCGTAAAGTGTAGTGTTGTATGTAAGTGCTCCCACCACTAATCAAGCAAAAAATTAGACCAAAAATTAAACCACGATTTAAACCACTAATAATTCCAACAATCAATCCACTAATTATTCCAATCAAAATAGCATTTTTAATAGATTTATAGATGCTTCTGTTTTGGCTTATCTCCGTTTCTATACTTGATTTTTTATTCAGAAGAGTTAAAACATTCTGCAAAATTTTTCCAAAAAATACTCCACAAAGCAATCCAGTGTATAAAATGTTTTCCGTATTAGCAAGCAGCCAATAAATTGGTATAAATAATATTGGTATAAAATTAAAAGTAAGTAAAGACAAAATCCAAGTCCACTGCAATCTACCAAAAAAGCTCAATGTAAGAATAAAAATAAGAACAGGTATATTTATAATAAGTACTAGCAGCGTATAGGTAATCTTCTGTAAAACCAAAGCATAAATTGTAATTATTACTGATGATATTATTTCGGGTAAGTCAAAATATAATTTATTAACTATGGCTCTTCCGTACTTGTTATGCTAAAATAACAAGTACGGAATCGGGAACAG
>JAWQFQ010000351.1:0-7044 GCA_035967975.1 Scytonema sp. PMC 1070.18
ATCTCTAACGGTCCCCCTTTTTAAGGGGGATTTAGGGGGATGTGAAATGTGCATGGTACTGACGAGAAGACTTTTAAAACATCCTCTCAAGTCTTATAGCACTTTTTAGGTATCAGCCCTAATTTGTCATAATTTATGTTTATTTTAATGGATTTGAGCTTGAGCGCCTGAATTTTAATTCCGGGCGGACAAACGACGCTTATTCTCATCTAATATGGTTCAATGAAGAGTCGCGAGGGGCGCTCCAAACCTGGTTTCTCTTTGGAAGCCATACTTTCCGCGTCCATTTTCATTTAATATTTTAGTAGAAGTGTTGAGATTTATTAAGAAGAGATTATGAGATATTGGCAAGCACTAGCTGGGTTTGTTTTAGCTACGGTTTTGTTTTTGAGTCCCTTATCCGCATATGCAGCGAGTTCTTCCAGTATCAGCCGTTCTGCAGGTAATGAACTCGCCGGTCAAGATTTCTCCGGTCAAAGCTTAATTGCTGAAGAGTACACGAACTTGAATCTGGAAAATACCAACTTTAGTAATGCCGATATGCGTGGTGGTGTCTTTAATGGTACATTATTGCAAGGAGCCAATCTGCATGGTGTCGATTTCACAGATGGTATAGCTTATCTCTCCAGCTTCAAAGGAGCCGATTTAAGTGATGGAATTTTTACAAATGCAATGATGTTGCGTTCTTCTTTCGATGATGTTGATGTGACTGGTGCTGATTTCAGCAACGCTGTTCTAGACCGATTGCAAGTGAAAAAACTTTGTGCTAAAGCAAGTGGGGTGAATTCTAAAACTGGTGTTTCGACTCGTGAATCTCTAGGCTGTAGATAGAAAAGGGTGTAGGGTGTGGGGATATGACATCTTCCCACACCAAGTACATTATGGTAGTTGCGCTGTCTTTGCATGCATCCCAACCACAAGCCTTGATTTCGATATGTTTAGAAATTATGTTGCCTTGAACTAAAGTTCAGGCTTAAAGCTTAAACCCATTAAAATGGGTTAATCTCCCCTTAGGCATGAAACCGAGTATCTCTAAGATACCGGGTTTGGTGGGGGTTTCGCAACTTTCCCCAATCAGCTCATTCTCACTGAGTGCGATCGCCAGAACGATTATTTCCACTGTCTTTTAATTAAATCCATAGCACGCAACTTTGCTGATAGTGGGGATTCTCCAGCTTCTTGGCGCATTTTTTCAGCATATTCTTCTCGCCGTTGGATATCAGCATCCAATTCCTCTTTATGATCCCAATAGTATGCTAGTGCAGAATGTATTTGGCTCATGCTTAAATAGGGATGCTGAAAGTGCAGCTCTTCTGGACTCCAACCGTAAGCTATCTGACCAGTGACTAATTCAACAACTTTCATGGTTGTTCCTGCAATAACTGGCACGTTTTGCTCATTAATTTCTATGTGTTTATACTTTGTTTTATTGAGCGGCATAGTTTTTGATTCTTATGTATTTTTAGTAACCATACATTTAGTCAACTACTTGTGTCTGTAGCGCTAAAGCGCAACTACAAACCTTAGAAAGACGCTCAAGATAGGTTGTTTAAAGTTTTTCACCACAGTGCTTGAGCGCTTCGTAAGATATCTGTTAATAGGAGTCTTCTTCTTGTATGATTTCATACCAAAAGGAAAGGTCTTTAACTTTATGAGAATCTTTTTGAGGATGACGCCCAATACCAAATTTATCTTTGTGCTGTAGCCAGGAAGTACGGTAAAGTCCTATTGTATCGCCAGTCGCTTGACGAAGAACTCGATAAGCAAAATCACCTAATACTGATGCTGCTGATAAGGCTGTCGTCACTGTAGAAACTTGTGGTACAGCTACATTAGCGAGCCCAAGGATAGAACTAACTACACCTTGCATCTCGTGCGATCGCATCTGCTGAAAAAGTAATGTTCCTAAATCCTCGGAATCTTTGCGATCGCGAGACACTGTAATAAATAAATCTAGAAAATACAAAGCTTTCCCATAAAATATAAGTAACCCGTTTTCTCCGGTGGGTAGGCGATCGCGATTTTTAACACCAGGAAAACGAAATGTCTGGGGCATATAAACATTTGCGGTTTCACCTTCTTTAGTGTAACCGTGAACCACCAAAGCATCTAATCGCATTTCTGCATCCCCAAACCACTGTTTGGTATCCCAAATCATAATATCTTGCAAACGCACAGCTAAATTTATAGCTTGTGGCTGAGTAGCAGATTCTACACCGCGAGTTCCCTCATCGGGGTTTACTTCCCGCTCTATGTCCTCAAAGGCGATCGCATCTGGAATAACAGCCTCATCAATCAACCATTCCTGCTGGCTCATCCATCGCTCCTTCATTAGTTATCAGTTATCATATCAGACCTCAGAAACCCGGTATCTCAAAGATACCGGGTTTCTCGCCTCTACGAGCGGTTATTCGCCTGCAATGAATTTGGGTTCTATAATTGGGACAATGATGTTACATAGAGCATGATGCACTACTCTATCTCGGTAAGGTGCAGCAGAAATCATCCGGCTTTTCGGTTCTTTGATATAAAAGGTTTTATATGCTCCTGGTTGATAAGTTTTGGTCGCTAGCTCTTGTGTGAGGTTGGTTAGTTCTATTTCTCGGTTATCATTAAAAGCTAAAACACTTTTTTGAAAGCACTTTCTTTTCTGAGCTTTTTGAGATGCTTCTAGAAGATTTGAAAATTCAATAATTTGTGGATAGAGGTTTCCGTATCTTTTCATTATTATTTTTATATAATTGTTACGGCAACAGGAAATCCTTGAACTAAAGTTCAGGCTTAAAGCTTAAACCCATTAAAATGGGTTGAGATTTTTGGTTGTGTGTAGGGGATTGTCATTATATTGAGATGAGTATGATGTTACAAGTGCAATATATCGTAATACAAAGCATCAGTGGCGAGAAACCCGGTATCTCTAAGATACCGGGTTTGGTGGAGGGTGTCGCATTTTTCCCCAATCAACTATAATGGCGATATCCTGCAAGGGAGTGTCGTTAGTTCAAATTTCTTAATAAAAAAGTCTACTACTGGGGCTAAATTTTGATATACTAAAAAAGTGAAAAAAATTTGATCTCGCTCCGCCTTGCTTCGCTCGCTCAAAGGGAAAAAAGAAGAAAAAAGAGAAAAGGGCAATAGTGTAAAGGGTACTATGTCCTCGGCGCGACACCACCACAAACCACCCGAAAACCGAAGTTGCAGTCGTCGTTGTCGGGGGTGTTCCTGCGGCGGTTGGCAGAACGGCAGTTGTCGGGGTAGTTGAGCCACGAACCACCGCGCAGGAGTTTACGATTATCATTATCGTTTTCAGTACCTTGATTCCAAGCACTACCGTTATTAGGTGCTCCTCGATAGTTATCATGCCAAGAATCAGCACACCATTCCCAAGCGTTCCCGTGCATATCGTGTAGACCGAAGGCGTTGGCTGGAAAAATCCCCACTTCTGTCGTCTTCTTGCGATAAACACCTAAGGGTCCTTTTCCGTAGGAACCTTTCCAATTATATTCTTTATTATCTGTTCCTTGATAATTTGCCAAATCTGTGGTAATCGTTTCCCCAAAATTAAATGGAGTCGTCGTACCAGCACGACAGGCGTACTCCCACTCGGCTTCGCTCGGTAATCTATATTCTCGCTCGCTATATTTAGATAGTCTAGCACAAAATTCCACTGCATCATACCAAGAAACACTTTCTACCGGAAGGCGATCGCCTTTAAAACGAGATGGGTTTGCTTTTAGGTCGCGTTCAACTTTGGGTAATGCAGCTACGGCTCGCCATTGTGCTTGGGTGACTGGATATTTCCCCATGAAGAAGGGTTGGACGGTGACTCGGTGTTGGGGGCGTTCATCATCACTGCTACCTTCCTCATCTTCTGGTGCGCCCATTGTAAAAGTACCGCCAGGGATATAAACCATTTCTAGGATGCTACCGTTACCTAAGTCTTGGCTGAAATATTGGGCTTGTTTGGTTTCTTTTTTGCTAATTTCGCCGCGAGGGTTGACGGTGACGGTTTCAAATGAGAAAGTTGACAAGACTTGGGGAGAAGGTTTTCCACCTTTTGGTTGTAAATTTTTCTCTAATTCTTCTGCTAGTTCTGCATATTTTCCACCCAACTGTCGCAGGACTTGAGCCTTGAGTTCTGCAAAGGGGCGAATTTTTGTGGCTAGGTTTTCGTCGGTTTGGGATAGAGGTTTATGCAAAAGGGCTTCAAAATCATTGACTTGTAAACCTAGTCTCTTCGCAACGAATTCAGAAACTTTCTCAAGGACTGAATTGGCTTTACTCGGAGGTATGAAACCAAGCAGTAATTCCCGAATACCTTCAATAAACTCATACTCTATATAGTCAGCGTCCCGACTGTGTTTGAGCAGTCCACTCATAAAAACTTCAGCGACATGAATCTGTGCTGATTCTGGGAGCAGAGTTTGCTGGATGAGATGGACTACGGGTAAACTAACAGGTGCAGCTGCCATTAATCCGGCTAATCGACGAGCAAGGGGAGAAGCTGTAGCGCGGAATCGACTGACTAGGGCTGATGGGTTGAGTTGAGGTTCTTCTGTTGGTTGTTGAGTTTTGTTGTGTTTTGAAGCATCGGGGGGAAAAAATTGAAATCCGGCTGTTCCTAGACTCCCCATACCCGCTGTTACTCGTGACCAATTCAGAAGGGGGTCGGGTTCTAGGGTGATGATGGGAACGGGGATGGAGTTTTTGGAATACTGTCGTTGAGGCTTTAGAAACTCGGTTTCTAGTTGAGGCTCCAGAAACCCGGTTTCTTGAAGAAACCGGGTTTCTAATTTTTTTTCGTGTTTGTCTTTGTTCTGTTGTGTCTCATCTTCGTCCCAAGTTTCTACGATAAGTTGGGAGTTGAAAACGCCGGGGGTTAAGGAACGAAGTTGAACGGAAATTTCTGATGCTAAGGCTGTTCTCTCCCAGAGTCGTTCGGGAAGTAACTGGAGAATGGTTAGTAATCCATTTTGTCCCCACAATTTCAAGACTGGATAAATGAACTTCTTGCGCCAAGCGGGAGATATACAATCACTGACTAATAAAACCAGACGCCGATTTTTGGGGTCAATCAGTTCTTTGGGATGATGGGGACTCGAATCAAAATTTCCTGTGCTGTTTTGAGCAAGTAGCTGTGTGTTTATCTTTATCTTTTCTTGGTGGTTGTCTACTATCCTCTCTTCTGTTATCCTCAATCCCCAAGTTCTGACATCCCGAAACGCACCGTGATGTTTTAAAAGTTGTTGGAGTTCGGTAATGGTTTGTTTCCAAATCGCAGTTGAACTGGTTTGTTCGACTACTAAGGCTAGGTCTAACCATCTTTCTCGCGCAGGTTTGACGACTGGGGTCCAAATTTTTTCTTCTGCGATGCGACGAACGGTTGCTTCTTCATCAAGTATCTTTCTGATTGGAGATGGGACTTTCCGCATTAAAGGACGTAGCGATCGCCCCAAAGCCAAGGAATTTCTCAATGCGATCGCCGCAGGAACTTTGATAGGAACACCATCTTGCGTTTTAGTAGTCGTACTTCCGGGTGAACTAGGGGAGGAGAGATAGACTGGGACACTGGGTTCTGGTGGTTGAGGAGAAATGGAAGTCGTGTCTTGAGGTTCTGGTAATGGAGTTATAATTTGGTCAGTGTTTGATGACTTTTGTTCTGGTACAGTTGGTTGCTCGGACTCATCCAAATGAACCGCCAACCAAATCATTTCTGCTATTTCACGAGCAGTGAGGTCAAATCCTGCGTTTTTTAGGAGTGCGATCGCCTGCTCAATCATAATCCCTCTCTGCTGCTCAGATATCGCAACAACTGTTCAATCAACCTTTCCTTCTCTTTCCCAACCGGGGGGTGGATAGCATTATCCAGTTTATCAGTTGAGCGGGTTAGCAGATAAATAGCATTCAGTAACTGGTCTGTTGCTAAATCTCCTTCTTCCCTTCGCTTTAAAAACCGTTCAATAATTGGCTTTGCCTTTTCAATAATACTATCTCCTAGATGCGCTTTCACAATTGCTGCTAATGCTTCCGGAGTTGGTTCGGGTAAATCTAACCGTAAGCAACGCCGCAAAAAAGCAGGAGGAAACTCTCTTTCCCCATTACTGGTAAGAACGACAAATGGAAACGCTTGACACTGTACCTGTCCGTTAATAATAGTTGTCTTCTGATTATCATAAGTTCGGACAGTCATGTTTGAAAACTTCTCCGACTCCTCCTCGGCGTTCTCAGCATCAGCTATCCTCTCCGACTCCTCCTCGGCGTTCTCCGCATCAGCTATCCTTGTTAATTCTCGAATTTCAAATTCTCCCTCCTCAAAAATATTCAATAAATCATTAGGTAAATCAATATCACTTTTGTCTATTTCATCAATGAGTAACACTCTAGGTTTTGCTGAAGGAAGCAAAGCTGTTCCCAAAGGACCTAATTGAATATACTTACCAATTTTAGTTAAATTATCTTTCTCCTTTTCAGAAGCCTCCTGTAACCTACCAATTGCATCATAATCGTAAAGCCCTTCTTGTAAAGTAGAGCGAGTCGTAATATTCCAACGCAACACCTCTCCCAGTTGTAATTCTTCAGAAACTGCATAAGCTAAAGATGTTTTACCCGTCCCCGGTTTCCCGGTCACCAACAAAGGACGACGCAGATACAAAGCTGCATTCACCAGTTCAATTTCTTCACCCCTTATCTGATAGGTGATACCTCGTTTTTTCTGAGCGAAATTCCGCCAATTCGGTGGAGCCGGAAGACGTTCAATTCCGTTGTGGGGTTGGTCAGGAGTTCCTTTAAAAATTTTCCAAGAGGTCATGTTGTTGTGTATTGAGCTTTTTGATATGATACTCCCTTTCTGCGTTTAAGATTACCTATGTAAAAACCGCTCCAGACGCAGAGAACACAGAGGTAAGAGTTAGAGAAATAATGGTAATCTGAGACCACCGAAGGGAGTCAATACTGCGTAGCTTTTGAGTCAAGAAATAAATTTCGCAGCTTTTAGAGGATGTTTTAAAAGTCTTCTCGTCAGTAGCATGCACATTTCACATCCCC
>JAWQFQ010000352.1:0-6952 GCA_035967975.1 Scytonema sp. PMC 1070.18
TAATGTTAATGCCGTAACTTTTAGTCCCTGTGGAGAGTATATTATCAGTGCTAGTAACGATGCAACTCTACGACTATGGGATAATCAAGGCAACCCGATTGGCAATCCCTTCACCGGGCATCAGTCTAATATTAATGCTGTAGCTTTTAGTCCTAGTGGAGAGTACATCGTGAGTGGCGGTGAGGATTGTACGTTGATACTATGGGATACTAAAGGCAACCTGAGGGGCAATCCCTTTACCGGACACCAATCTCGTGTAACTTCTGTAGCTTTTAGTTCCGATGGTAAGCTGATTGTAAGTGGGAGTTCAGATGGAAGTCTGCGAATTTGGGACTTAAAAGGCAATCACGTCATCGCTCCTATAGCTTTTTCTGATGTTTGGGTTGATTGTGTAGCCTTTAGTCCTGATGGTAAGCAAATTGTCTGTGGTATTAATAATGACCCTCTTAGTGGGCGTGGTTTCGAGGGAATCCTTAGAATTTGGGATACAGAAGGTCATCCTATCGGTAATCCTTTCACAGGTCATTGTGATAGTGTGACTTCCGTAGCTTTTAGTCCTGATGGAACACTGATTGTTAGTGGAGGAGCAGATAGCACCGTGCGACTTTGGGATCAACAAGGCAATTCTATCGGTAATCCCTTTACAGGTCATTGTGATAGTGTGACTTGCGTGGCTTTTAGTCCCGATGGAGAGAAAATTGTGAGTGGCAGTTTTGATGGAACAGTTCGATTGTGGCAAGTTGATTGGGTATTGTGGTTGCAAATAGCCTGTGATAGACTACGCCATCACCCCCTTTTCAAAAATCCTGAAACAGAAGTTGCTTCACAAGCTTGTGAAATTTGTAAAAATTATATCTGGAATCCAAGCATTGGTGTACAAAAGTTATACGAGCAGGCAATGCAAAGGATGAAGGACGAAGAAAATTTGGAAAATTTTCTAGCATCGGAAGAAAAGATTTTTTCAGCAGTACTCCCCATTTTGAATGTGGCGATTCGGTTTAATTCTACTCATGCTAGCGTTTACTATCTTCGGGGAAAGTGCTACGCCAAGCTAAACAATCTACCGCAAGCTACACAAGATTTTCAAAAAGCTGCTGCTCTTTGTCAGCAGCTTGGGCAAACATCTTCCAAGGAATATCAGGAGGTCATAAAGTTCCTCAATCAGCTTTAATCTATGTGACATCTTAATTGATGCATAAGTAAGCTTTTCTTACATTTATTAACTTTTCAGCACTTATTTGTATGGAGACTACATTAAGCTAATGTCCAGACATAATGAGTTTAACCGTAATTTCGCTGTTATTATCGGTATCAATAATTATCAAAATAGTATTAGAGAGTTAACAACCGCAGTCCCAGATGCTCTAAAGTTAGCTCAAATTATTCAAAAGCAACATGAGAATCTAAAACCGCAATATCAGGCACAAAATAGGTATGAAGTCCAGTTATTTTTGAATCAACGTGCTAGCCTCAGTCAGCTAAACCAACTAATTGCAGACTTTAAACAAGGACAAATATCTCTTGAGAACGAAAAAGTTACACTCACCAAAGATGATCGCCTCCTCTTCTACTTTGCAGGACATGGCATCGCTTTAGATGCTTTGGAAAATCAAGAGGGGCCTGTGGGTTACCTCATTCCTCAAGATGCCATATCAGGGGATAGCAGTACCTACTTACCTATGCAGGATTTGCATGATGCTTTAAACGCACTTCCCTGTCGGCATATGTTAGCAATTCTCGATTGCTGCTTTGCAGGAGCTTTCCGTTGGGCAAGCCTGAAGCGGGAAGTTGTACCCAAAGTCAAAGTATATAAAGAACGTTACGACCGTTTTATCAGCGATCGCGCTTGGCAAGTGATTACGAGTGCAGCTGATGACCAAAAAGCTATAGATTTTTTGGGTTCACGCGGGATAGTAACAGATGGAAACGAAGTTCATTCTCCCTTTGCCAAAGCTCTGTTTGATGCTTTGCTTGGAAAAGGTGCAGACTTGAATCAAGATGGTATCATCACCGCAACTGAGCTTTACTCATATTTGCGCGATCGCGTTGAAATCCTCACTGAAAAGCACTACCAGCGCCAAACCCCTAGTTTGTGTCCACTCAGGAAACATGATAAAGGGGAATTTATCTTTCTGTCGCCTGAGTTTGACCGAGATAAGTTGGAAGATGCACCACCACTAAACGTAGAAAATAATCCGTATAAAGGATTGCAATCCTATGATGAGAAAGACAGTAAATTGTTCTTTGGTAGAGAAGAACACATTGAAAAGCTGTTTCAGAAAATTGTAGCCAATAACCAGCCGTTGACATTAGTGGTTGGTGCTTCAGGAACAGGTAAATCCAGCTTAATGAAAGCCGGTTTGTTACCTCGTCTGCGTCATTCCCCAAAACATCAGTTTCAAATTCTAGACCCCATGCGACCAGGGGAAACCCCTTTGAAAGCTTTGGTGCAGACATTGCAAGGTGGGGAGTTAGCAAGGAGACAGGTTCCTAAATCTGAACTGGTGTATGCAGATGAAAAAGAAAATACGCGAGTGCAAACAGTTATTAAACACTTTTCTGATGCTCGTTTAATTGTTGAAGGTTCTAATTCCCAAGGTAAACCTTATGTGGAACCAGCCCATGATGCTTTGGTGTTGGGGTGGGATAAGTTACTGGAGTGGGTAAAACAGGAACAGGAAGACTTAAGTTTACAACGGCGACTGACACCAGCCGCCCTCTTGTGGAAAGATAAGAAAGAAGCACGGTTTCTTTGGAATGCTGAACCCTATCTTGACGTATTAAAAGAAATACTCAACTCTAAAAAATCTGGGGGAAAAAATTCTAAAAAAGACAACTGGTTAAATCAACTAGAAGCTGAGTTTGTAAGACGGAGTATCAGGAAAAAACGTAGTAATACTATTGTGCGATGGAGCATTGCTGGCTTAGTAACCTCGGGTTCAGTTATTTTTAGTGCAGCAATTTGGCTGCAACTCCAGCAAACTGAACTACGTGCAAAAGCAGCTAGAGCGGAGGTTTTACTGTCCACTGATCCTGTCAATGCCCTAGTGTTGGCAATTCAAGCGACTGGTCAAAATATTTCTCTTTCAAAACTGCCCTTCCAAAAAATTTTGAACCCAGTTCAGTCGAGTCTATTAAGTGTAGTAGAAGTAGCCAGGGAAACAAATCGGGTTGTACATAAGAATGGGGTTCAATCAGTAACTTTCAGCCCAGATGGTCAATACATTGCCAGTGGCAGTAAAGACGGAATAGTGCGATTGTGGGATAAACAAGGCAACCTTATCGGTGAAACCAAAGAACCACATAGGGATGGAGTTAAGTTTGTTAAATTTATCCCAGATAGTCAATATATTGTAAGTTATGGTGAGGATAAAATAGTAAGGTTATGGGATTTGAAAGGAAACCCACATAGTCGCTTCACACCATTTGAGATTCCGAACAGTAGCGTAATTGCCCTTAGCCAAAATGGTCAGTACATTGTCAGTGGTAATCAAGACGGAACGATACAGTGGTGGAACTTAAATGGCAATCGGATTGGTCAACCCTTTAAAGTACATGAATCTGAAATTATATCAATAGCTTTAAGTAGCAATGGTCAGTACATGGTTAGTAGCAGTAATGAAACAGTACGATTGTGGGATTTAAAGAGAAACTCGATGAAAGAGCTTTATCAAAAGGCTGAGGACGATGAATCTTTCCTCAGTGTTGCCTTTAGCCCTGACGATAAATGGATTGTTGGTGGTCAAGGGATTTACCGGTCTGGTGGCGGGGGGAATGGAATGTTGTGGGTATGGGATATAAAGGGAAACAAGCTTAGTGAAGATAATGTTCACGACAGTATGATTACTTCAGTTGTCTTCAGCCCAAACAATAAAAAGATTGTTAGTGGAAGTCTAGACGACACTGTCAGATTTCTAGGCATTAATGCCAAATTTCAACATTCAGATCAGGTTGATTCAGTTGCCTTTAGTCCAGATGGTAGGTATGTTGTTAGTGGCAGCAAAGACGGGACGATGCGAATATGGGATTTAAAATGGAAAGGTACTTCGATTAGTGAATCTAACCAGACTAATGATGAAAGCTCTTTTGCAGTAGCCTTCAGCCCAGATGGTAAGTATATTGTCAGTGGCACTGGCAGTAATAATGGAACGGTGCAGTTATGGGAGCAACTTGGTAAAAGTTTTGGCAAGGAATTTAAAAAGGATGATCGTGATATAATCTCGTTGAGTCAGGATAAAAAGATTATTGTCACTGTCACTAAGCAGATTAACAATAATAGTGGAGAAGTCACTTCTTCTACAGTGGAGTTATGGAATTTACTAGAAAAAAAGCGTGAAAAATTATTTACGAAACCTTTTGATTTCACTTCAATCGCCTTGAGTCCAGATGGGAAAAAAATAATTACTGGCATAAATAATTCTGTTGATAACAACAGTTTAGGAAGCTTGTACACATTGCAGTTGTGGGATTTAAAAGGAAAACAGATTGGTGAGCCTTTTAGAGGACATTCCGACTTTATCACTTCAGTAGCCTTCAGCCCAGATAGTCAGTACGTTGTTAGTAAGACTAATTGCCTTGACCAAGGAGATTATTGTTTATCCTTAATATCTGTACGGTTGTGGGATTTGGAGGGGAACCCCATTGGCAATCCCTTCACCGAGACTTCTGATAGGATGATAGTATACCCAGGTAACTGGCAAGGAGGACTTGAAGTAGCTTGTGATAGATTGCGTTACCATCCTGTTCTTGTGGAAGCTAAAACTGATGAAGCTAGGGGTGCTAGGGAAACCTGTCAAAAATATGTCTGGGATAAAACAGAAACGCTCTCTTCTCCTACTACACCTCCCCCTCCTGTAGAGAGCTTTCTCCCATCCCGACAGGCGATCGCTGAAAACTACTATACTAGGGGAAGCGAGGAGGCTGACAGCAAATATCTTCAGAATTTTCCCAACATTCTTGCTAAAATTTCCACTAATGTAAAAAAAAGCCAACGCCTATGTTAACAAGGGAGTAATTTATTACAGGCAGAAAAAATATGCTCTGGCAATCAAAGATTATGAAAAGGCACTCAATATAGATCCTAACAACGCTGCTGCTTACATTAACCGAGGAATCGCCTACTCTTCTTTGCCAAAACCCGAATATCAACAAGCCATTGAAGATTATCAAAAGGCACTCAATATAGATTCTAACAATACCGAGGCTTACATTAACCGAGGAATTGCCTACTCTGGTTTGGGCGAACATGAAACGGCGATCAAAGATTACGATGATGCTATCCGGATTGCTCCCAACAATGCCGATGCTTACTATGCTAAGGCGTTTACCCAAACTTTAATAGAAGGGAAAAAGCAAGAAGCTATTGAGAATTATCGGCAAGCAGCAAAGCTTTATCAAGAGCAAAACAAACCAAAGTATTCCGAAAATACACTTAAGAAAATTGAGGAACTAAGTGCATCTGAATCACCTTGATATATAGTGATAATGATGAGAGATCGCTTAATCTCATGCAATTGCAAACATCTTAAAAGATTTTCTCTATGTCCAAATACGATTTTCATCGTAACCTTGCAGTAATTATTGGTATTAATAACTACTCAAATGGTATTCCAGAGTTAGAAACGCCTGTTGCTGACGCTGAAAAACTAGCCAAAATTCTTAAAGAGAATTATCAATATGAGGTACAGATATTACTAAACGAAAAGGCTACACTGAAAAAGTTAAGTAAGTCGGCGGGAAAATTTATAAGTATGTAACGAAAAGTTAACCAGAGCTATTGGAGTTAAATTTAACACGTTGTGTACTATGGTTTACTTTTTCCCCTCTGGCTTGAACACCATCAATTACGGCATAGGCAAGTTCTAACTCGTCTTCAAACATTTTTCCTGCCAGTTCATCCTTTTTAAGGTGTTGCCATTCTAATTCAATCGGGTTCATTTCAGAGCAATATTTGGGCAAAAAGAAGATGTACAAACCCATCTGTTCCCATTTTGACCATAACTGTTGTACTTGTTTACATCGATGTATTGGACCGTTGTCCTGCACTATTACTCTGATGCGCCCCATCTTTTGGGCATCAGCTGCTTCTTGCTCCATCATGTGGATATAAGATTTTCTGTCAACACCTCCGATAACCAGACCGTAAATAAAGCTGATTAAAGGTTGAAAAAATCCGATAATACTCAATCTTCGACCGCGACGCTGGGTTTGTTCCAGACGTTTTTGTTCACCTCGCTGGTAATAGGTGTAACCAGGCTCGCTCCATGCACAAAAACCTGATTCGTCTAAATACTTTAGGTCTATTTCTCCGGCAGCAGCAGCTAATTCCAGCATATCTAAGTCTGCTTGCTTTTTTTCCCGTATTACAGGGTCTTGTTTTCCTTTATGACTCTTTCTAGTTCGTTTCCAAATCACCCCCTTTTTTTGAGTACCCGTCTTAATCTATCGGGACTCAGTTTAATGTGGCGATCGCAATCAAGTTTTTGCGCTAGTTGAAGACTATTGTATGTGCGTGGTTCTTTTTTGAGGCATTCTTCCAAAAATACTATGTCCTCTTCAGTGTATTTCGTTTTGCCCCCTCGACCCGGTTTATCCCAAAGCCCTTCTAAACCAAGTTTTTGCCATTTGTGTAAAACATCCCTCACTGTTTGTGGACTCCATTTAAAGTGAGCCGCTATTTTCAAGGGCGTACCAACCATGTGCGTTTAACCTGATTACCTCTGCTCGGTCTTTTACTTTCTGTGGTGTGTCCGCAGTTCTAAGGTTTAATAGGGTTCGGTCTTGCTCACGAGTCAGAAACACCCTTAAACGAGCGCCCATATCTTAAATTACCTCGGTACATGCATTTTCCGTATTTACTTATCTTTACATAGTTTGGTTTTTTCCCGCCGACTTACTTACAAAGAGGTTTAGTCACTCAAGCCTCACTTGGAGAAACACGTAACGAGGATGA
>JAWQFQ010000353.1:0-6921 GCA_035967975.1 Scytonema sp. PMC 1070.18
CAGCGCTACTCTAGCTTGTCAGCTGGTCAGTTATTTTTGCCAGCCTGCACTAGGTGCCAATCTAGGCAGTTTTAGCGAAGTTTTCGTGACGCGTAGAAGCGATTCTACCAGGGTTGGCACGCTACCTCAGTCTAACTCCAAAACAGCGAGATAACAGCCCCGAAATGCAATTGGCGACAGAAACATTAATTCGTCTCAGTCGCAAAGATATGCTCAATGTTCTCTCCTATGCTTTGCTGGACTTAAACGGGAAAAATGTATTGGATACACATACATTGAATATTGGTAAAGATGAATCAGTTGAAAATTATTTTAAAAAATCACTGCAAACTGGGTTATCCTTTGTTTCTGGGATGAAGCGATCGCCAACAATTCCTGACCTTGTGACTCTCTTTTTTAGCAGTCCAGTTCGCAATGCTAAGGGAGAGATATTAGGTGTATTACGTGTTTCATACAATGCTACTGTTGTCCAGCAGTTAGTAACTAGAGAAACTGAAAGATATGGGGGCGTAATCGTTATTGTTACTCATCAGATGACGTATCTATAACCTAGCTGTGACAGGAGACAGCAGTTGTGCGTTTGGGCGCTAAAGCGCAACTACAAGCCTTTCATTATATCTTTTAAGTTTGAATAAGCTATGACTGATAACAGCAGTGACACAGCTGCTTTGTTAACGGTTTGCATAGCGTATTTGCTGTCAACTGTCAACTCATTTTAACGCTTATGGGAATATGGAAGCAATTAACTCGGAAGTCAAACAGCGCGTTCAAGAACTGCGACAGCTTGTACAAAAAGCTAGTTACGCCTACTACGTCCTTGATGCACCTATTATGGAGGATGCTGTCTACGACCAACTCTATCGAGAATTGCAGGAGTTGGAAAATCAGCATCCAGAATTCGTGTCTCCTGATAGCCCCACGCGACGGGTAGGGGAGAAACCAGCAACTCACTTTACCTCGGTACGCCATAATATTCCGCTGTACAGTCTGGAAAATGCATTTAACATTGATGAATTAAACGCTTGGGATCAACGCTGGCGACGACAAGCTCCCAAAGCAGGTGAGGTGGAGTACGTTTGTGAATTGAAAATTGATGGTTCTGCTTTGGCGTTAACTTATGAAAATGGTGTTTTAGTCAGGGGTGCGACTCGGGGTGATGGAGTTACGGGGGAGGATATCACTCAAAATGTGCGGACGATTCGCACGATTCCCTTAAGGCTAGATTTAGAAGGGTTGGAAGACGTTGAGAGGGTAGAAGTGCGGGGGGAGGCGTTTTTACCTCTAGAAGTGTTTCAACAAATTAATGATGAAAGACAAAAAGCTGGTGAAGCTGTGTTTGCCAATCCTCGCAACGCTGCATCTGGTACACTCAGACAGCTTGACTCCCGGATTGTAGCACAACGGCGGCTTGATTTCTTTGCGTACACCTTGCACATTGCTGGTAGAGATGATGCTAGTATTGCTCATACGCAGTGGCAAGCGCTGGAATTGTTGCAAAGAATGGGATTTCGGGTCAACCCTAACAAGCAACTGTGTTCATCTTTGGACGAGGTTGCAGACTATTACCAAAATTGGGATAGGTCGCGGCTAAAATTGCCTTATATGACTGATGGGGTGGTGGTGAAGCTTAATTCTTTTAAGCTCACAGAACAACTGGGGTTTACGCAGAAGTTTCCCCGTTGGGCGGTGGCGTTGAAGTATGCTGCAGAAGAAGCACCTACTGTTGTAGAAAATATTGCTGTCAATGTAGGAAGGACGGGGGCTCTGACTCCTCTTGCAGAAATGCGTCCAGTGCAGTTGGCGGGGACGACTGTTTCCCGCGCTACCCTACATAATGCCGATCGCGTTGCTCAATTAGATATCCGCATCGGGGATACAGTGATTGTTCGTAAAGCTGGGGAAATTATTCCAGAAGTGGTACGTGTTCTGGGAGAACTCCGTCCTACTGATACTAAACCCTTTAAAATGCCTACCCATTGTCCAGTTTGCGGTCAATCAGTGGTTCGGGAGATGGATGAGGCGGTGACTCGCTGCGTGAATGCTTCCTGTCCGGCTATCTTGAAAGGGTCGATTGAGCATTGGGTGAGTCGCGATGCTTTGGATATTCGAGGTATGGGCGAAAAACTGGTGCATCAACTGGTAGATAAGGAGGTGGTGCATTCTGTTGCTGATTTGTACGACTTGACAGAAGAAGATTTATGTGCTTTGGAGCGCATGGGGAAAAAGTCAGCACAAAAGTTGGTGGAAGCTATAGCCGAATCCAAAAACCAGCCTTGGTCGCGGGTGCTGTATGGTTTGGGAATTCGTCACGTTGGGAGCGTAACGGCTCAAGTCTTGAGCGAGAAGTTTCCTAACGTAGAACAGTTGGCGATCGCAACACAAGCAGATATTGAAACAGTTTACGGTATTGGTGCGGAAATTGCTCAATCTGTGTGTCAGTGGTTCCGCATTGATGCAAATCAAACTTTGATTGCTCGTTTGAAAGCTGCGGGGTTACAGTTGGCGGGAGCACCTGAAACCACACCCCTTAGCAATACTCCACAAAAATTGGCTGGGAAAACGTTTGTGGTGACTGGAACATTACCGACATTGAAACGGGACGAAGCCAAGGCGTTAATCCAGAAAGCTGGTGGTAAAGTGACAGATTCCGTGAGCAAAAAAACAGATTATTTAGTTGTTGGGGAAGATGCAGGTTCTAAGTTAACAAAAGCGCAAGAGTTAGGAATTCTTCAGCTGAGTGAAGCACAGTTGTTAGACATGGTGGTAACGGAGCATCATTCGTGAGAAAAGAGAAACCCGGTATCTCAAAGATACCGGGTTTCTAATTTTCGCTTATCGTATTGGGTTACGAGAAATAATCACAAAAATACTTTTGATATAACCCACAACTCACCTTAACTTCATTGCCCTCTAAATAGACTAATCCCAAATTTTTTAACTTAAATGCTATCTCGTTATCTAGTTTAATAGCTGAATTGGCATGAATAACTTTGTGAAAAGCTTCAGCTAACTCTGGATTTTTTTTTAAATGCCAGCTTTCTTCTTGTAAGTGCTTACTAAAAATTCCTGTATTAGTTGCTGCACCTTTTAGCACATTTTCTATAGCTATGCGATCGCGTACACTCTGGTAAAGAGCCAGTCGTACTAAATAACGATTGTTTTAGCTTGTTTTTTTAATTATAAATGAATCTGTATCGGTTTCTCCCGTGATTACTAAGTATTTATTCGGAATGACAGGAAAAATTACCGACATTAGAAAAACTACGTTTGCTCGCTCATCTCATACTGCGAGTATGCAATGTATCTTCAGTAGATCGCAAAGTTTTTTAGAACCCTTGCCTAATTCACGATGGCTGAAACCCTTATGCTTACGTCAGCTTCCGAAAGTTTGCGATCTAGTTATCTGAGGTTTATTTCCTACTTAAGTACAAGAGATATAAAATAACCTGAGATAAGACAAACGAAAGAGCCATGTTTGCCTCGAAGAAAATCTCAGATAAAATTTCAGGTATACTGCTGACTTTGACTGCTGTTGCATTTCCAGTCGTCTTTTTTCTTAGCGCTCCTGCTTCTGCCCAATCTTCTAATAGTCAAAATAGCGATCGCACTTCCCTCCCAGAAACCCAAAAAAAATTGCGAGTTGGGGTAACAGGTGCAGCCCCTTTTGTCACTCAAAATGGTTCTCAATTCCAAGGTATAAGTTTGGATATTTGGCGAGAAGTCACAAAATCTGCGGAACTGGACTATGAATTGATTCCTCAGCCAAATGTTCCAGCTAGCCTGGATGGCTTACTCAAGGGTAACCTTGATGTCGTAATTGGACCTTTGAGTATTACTGCTGAACGCCGTCAAAAAGTCCAATTTACTCAACCTTTTTTCATCGCTGAGATTGGTGTTTTACTCCCTGGAAAGCGACCCTCACTTTGGAGTCGGTTTCAGCCCTTTTTTGGTACGGCTGCGCTTTCTTCCATAGGATTTTTGTGCTTTTCCTTATTTGTTGTTGGTAATCTCATCTGGTTGGCAGAACGACGACACAACAGCGAACAGTTCCCTAAGACTTATCTAAGTGGTGTAGGTAACGGGATGTGGTTTGCTTTGGTAACTTTAACAACAGTGGGATATGGCGATCGCGCACCTACCACCAAAGCAGGGCGTTTCATTACCGGAGTTTGGATGATAGTGACACTCATCACTGTTTCTTCTCTCACCGCAGGTTTAGCATCAGCCTTTACCCTATCTCTGTCAAACCTCAGTAGCGAACGTTTTCAAAATCCAGAAGACCTCCGGGGGGCGCGGATAGCGGTTATTTCCGGGACAACAGGAGTCCAGTGGGGCAAATACTATCGGGCGCGATTGATTGAGATAGAAAATCTTGAACAAGCTATTGATTTACTGCAAGAAGGTCAAGCCGATGGATTCATCTTTGACCGTCCGGCATTGGAATACTACTTAAAACAGTCTCCCAAACTGAACTTGAGATTAGCTGAATTTTATGTAGCTAGAGAAAACTACGGCTTTGCCCTTCCACTGAGAAGCCCTTTGGTTCAAAAGTTAGACGTAGCTCTGTTGAAATTGTATCAACAAGAAACTATCCAGAAGATTGAAAATAAATGGATAGATTGAAGGACTTCCAAATCAAAAAGTTCTCAAAAATTGTTCCCAATACTCTCGGTTAGGATTTATTCGCGTGCTCACCAAACCCGGTTTCGTAAAAGTTACCGGGTTTCTATTCCGGCTTAACCGAGCAGTATTGGGGCAGAATTACCCGCACCACAAGTCAGTTTTGGAGTTTTGTCAGCGGAAGATTTGTAAAAATGGCTACAGACTCAAAAGATTTACAACAATCGTAACTGAGTTTGTTTTCCTTCCACTAAAGACAGGTTCTCGGACTCTTCTTCATCGGTTACTAGCGATACTTCTTCATTGGCTAACAAATTGTTTGCGGCTTCTAGCATTGCTGCTGCAATATCTTTGAGGTCATCGCGGTTGTTCAAGTAAGTTTGCAACGCCTCTATCGGGTCAATGCTGCTACTCGCGGTCAATTCAGGAACGCGAGGTCTGGCTAATTGACTGAGCAATTCTGGTTGAATAGTATGAGTATGAGCTGCGCTGAGGGCATTATGTAACTCGGCGTTGTGGATGAAGTCTAACTGTTCGGAACGGATTTTGTAAATTAGCCGTACGACAGCATCTAGGATGTCATGTTTGGCGATCGCCTTCATAATTGCTGGTTGGGGGTCTTCAGCTTTCGAGACATCAACTTCAATGGTTTTAAAAACCCGTGCTGGTAAAGGACAAAATTCCCATTCTGTACTTTCCGGCTCAATTTCCACCATCACATAACCTTTTTCTTCCTTTTCTTCACTAAAATCCACCCGTTCAATACTCCCTGGATAAATCACTGGGGGGTCATTAGATTTATTCAAGTTTTGATGGCGGTGGACGTGTCCGAGGGCGACGTAATTAAAGCAGGGTTTTGCGAGCAAAGAAACAGGAAGAGTAAAACCTTTCCCCACGGCTAGATAACGTTCCGCTCCCAAACAAGCACTATCCGCCATGAGATGACCTAAGAGAACAGCTGGTATGTTGGGGTCGAGACGACGAGTTTCTGCTTCCAAGACAACCCGCAACCGTTCGGTGAGTAATTGGTTCACTTCCACCATAGACAAACCTTCGGTTTCCTGACGCGTCATCAGCGTGGAACGAGTGAGCCAAGGGAGAGTCATAACTTGAATTAAACCATTGCGAGTTTGGATACGGTGAGTGCTTAAAGTATCACCGACAACAATACCCGGAACACCCAAAGTACGGTAAATACATAAACTAGCCCCTCCCTGTCCTTGAGCGTGTTGGTCGTGGTTTCCTACTAGCAGCACCGTGGGAATATCTGCATCTGCGAGGCGACGAAACTGACCAGCAAAAGCTTCTTGAACGTATGGCGGCGGTGTTGCATCTGGGAAAGCATCACCCCCAAACAGGACTAAATCCACCGGTTCTGTCAGCGCTCTGTCAATACATAGCGACAGAGAATTCACAAAATCTTCCAAACGCGTGTTTAAACCTGTTTCAGCATTAATTCGCCCGTGAGAAAAACCGCTTCCCATGTGGACATCAGAGAGGTGAAGGACTTTAATCATGTTGGGGCTGATAGTGGTTAATGGTTAGTGTATTTTAACAATTCCAGTTGGGCTTTAAAAAATAAATGATACAGCTTCCGACTGATTAATGCTTCTCGACCTATTCGCTTAATCAAGCCTAAGCTTTCTAGACTAGAAGTAAGAGAAATTTCTAAGCGGACACCACTACTACTTTCACAAGCAGCAATGACTCCTTGGAAGGCGTCCCAAAGGATTGAATCAGCTTGTACTCTCTCCAACTGTCTTTGCAAATGTTCACCATATATTCCAGTGGGTGTGGGAGCATCTTGCAATAGCTTCTCAAGAGTCAGTCCCTGCTTTAACCAGTAAAGCGCTAACCTTAACAAGTAAGGATGTCCATCTATGAGGTTGTGTAATTCTTCCCACTGGCTTAGTTGTGTTTCGTCCCACTCAAAACCGTGTCGTTTTATTAATTCCCAAACCTTATCACTGTTAAGTGGTGGTAAATGGATGGGTAACCCAAGATTGAACGGTAATTGATGCCATTGCAAAGGAACGTAAACCTCTGTAGAGTAAACTACCACTACCCGCAGTCTCTGCCAAATTTCTAACCTGACAGCATCTTCGTGCCAACTTTGTAGAAGAGGAAGAAAGTCTTGAGTCAAATCGGGATGTTGAAAAATGGGATCGATCGCATCTAATGCGAGAACCAGTGGTCTTTGCAGATTCTTGAGCAGGTACTCTTGAAAGTAGACACTACAGCTAACCTTACCGGAATATGCGCGACGAGAAAGCCCCTACATTCATGTATGGGGGTAAGTCG
>JAWQFQ010000354.1:0-6892 GCA_035967975.1 Scytonema sp. PMC 1070.18
CTCCCTCACTCACTCCCTCCCTCCGCTACACCCTTATTTCCCCTTCAACAAATCCCCTTCAAAGGGTCTCCCTTTCAACATCCGGTTCCAATAAAGCCAAGGGAGAACGTACTTCTTCACCAACCACATACTATAACGTTCGGCGTTGAACTTACCTGGAAAATTGGGAACAGGTTTTTTGTCATAATCAAACTCAGCCATGATTGTTGTCCCATACCCGGTAATCAAAGGACAGCAAGTGTAGCCATTATAGTTTTTCTGCAAGGAGCCTGAAGATATCAGCGCTAGCAAATTTTCTACTAAAACAGGTGCTTGTTTGCGAATCGCCGCTGCTGTTTTAGATGTGGGGAGAGAGGAAGCATCCCCTAGGCTGAAAACGTTAGGGTAAATATTGTGCTGTAAAGTGTGCTTGTTGACATCAACCCACCCTTTCGAGGAACCTGTTTGGATAGCAAGTGGGCTGTTTTTTACAAAATCCGGCGCACTCATCGGAGGTGTGACGTGAATCATATCATACTTAATACTGACCTCTTCTACACCGTTATCAGTTGTCACATCAAAGACAGCTTCTTTTGTCTGTGCTTTAATTTCTTTGAGTTCATGCTTGGACTTGACGATAATCTTTCTGCGTTCAACCACCTTCTCAAGAGTTTCGCAGTATTCGGGAACAGCAAACAACTGAGTTCCTGGGATGCAAAACACCACTGTTGAGTTAGTCCCAACGCCGCTTTTACGCTGAAAAACGTCATCCGCCAAATACATAATTTTTTGGGGTGCTCCAGCACATTTGATGGGAGTACTGGGCATAGTAAAGATAGCAGTACCACCTTGGAAGTTGTTGATAACTTCCCAAGTATAGGCAGCATATTCCTTGGCATAATTACTGGTGACGCCATCTTTCCCAAGTGCTTCCTTCAGCCCTTTAATCCTATCCCAGTCAATTTGAATACCAGGACATAAAATTAAGTATTTATACTCTATAGACTTTCCTGTGGTGGTAATAACAGTATTGCGTTCGGGATCTAACTGAACGACAGAATCTTGAATCCAAGTTGCTCCCTTGGGAATACAATGCTTTTGCTCTCGAATTGTGTCCTCAAGTTTAAAGACACCTCCTCCAACTAGTGTCCAACCTGGTTGATAGTAATGCTTGTCGGAAGGTTCGATAATTGCAATATCAAGAGATTTATTTTTTTCTAACAGCTGGGAAGCTGTTGTAATACCAGCAGCGCCTCCACCAACAATCAAAATTTGGTGAAACAGCGTTTTATGTTCTGAACTCGCTTCTTTGGGAAGTGAGGAGGTGGTGAGATGAGGGGAAGTGGAAATGGACATAAAGATGGTCAATTTCTTTGAACAGATTATGAGTGAGAGGATTATTTTCTGATAAGTGGTGACATTGTTCAACTCTGCTTAACAGTTTCCGTAATATAAAGCCCTCCACCTTGGGTAAGTAGTTCCAATCTTTGTAGTATGTAAAAATGGCAGTCGGTGCTCTGAAACTTAGAATTGGACACATACTGAAGTGAGCAAACCCACAAACTATTCCTTGTCAAATGGTGTTGCAAACAATGCAGCACCTCAAGAAATGCTTTCATTAAGAAATGCGATCGCCATAATTGTTGGCGTTGTTATCGGTGCGGGTATTTTCGAGACCCCATCCCTTGTCGCCACTAATATGCAAAGTAGCGCAATGGTACTTTTTGCTTGGTTCTTGGGTGGTGTGATGTCATTAATTGGCGCTTTGTGCTACGCCGAACTAACGACCGCCTACCCCCATGCTGGAGGTAATTATCATTACCTTATGCGTGCTTTTGGCAAAAACTGGGCATTTTTATTCGCTTGGGCGCGAATGACTGTCATTCAAACTGGTTCCATTGTACTTTTGGCGTTTGTGTTTGGGGATTATGCATCTCAAGTGTGGCGACTTGGAGAATATTCCCCATCAATTTACGCGGCTGGTGTTATTGCTATCTTCACGGCTATCAATATCATTGGTATCCAACAAAGTAAATCAACACAGAATTTGTTAGCCAGTGCTTTAGTCCTTGGCTTGCTGTTAGTCATTGTCGCCGGTTTGTTGTTCGCTACACCACCAGCCATTTCAGAGACACCCACATCCCAAAGAAATTTTGGTTTGGCAATGGTGTTTGTGCTACTATCTTACGGAGGTTGGAATGAAGCTGCTTATATTTCCGCCGAAATCAAACATCGCAGGCGAAACATGGTGCGATCGCTCGTTGTGAGTATTGGCATTATTACCACAATTTACCTACTTATTAATCTAGCATACGTGCTTGGATTGGGGTTGCAAGGAATGGCTGAATCAGAAGCTGTAGCAGCAGATTTGATGCGTCGCATCTTTGGAGAACCCGGTGCTATCCTCATCAGCGTCTTGATTACCATTGCGACTTTAAGTTCTATCAATGCCACAATTTTTACAGGCGCTCGTACAAACTACGCATTAGGCAAAGATTTTACACTGTTTTCCTTCATGGGAGATTGGAAAAATCGTCCGAGTACACCAACAAACGCTTTGCTTGTACAAGGTGCGATCGCGCTTAGTTTAGTATTATTAGGAACCATCACACGTAACGGGTTTAAAACGATGGTAGATTATACTGCTCCCATTTTTTGGTTCTTTTTCTTACTCAGTGGCATTTCCTTATTTGTGTTAAGACTCCGTGAACCAGAAGTAGAGAGCCCGTTTCGCGTACCTTTTTACCCACTAACACCAATACTTTTTTGCCTCATCTGTGCTTATCTACTATACTCTAGTCTTGCCTACACTGGCATTGGTGCATTGTTGGGTGTAGCAGTGGTATTAGCTGGTGTACCGCTACTATGGATTGCGCGTTACCGAAACTAGGGTGTGGGGTATGGGGTGTAGGGAATCAAGAGATAAAATGAGGTTATCGACTACATTAGGTATCAGACGTGGACACAAGAACTTGCCCTCGTTGCCATCAACCCATTAAATCACAGGCTGTCACTTGTCCCTACTGTCGCGCCGAGCTCAAAGCCCATGGACATCCTGGAATTCCCTTACACCGTGCCACTGGGAAAGAGTATCTTTGTGATAGCTGTACTTATCATGCAGACGATACCTGTAATTTTCCTCAACGTCCTTTTGCAAAAGAGTGTACCCTTTACCAAAACCTCGAAGAAATGAAATTAGAGTTACAGCAGCAGCAACACGCTCACAACTTTGGCGTAACTATCAGTAATTGGATAAGACGCAATCAGACTTTGCTACTCCTGCTAGGTTTATTATTGATCTGTTTTTTGTTAGCACTCCACAGATAGCAATTGCCCAAAGTACCCATTCTCATTCGCAACTTTACATCCCTACACCCGACACCCCTACACCCCACACCCCTATACTTAAGCTACAGACGATGACTTCGCAACACCAGAAGTTTCATCAACGAACACTACTAGGTCAAACCAAAAAGTGGTACCAACACCTACTTCACTGACAAGATAAACTTTACTACGATGTTTTTCAATTATATTTCTGACAATTGATAGTCCCAAACCCGTACCTTCGAGAGTATGTACTCGGTTTTCTACCCGGAAGAAGCGGTCAAAAATAGCTTCTTGGTCTTCCGGAGCAATACCTATACCTGTATCAGAAATTTCCACCCTGACTTGAGTTGTGCGATGCTCGCCATTCTTAGACTGTGGTTCCAGTTGGTAGGCACGAATTGCGACTCTGCCGCCTGCTTTGGTAAACTTGAGGGCATTACCAACTAAATTAGCCAGCACTTGCAGTAACAAATCGTAGTGACCTGTCACAAGTGGTAGATCTGGTGAAACTTCTTGAAGGATTTCAATCCCTTTATCTTTTGCGTTGAGTTGATAAGTACGTAGTGTTTGTTCAATAGCTTGCGCCAAATCCACCCCATCTAAGTTGTAGCGACGACCAGATTCAAGTTTAGACAAATCTAAAACATCATTAACCAAACGTGTTAATCTATCGGTTTCATGATTAACAGTTTCTAAAAACTCCCGCTGTTCCTGTGGGCTTAAATCTTCTCCATACTCGTGCAACGTTTCAATAAAGGATTTGATATTAAATAAAGGGGTTCGTAGTTCGTGGGATACGTTGCTGATAAATTGGCTTTTTGCCTCGTTTAGTTCTACTTCACGAGTGATATCTTGTACTGTAATAGCAATTCCTTTAATGCTCTCTCGTTGCTGATTAACTACTGTGGTTAAAAGAATGCGGATTGTTCTTTTCGTAGGTTGATTCAGTGGTACACGGAATTCAGCAGTTTCGCATTCTCCCGCCGCCATTTCGGATAGGGGACGGGAGATTTCCGTCTCTACTGTTGAAGGCAAATTATGCAAAACATTCTCACCAACAACATCAGTTCCTTCCCAGCCAAATATCCTTCTTGCCGTAGGATTCACCAGAATAACTTGCATATTATTATCAATAAGCACAGCTCCATCGGCGATGGTAGACACTAATGTTTCTAACTTGGCTTTTTCTGCTGTCATCTCCTCTATATTTTGTTCTTCGTAGCGCTCCAAACGCTCTGCCATTTCATTAAAATTAAGAATTAATTCTCCGAGTTCGCCTCCTAGTGGTAAATCAATTCGCTGCTTAAAATTCCCCGCTGCAATTTGTTTGACCCCTCCGAGTAATTCTTTAATGGGTTTAGTGATAGTCAAAGCATTAATTACGCCTCCCAAAATCACCATCACCCAAATGGAGATAAAAACGGCAATGGTGACATCACGGGTAAAATTAGTGGAGATAACTGCGGCTGGATTGGGGTTGATACCGATCGCCAGTACGCCATAGTACTCGCCATTTACCACCAAGGGAATAAAAACATCGGTGACTTCCCCATCAGGCGATCGATGTTGTCGCACCATCGGTTTGTCAGCATCAGCAGCGTAATCCTCTGGTAATTGTATACGCCGCTCAATTGTCAACGAGGTTTCTACTTCCGGTTCCCAAAAAGGAATACCGAAAAAGATTTTCCCCGTTTCATCGGCGTAGAGCATATATCGTACACTGGAAGTACTGCTGTAGAAGCGTTGGGAAAATTGTGCTACTTCAGAAAGATTGTTGTCGGCAATCAGAGGGGCAACATTAGAAGCAAGCAAAAGTCCAAGGTCTCGTCCAAAACGCGTATCGTTCAGACGTGCATCCAGCTGAATCGTATTCACCGCCCAGAAGGTTAAACCACTCATCACCAAAGACACCACTAATGTAGCCGCAGCCAACAGCTTAGTTTGGAGGGTGAACTCCAACCACCAATTTACAATTGCTTCTTTGATTGTTTTTAAAATAGTTAGCATTTTAAAATATTTATGGCGATGAAGACCAGGTTAACAAGACAGTTTACACTTTACCTATCCTCATCCTATTGAGATTTGACCCATCGGGGCAAGATGGAGATTAGGGATCGGAGGAAACCCCATACCCTAGACCTTACACCCTACACCCTATTCCCTAACTCGATAACCTATATCTTGTCGATAATACATTCCTTCAAAGTGAATGTACTGTATCGCAGCATATGTTTTGGAAAATGCTTGGTCAAAATTTTCCCCGACTGTAGTTACATTTAATACGCGACCACCATCGGTGACGAGTTGTTCTTGATTCAACTGTGTACCTGCATGAAATGCGATCGCTCCTGATGCCTCTGCCTGTTGTATACCAGTAATGACCTTTCCTTTGTTGTATACTCCAGGATATCCGCCAGAAGCAGCGACAACGGTAGCAGCAACGCCCTGTTTCCAGGCAATAGGTGGCATTTGTTCCAAACGCTGTTGCACGCAAGCAAGAATTAACTCTTCTAGAGGGGTTTCTAACAGTGGCAAAATGACCTGGGTTTCTGGGTCACCAAAGCGACAGTTAAATTCTAATACCTTAAAATCACCTTTTGGAGTAATCATTAATCCAGCGTAAAGTACCCCTCGGTAATCAATACCTTTTGCTCTTAAAGTCGCGATCGCTTTGTCCAAAACATCCTTTTGAATTCTTGCCATCATCTCAGGGGTAACAATGGGAGCTGGAGCATAAGCACCCATTCCCCCTGTATTTTCCCCCGTATCACCCTCACCAATGCGTTTATGGTCTTGGGCTGGTAACAGGGGTCGAATTGTTAACCCATCCGTTAATGCTAAAACAGATACTTCTTGCCCTGTTAAATATTCTTCAATGACCACAAATCTTCCTGCACTACCGAACTGACCGCCAAACATAGCATCTACTGCTGTCTGCGCCTGTTCTATCGTTTCGGCAACAATGACACCCTTTCCAGCTGCCAACCCATCAGCTTTGACAACAATTGGTGCTCCCTGTGCTTTTATGTAAGATTTTGCTGCTTCTCGCTCAGTAAATACCGCAGACTGAGCTGTAGGAATCCCCGCTTCTTGCATCAAGGCTTTTGCCCAAGCCTTACTCGCCTCAATCTGCGCCCCTGCTAGAGTGGGACCAAAAACCATCAGACCTTTGCTTTGAAGATAATCTGTAATTCCTTTTGCCAAGGGAACTTCTGGTCCTACCACCACCAAGGATATACCTTCATTTTGAGCCAATTGAGCGATCCCCTCAAAATTATCGACTGCCAACTGCCGATTTTGGCAATGTTCCATGCTTGCAGTACCACCATTTCCAGGTACACACACAACTTGCTCAACTTGGTTTGATTGTATCAGTTTCCACACAAGGGCGTGTTCCCGCCCACCATTACCCACAACTAAAATTTTCACTGTTCTTGAATTTCCTTCACTTTCCCTGGAAAGTGGAGACATTGTACGTAACGCCCCCACTCGCCGTACAATTGTTCACCAATTTTGGCGCTTGTGCAAGTACTTTTAAGAAACATAGGGTGTAGGGTGTGGGGTGTGGGGTGTGGGGTGTAGG
>JAWQFQ010000355.1:0-6892 GCA_035967975.1 Scytonema sp. PMC 1070.18
GTTCCCGATTCCGTACTTGTTATTTTAGCATAACAAGTACGGAAGAGCCATATTTTTTAGCATTTATTTTAAAAGTAGAAAAATAAGAAATAGTAAGCTGATTGGAATGGAGATAATTCAATAACTTTCTAGAAACAGAAGCTTTACAAAGCATGGCAAGATAAGCATCTCGTTTCTGTAGCCATTGAACAACTTGTATTAGCATCCATTCAGAAATATCAAAATTGCTTTTCCCTGTAATTGCATCTAGACCATTATGGTTTTGAAAATTATTCTTATTGGGTAAGTTGGCACCATTAATCATGCCTTGCTGAGAATTCGTTACCCAGGGAAAATTACCAAGAACTAGTATCCTTCCATCTATATCATTTATCATTGATGTCCAGTTAACTTGAAAAAAATCTCCAGATTTTAACTCAATTCTTTTATCTTGAATAATTTGCCTCTCTTCAAGTTTCCTCAGATAACTTTGATTGATTTCTACTCCAATTATCTTGTTGCTTAATTGAAATAACTTTGAAGCAGCTTCAATAAAATTACCGACTCCACAAGTTGGTTCAATTATGACATCAGGATAAACACCAAGTGCTACTAATTTCCGGCAGACTTTCTCAGCTAACTCTATTGGTGTCTGAAAATCTCCGTATTCTACTTTAATTTTATCAACAGTACGAATCATGGATTAGCTCGTAAACAGCAATTACACCGTCGGTAACACCGTAAAGCAACGGTTCTGGATGTCGAGACTCAGCTGCTGAAAATAATGCTGCTTCAGAACAAAGGATTTCTACAGTCAGGATGGGCATAGTTGCAGCTATAAGTTGTACTAAGTATAATAAATATACTGAATGTTATGGTAAAACCAGCTTAGCCATTATTTTCAGGTCTTAAATGGCTGGATTTTAAGCTTATGCCTTACAGCCAATTTACAACAATTACCAAAGTTAAGGAAGCTTTTGACATTTCTACCGTAGAAGGGGTTCGCTTTTTGCCAGAGACTGCTGCAATCACTCCTTCCAATACCTTACAGGACTATTTAGAAGAAACTTTACCGATCGCAACTGCAACAGGTAGTGAAAAAGCTCGTTCAGAACTGATTATCACTCCCGTCTTAGTGGAGGTACGTCGGATTCTGAATCGAGAAGTTAGCTTATTTTCTGGGGAAGACTTTACAGTTGACGAAAGTTTAGGGCTGAACGGGCGATGTGACTTTCTGATAAGTCGTTCTCCTGAAATGCTGGAAATCGAAGCTCCAGTTATCACAATTGTGGAAGCAAAGCAAGCTGACCTGAAGACAGGGATTGGACAATGTGTAGCCCAGATGATTGCTGCACAAAAATTTAATCAAGCCAAGGGAAAATCTATATCAACCATCTATGGTAGCGTCAGCAACGGGGTTCAGTGGCAATTCCTAAAGCTGGAACAGCAAACGGTTACAATTGACTTGACAATTTACCCCCTACCTTCTGTAGAACAAATCTTAAGCTTCTTAGTGTGGATAGTGAAGGAAGGTTAGGGACCAATACTGCAAGGGATAAAACAAATTGATCGACATTTAACCCCAGGGCAAACGCACCTTAAACTGGCACAATTAAGGTTGACTTTTAAGCCCATATATTTATTCAAGTCCTTGATTGATTTTGCTCATCCATGAGCCGCCATCAAAAAAGCGCATGGCTGTCAATCATTATTTAAAACATTCTACAGGGCATTATTCGCCATCGCTTTCAATTAAGATGCGTTTGCCCTGCCACATCACCAAATTACAACTATATTATAAATAGTTTGAATATGTTGCTTCATACCCGTATCTGTAACTTCTACAAGATATTTTAATAAGGCATCAACATCATGGATAGCTTTAGCTGTAAGTCTAACTTTTCCTGTTGGTGTTTGTGTCCAAGAATTTGCAGGAATGGGAAAGCCATGTGCAAAACTGTGTCTTACTTGCAGAATCTCGTTTAGCATCTGTCGAGTGGCTAATGCATTTATGTTTCTTTTTGACCAAACCCAATCATTTATAGGATCATAACCAGTATATTGAACCAAAAGATTACGAGAATTATCTGCATTTGGCGTATTAAATTGTTTGAGCGAACGTTCTGCCGCATTTTTAGCAAGCGAATGTACAGAATAAAACTGAGGATCTAAAGGGTTTGCTGTTACATCAAAAAAGTTACGAACAAGTTCTTCAATATACGTTTCCCATCCTGCTACAAACATTGCTAAAGCTGAATGGTAATAGATTTGAGTGTGACTATTTAATATTGGACGTAAGCGAATATCTGTAGCAGTATTACGTAGAATACGAGCCTTCTGAGCGACTAAATGATATTTTAATGCTGCTGGTGATGGCACGGTGATACTCTCAGAGATAATTTACAAACTCTTCAAGTGCATCTCGATACCTCTGTAACGGCTCTGGATTTAATTGCACTCGCTGCTCACCAATTTTTTTAGGTCCTGGTTTAAGTTTATGTAAGGGTGTACCAGTTGTTGCAGCAACTACACAAGCACTGTGATAATCTGGAATTTCAATAAAATTTTGGCTTGGTAAATCTTTGGGATTAGCAAAAATATGACGATTTTTGTTATGTATATCATCCATAGTTTTCTTAATAATTTTATTCACAGCTATAAATGCAGAGGCAGCTTTACCTTCATACATAGTTACCCTATTACTCACAAATGTATGTAATTTAGGTACAGATAAGCCTTCATCTTTTGCACGTTTTGCAAAACTAATTCGTGCATACGCAGCAGTATTAGGATCGCTGATACCATATAGAAGTGCAACCACATTTTCAATGGCACGACGCGAACTATCATCAGCAGTGAATGGGACAACTACACCATCTGCTGCAACTAAACCAAGCTGTGTATAGACAGCAAAGCTGGGGTTACAATCAATTAAAAACAGAGTATCTCGCTCACCACTATGTGTACGCAGAGCAACTGTTAAATCCCGAATCCAACTCAGCACCTGTTTCCAAGCATCTATTGGTATTTGCAGTTGAGAAGTTTGCCGAATTGCTTCAGAAATTATTTCTAAAAGATTGTCTCCACATATAAGCCTCAGATTTTCTGGTATTTGCGGATTGAATTCTTTCGGCTCACATACATAAGGAGATACATCTGGAATCATTCGGAAGGGCGAGTTAAGACGTGCTTCCAGGTAGCCAGCCACTGTCGCACGAGGTGTCTTACTACTTAAAGAATGTAGAGCTTCAGGACTTTTGAGATATCCCCCTAATAAAGTTTCCGAAACATTAGCTTGCGGACACAGATCAATGACATAAACATCTGTATCGGGGTGACGGTGAGCATATTCAGAAGCTGCTACAAAGCAAAGAAAGCTTTTTCCTACTCCGCCTTTGTTGTTCCAAAAAGCATACGAACTCATGTGTTAGATTCCTTGTTTTGGTAAAATAATCCCTACAGGTATAAGAAGCCCTGGGAAACTTTTACCTCTATTGTTACAAAAGTAAGTTGATAAAATTGTTATTTTACCTCAACCCCTAAATTATCACCAAGTTATCTCAGTGTAAAAAATTATATTATAATAAAAGTCTGAGATGTAATCAATGTTTTACAATTAACTTCAGTTGTGAAACGACGTTATTACCTTTTTAGTGTCAATTCACCTTCAAAGTCGGTATAAGTAGAAATATTATCATGTTTAAATGATTACTCCTGTCTTGCCTGAAAATTACCTAAGTACTAACTCTTATTAACCATCCACCCCATCTGATTACCCAGCTTCCCAGCTTTGGTAAAAGTGAAGCTACCCCATACAAAGGTCATTTCATCTTTACCCACCCTTGGGGTAACACTAATCAATTCTTTTACCTTACCTGTACTCAGTATCCACTTATGAGTTACAGCTTTTTCTAATTCCTCATACTCAGACAATGGCGATCGCTTGTTCCCCATGTACCCCATCATTTTCTCAACCAAACCAGCCATAAGACTGATAGCGGTTAGGTTTTCGCTGTTGTCTAGTTCGTTGTCAAGTTTGTCTAGTTGGTTGTCAAGTTTTTCCAGTGCGGGTATTTCAACCTCTGGCTGAATGGGAAAATTAGCAATTGCACCACCACCCCAGGGCAAACGCATCTTAATTGAAAGCGATGGCGAATAATGCCCTGTAGAATGTTTTAAATAATGATTGACAGCCATGCGCTTTTTTGATGGCGGCTCATGGATGAGCAAAATCAATCAAGGACTTGAATAAATATATGGGCTTAAAAGTCAACCTTAATTGTGCCAGTTTAAGGTGCGTTTGCCCTGCATTTAACCCCTGTAGAGACGTTGCATTGCACCGTCTCTACATACCTATGTCAGCTGTTACGCTGAATGTTATGGTGAAACCAATTGAGTCGTTATTTTCAGGTATTCATTCGGTGTCTACCCAAGTAAACCCACAACAAAACATATGTAATGGCACTCATGCTGTCGTCATGGGTGCTAGCATGGCTGGACTACTAGCCGCTCGAATTTTGTTAGAACACTTTGAGCGTGTTACTGTTGTGGAGCGCGATCGCTTACCGCAACAGCCAGAAACACGTCCTGGGGTACCCCAAGCCCATCACGTCCACGTACTGCTTACCCAAGGTCAACGTATTCTAGAACAATTGTTTCCAGGTATACAGGCTGAAATAAGTGCAACGGGTGCGCCCAGTATAGATTGGGCAGCAGAATGCCCTTCTTATAATGCGTGGGGTTGGGCATCCCTTTGGGAAACAACTACTGGTGGTCGCCCTGACAAAATAACTCAATTGATGCACCGATATATGGATAAAGTCATAATGCTATCAGTACGCAATTCCAAGATACACCGAAGATTCGTAGAAGTGGCACACATGGTCAAGTCTCCGATATCGCTTTTTGCCCCAGACATTTTGGTACCAGTCCTAAGCGCATCGCTCAATCAGAGAACCGCTTCTCTGTTTTAGTTTTTTTAAACCAACTATAGATTATTTCATAAAAATTTACAAAAAACTCGTGTCAAAATAGAGAAAGAGTAATAAATACTCATTTGCTAAGGAGGTTAAATATGGTAGCACTCACCGAAAAAACTAAAAAAAGGTTAACGATGCAGGTAGTCGATATTGCTGCTGAGACGACAGCAATTCGCTCTCTCGATTGGGATCGCGATCGCTTTGACATTGAGTTCGGTCTGCAAAACGGTACAACCTACAACTCATTCCTGATACGCGGTGAGCAAATAGCATTGGTTGATACCTCCCATGAAAAGTTTCGTCAGCTTTATTTAGATACTCTCAACGGCTTAATTGACCCAGCGGAAATTAATTACCTGATTATCAGTCATACCGAACCAGACCACAGTGGCTTGGTCAAAGACGTTCTGCAACTCGCCCCAGATATCACCGTTGTCGGTTCTAAGGTAGCAATCCAGTTTCTGGAAAATCTCGTACATCAACCCTTTAAGCGCCAAATTGTGAAAAATGGCGATCGCCTAGATTTAGGCAACGGTCACGAACTAGAATTTGTCATTGCACCAAATTTACACTGGCCCGACACCATCTTTACCTTTGACCACAAAACTCAAACCCTCTTCACCTGCGATGCTTTTGGGCTTCACTACTGCTCCGATAGCACCTACGACGAAGACCTCACAGCGATTGAGGAAGATTTTAAATATTACTACGATTGTCTCATGGGTCCTAATGCCCGTTCAGTGCTCTCAGCTTTAAAACGGATGGCTGAACTGAAAAAAATTAGCCGGATTGCGACAGGTCATGGACCGCTATTATACCACAATGTTGAAGAACTGACTGGACGTTATCGCACTTGGAGCCAAACGCAAGCAAAAGCAGAAACGACAGTTGGAATCTTTTACGTCTCAGATTACGGCTATAGCTATAGTCTTGCTCAAGCAATTGCCAAAGGGATTACCAAAACGGGCGTCGCTGTCGAAATAGTGGATTTACGTGGAGTTGCTGACTTGGTAGAATTACGAGAAATCGTCAGCCGTTGTACGGGAATTGTCATCGGAATGCCTCCAGCGTCTGGCGCAACCAATATCCAAGCCGCCATTAGCACTATTCTAGGTTCGGTGAAAGAAAAACAAACCGTGGGTATCTTTGAATCAGGCGGTGGAGATGACGAACCCATTTATCCCCTATTGAACAAATTCCGCGATTTAGGTTTGACTCCCGCTTTCCCAGCTATCCAAATCAAAGCTACACCCACCGAGAGTATTTACCAGCGTTGTGAAGAATCGGGGACAGACATAGGACAGTGGGTGACACGCGCTCGCAGTATCAAACAAATGAAATCCCTAGGTGCTGACCTTGACAGAGCACTAGGTAGACTTAGTGGCGGACTTTACATTATTACCGCCAAAAAAGGCGATGTGTCCAGCGCCATGTTAGCCTCTTGGGTGAATCAAGCCAGCTTCAAACCTCTAGGCGTCTCCATTGCTGTTGCTAAAGATAGGGCGATCGAGTCACTTATGCACGTGGGCGATAAATTCGTACTCAACGTCTTGGAAGAAGGTAACTACCAACGCTTGATGAAGCACTTCCTCAAACGCTTCGCCCCTGGTGCTGACCGCTTTGAAGGTGTCAGAACCCAACCCGCAGAAAACGGTACGCCTATATTAACTGACGCTTTAGCATACATGGAATGTGAAGTTGTCAGCCGCATGGACGCAGGAGATCACTGGATTGTCTACAGCAGCGTTTACGCAGGACGCGTTAGTAAACCAGACTCCCTCACCGCGGCTCACCACCGCAAAGTTGGAAACCACTATTAAGAAAGGGTGTAGGGGTGTAAGGGTGTAAGGGTGTAGGGGGAAAACAATTTTTATCACTTCCTCTTCTTACCCACACCCCATACCTCATACCCCTATACCCCACACCCCCACACC
>JAWQFQ010000356.1:0-6866 GCA_035967975.1 Scytonema sp. PMC 1070.18
TAGTTGATAGTTGATAGTTGATAGTTGATAGTTGATAGTTGATAGTTGATAGTTGCTGATTTTTCCACTAACCACTAACTACTAACTACTAACCACTAACTACTAACTACTAACCACTAACTACTAACTACTAACCATTTAGTATTCCCCCCACTACCTCAAAACTAACCACTCAAAACAGCTTTTGCCGCAATGCAGTCTAGCTGAATTTGTTTTTTTAGGGCTTCTAAGGAAGAAAATTTTTGTTCGGGACGCAAAAATGCTTCTAACTGCACTGCTAACTTTTTGCCGTATAAATCGCCCGACCAATCCAACAAGTGAACTTCTACAGACTGATAAGTACCATCTACAGTAGGGCGATTACCTATATTCATTACACCTAAGTATGTATTTTCTACCCGCTCTAGAGTCTCACCTATAGTAGAAACACGGACGGCATACACACCAAATTTAGGCAAAAACTTGTCCTTAGGTAGTTGTAAATTGGCAGTGGGAAAGCCGATAGTTCTGCCAAGTTGTTGACCTGCGATCGTGGTACCGATTAAGGTGTAGGCACGTCCTAACAATTTGTTCGCCTGTTCGAGGTCGCCATGTTGTAGTTGTTGGCGAATCAGTGAAGTACTGATGCGAGTCTCTGAAATCGAGGGATCACAATTATTGCTGCTATCTGTGGACAAATCTGTTTCACAAGTTTCTAAAGGAACAATGGAAACAGGAATGTCGTACTTAGCAGCCAGCAATTGCAAATCTTGAGCAGTACCACTGCGATTTGATCCAAAGCAAAAATCTTGCCCAACACTAATTCGTGCAGCTTGCAGTTGCTGCACCAGAATTTGTTCTACAAACTGTTCGGGGGTCAAAGCAGATAATTCTTTGTCGAAAGGTAGTAGTACTAGTTGTTCTACCCCTAGCGATCGCAATTGATGGATTTTTTCATCCAATGGAGTTAACCAAGTCCGGGGTCGTCCAGTGAAAAACTCCTGTGGATGGGGATGAAAAGTAACAACCGTTGAATAAGCGTGTGAGGACGCAGGCAGCGGTGACAATATGGGTTTAATAACCCTTTGATGACCGCGATGGACGCCATCAAATTTGCCAAGTGCAACAACAGTTGGTGTAAGAGCCAATTCGGTTGAAGAAGTAACCCACACGGAACACCCATTATGAGACAGATTTAGCACGTCGATTCTGGGATCTATGAATATTTAAGCTCTTTAGCCATTAGCAACTAGCCATTAGCCATTAGCAATTAGCCATGAACCATTAGCAATTAGCCATTGACAGCTGACTGCTTCTATTCACCAATCTAATCCAAAATCCACCCTTGCTCCGACTCCAGTTCCTAGCCAGAAAACTTACTAACAGGAAAAGATTCTGATAAAGAAACTTTGAGAGGAACCTGAAGTACCATTCCTTCACGTGCCATAATCGCACCAGGAAACTTGTCTGCCACTTCTTGTCCAACACGATCTAAAAACTCATCATCGTGGGATGGGTCGTGGTGAAAAATGACTAGAGTTTTGACATCGGCAGCTTGGGCTATTTTCACAGCTTCTTGCCATGTAGAATGACCCCAGCCAATTTTCGGTTTGGTTAGAGAATGATATTCTTCATCAGTATAAGTTGCATCATAAATGAGGATGTCGGCATTTCGAGCTAGCCAAAGAACATTTTCATCCAACTTGTCAGGAAGATGTTCTGTATCTGTAATATACACTGCTGCACCCCCATGCCAGTTAACTCGGTATCCTAAAGCTTCACCAGGGTGATTTAATGGTGCTGTTTCTATAGTAATGTCATTAATGTGGATTGGTTGCCCCGGTATAACGTCGCGAAAGTGTAAATTTGCCTGCATAATCTGCAGGGGGACTGGGAAATTCGGGTGTAGCATCTGGTCATTCAGACGCTGTTCTATAGTAGAACCATCAGGAGCAATGGCACCGTGGATATGAAAGGTATTGCCCTTGACGAACCCAGGGGTAAAGAAAGGGAACCCCTGCATATGATCCCAATGAGAGTGGGTGAAGAAAATATATGCCTCTACTGGCATTCTAGGCAATAATGATTGTCCCAGGACATGTAGTCCGGTGCCTCCGTCGAAAATTAAGCGTTTGCCGCCCACTTGCATCTCAACGCAAGGGGTATTACCGCCATAACGGACGGTGTGTGGTCCCGGACAGGGGATACTGCCTCGAACGCCCCAAAAATGAACGGTAAATAAATTCTCTATCCTAGACATGAGTGTTACTTGCTGGACTGAGCGGGCGAGCCATACAAAAAATTTTTACTTGTTCTGTTGAGTTTATGCTGTCTCACGGTTTTTCTTGGAGGATGGTTTTGGTGGTAAAACAGCATACTTGGTTTAATGCTGTTTTTATATTTACAAATGAAAAGTTGCCAAGCATAAGTCTGTTATTCTCAAAATGTTTGTATACGGTTTATCCTCAAATCTGCTTTTACTTTATAACCTAAATCTTGTCGTGATGCATGATATCAGTAAGATACAATTACCATCACGTCAAAATACTTTACGGAAATTTAAATTCCCAATCGGATAATTGAGTCAGTCCATTTGCATAAGTAAGGTTATATTGTAATGGGGTTATACTGATGTAGTTTTTACGGATAACCTGAACATCAGTAGGTATGTTTTGAGGAAGATGTAATCCAGCAGGGGGTTCCACATCTTCTAGCACTTCTCCTGTTAACCAGTAGTAGGTTTTACCACGAGGGTCTATTCTCTTGTCAAAAACGTCTACGTAGCGTCGTACACCTTGACGGGTAATTGTGACTCCTGCAATTTCTTCCCACTTAACAGGTGGAATGTTAATGTTAAGTAACATCAAGTCCGGAAGAGAATTTTTCTGCAACTGCTCGATCAGAATTTTGGCATAGTTAGCAGCTGGTTGAAAATCTCTAATAGTATGACTGGCTAAACTCAAAGCAACACTGGGTATGCCTTCAATCAAACCTTCCATTGCAGCCGAAACAGTTCCGGAGTAAAGAATTTCGGTTCCCAAATTCGCCCCTTGATTAATTCCTGAAAGAACTAAATCTGGTGGAGAATCTAACAAAGCCCAAAGTGCTAACTTCACACAGTCGGAAGGAGTTCCATCACAAGCCCAAGCTTTGATAGCGGGATGAAATATCGACTCGACGATTTCAGCACGGATGGGTTGATGTAGCGTTAACCCATGACCAGTTGCCGATCGCTCTCGGTCTGGGCAAACTACAGTGATATCATACCCAGCCTCCGCCAAGGTGTTGGCAAGAGTACGGATACCCAAAGCGGCAATACCATCATCGTTGCTGATCAGTATTTTCATGGTCAAATGGTCAATGGTCAATGGTCAATGGTTAATGGTCAATGGTTAATGGTCAATAGTCAAGAGCAAAGCAGAAAACTTTTGAGAATGCGGAATCATTTAAACTTGTAAGACGATTTTGAGCAAAAGTTAAATTTTGGACTCTGTAAAGCGGCTAAACTGGTAAAAAGATATTTGGTTGTCACCATTGTCTATGACTAACAACTAATGAGTAACAATTTAGAAGCTCAACTTTTAGCACTGCAAGAGGAAGGACAAAAGGCGATCTCCGCCGCTGATACACTAGAACACCTGGAGGAACTGAGAGTCAGCTACCTGGGAAAAAAGGGACAGATCGGGGCGTTGCTGCGGAGTATGGGTCAGTTGAGTGCAGAAGAACGTCCAAAAATTGGGGCGATCGCAAATACTGTAAAAGATGCCATACAAGCGAGTATAGACAAGCAACGCTCAACCTTAGAATCTGCCCAAATTCAGGTACAGTTAGAAGCGGAAGCTTTGGATGTGACAATGCCGGGAATTTACCGTCCTCAAGGTCGTATCCATCCCCTGAATGGAATCATCGATAGAGCATTGGATATCTTTGTTGGGATGGGCTACACGGTGGCAAGTGGTCCTGATATGGAAACAGACTACTACAACTTTGAGGCGCTGAATACTCCACCCGACCACCCAGCTCGTGATATGCAAGATACCTTCTATCTTCCAGATGGGAATCTTCTGCGGACACATACCTCCTCAGTACAAATACGCTATATGGAAACTGAGGAACCACCCATCCGAGTCATTGCTCCCGGACGAGTGTATCGGCGAGATAACGTAGACGCCACTCACTCAGCAGTTTTCCATCAGATAGAACTTCTCGCCATTGACGAGGGACTGACTTTTACTGACCTCAAAGGTACTGTTAAGGTATTTTTGCAGGAAATGTTTGGTGATGTACAAATCCGCTTCCGCGCCAGTTACTTCCCGTTTACAGAACCTTCCGCAGAAGTAGATTTGCAATGGAACGGACGCTGGCTAGAAGTGATGGGCTGTGGTATGGTCGATCCCAATGTCCTCAAAGCCGTAGGTTACGATCCAGAAATCTACACTGGATTTGCTGCCGGTTTTGGTGTGGAACGTTTTGCAATGGTATTGCACCAAATGGACGACATTCGCCGCGTTTACACCAGTGACCTGCGTTTCTTAAGACAGTTTTAAAATTATGAATTATGAATGATGAATGATGAATTATAAATTATGAATTCATCATTCATAATTCATTAGCGGCAGTTATCACAATGACTGCAACGCCAATTCTTGACTGGGGCGTCGAAACCAAAGGCACTAAGTAGAAATCGCCATCGGCACTGTCTAGTCGTAAAATACTGGTTTATCTGTCGAGATGGCGTTGGTTGGGTGCGAGGTTGAGTCTTTGCCTTTGGAACGATAGTGTAATGGAAAGGGTCAAGCCATTCTAATTGACCCATACTGTGTAATATCGATAGGGCGATCGCACTATCGGGAAAAAGTTTCATCACTGCATTAATTTCTCCTGTTGGAGGTAATTTTTTGAGGAGTTGTTGAGCGGAAAGTTGTTGCGATCGTAAATTTCCCTCAAAAAACTTTTGTCGTTGCTTATCTTGTGGATCTAACCATCCTGTCGGTTCACTAATCAAACTCAAAGCTTGTGCTGGTTTCCCGTCCCGTCCAGCCCGTCCAATTTCCTGCACATACTCTGAAATCAGCAACGGTGGTTGATAGTGAACAACCCAACGCACATCCGATTTATTAATCCCCATACCAAAAGCAGAGGTACAAACAACAAAAGGGACTTTACCACTTAACCATTGTGCTTCTATAGTACGGCGTTCCTCACCGCCCAAGCCCGCATGATAACTAGCTGCGACATAGCCCCTCTGTTGTAGCCACACCGCTAAATCTTCACTATCTCTCCTAGTACGAACGTACACCAACCCGGTTTGGTTAGTTTTAGGTTCCAAAAATTTTAATAATTGCTCCTTCCTACCTCGTGGTGTCCAAACAGTACGAACAGAAAGATGAATGTTATGACGGTAGGGATTAATGCAATAAACCCCTGGTTGCTGTAGTTGTAAAATTTCTTCAATTTTTGCTTTAGCCACAGGGTCAGCTGTAGCAGTAAAGGCGGCTAGTGCTATCTTTGTTCCAGATGGCTTTGATTTTAGTAATGCAGGTCGTACCGCCCCCAACCTTCGATAAGCTGGTCGGAATGTTTCACCCCACTGAATTAAACAATGCGCTTCATCTAAAATTAAACCATTAACGATAAGTTGCGGCAAACATAACCTTTGCCAAACTGGTGGACTAAGTAAAGTTTCCGGCGACAAGTAGAGTAATCGTAGTTCCTGTCTTTCCAAATCTTGTAGAGTCTTACGTTTTTGAAAAGACGATAATTCACTATGCAAAAGTGCAGCGGGTAAGTTACGTTCCCGTAATTCCTGCACTTGGTTTTCCATTAACGCCACCAAAGGAGAGACGACAAGGGTTATACCAGTTTGTAGCAATGCTGGAAGTTGAAAACAAATCGATTTTCCCCCACCTGTAGGCATGATAACCAGAGTATCTTTTTTTTCTAGCAAGTTCTGGACAATTTCTCCTTGTGGTGGGCGAAAATCGTCGTAACCCCAAATTTTCTGAAACGTAGCACGAATTTCATTCCAAGATGTGGGTGTGAAATTACTCATGAATAGGAGTATATAAAAGCGATTAAATATACTTTCTGCTTTTTTTCTACTGACTCCGGAATTTTATCCACATCATTAAAATCCAAAAGCTAAGGAACTTCCAAATAAAAAAGTATCCAAAAATCTCTTGTGGTACGTCTGTCTCAGACGCCAGCCAGCGGGGATAGGCGAGGACAGTTAAGCAACAGCACAACTCATTGACCCAGCAAATGTTGGGTTTTAGTAGTGGCGCGTTAATTCAAGTTCCTAAGTTAAGGGTGGGAAAAATCCACCCTATTTTTTATGAGTTCAAATCCAGTTGCATAGCATTACTACTGGAAAAACCAAGACTTTCATAGACTGGTTGACCCGAAGGAGAAGCGTTAAGAACGACTCGCGTACAACCAATCGCTTTCAAATAATTGACCGTCATTCTAGTTAATTGCTTGGCGATACCTTGTCTACGGTACGATGGTTCGACATAAACACCCCAAATATAACCGTATTTACGGTATTGCGGTTGGAGAACATTGGGGTATAAACCTGCGTAAAGTTGACAACTTGCAGAACCAACAATCACCCCCTCAACTTCTGCGACAAATCCTTGGTAAGACAAATCGCGACGAGCTTGCTCTATAAATTTAAGCGTAATATTCAACCAGTCAGGATTGAGAGCGTCATCACACAAGCCAATATCTAACCACATTTGGTAAAAATGCCGTGCAATCAGCCCATCTTCTTGGGCGGTAGCTTCTCTAATAGTAGAGGAAAGTATTTGCATGCTAGCTCAAATTAAAAAAAAATGGCTCTTCCGTACTTGTTATGCTAAAATAACAAGTACGGAATCGGGAACAGG
>JAWQFQ010000357.1:0-6862 GCA_035967975.1 Scytonema sp. PMC 1070.18
TGATGATATTCACGCTGTACAAGAAGCGGCTAAAGTGCAGGTGAGCCGGAAAATAGGGATATACTGAGAAAATTTTTTGACTTGCGACTTTTGGTTATCCCAATCCCTGTATCAGTCTTAATATCTTTATCTTACTGAATAGACGGGTATGGCTGATTGTGGAAAACCGCCCCTACTCAGTCAGCTTTCTCACATTAAGACTCTACACTTACAGCAGTTTTCACATCAATCAACTACACCGTTCATAGGAGCGTTGGGCGGAGCCTTTCTCGCAATTGAAAAACGAAGACAGTTGAAACTTTCAATAGCTTAGAATTGTGCTATCTCTTTGTATTAGACAATAGCTATCCTATGTGTTTTATGTTTTATGTGAGTTGACAAAATCTAAAAGTTTTATTTTTTAAGGTTACTGGCTTGTTTGTTTCTTACAAATGATTTAGGAGTGCTATATATAAAGGTAAAGGGGCAATTACAATTTTGCCCCTTCTGAACTTGTCTATGTATTGAATTGTAAGTGTTCAGCTTCACTTATTCGTAAAGCATTCAGTCCTTTGCTGTCAGCACTTCATTAATCCTAAATGGAAGCTCGAAGCCCCGATCCGCAAGAAAGGGGTGTTGATTAAAACAGCTGCTCTTCCTCATATAACCAAAATTCTGCAAGAAGTGTGAAGCCAATCAGCCAAAGCAAGCAGAAAACTGAAAACACAAGTATTCCTATCATTGCTATCACCTGCTTAAATAAATTTGGTTTAAAAGCTTGTTATCAAGCCTTACGCTGCTATCTACTTTTCTTTATTATTGCTTTTTGAATAGAGAGCTATTTTTAACATATCGGCATTTTGAGAAATTGTTGGTTGATTGATACAAACTGTAAAATATTAGTATTAAAGCTTGATGTTTTTGTGCTTACACCATCAATACGGTTCGGTTAGGGGATATTCGCGCTGCTAGAAACCCGGTTTCTTTAAGAAACCGGGTTTCTATTCCTTCCCGCTTACCTGAACTGTATTGCTTATACCATCAAGGCTGTTGTTACATAGCTTCATATTTTTGGAAGAGTTTAAGAACTTTATTATCCAATGATGTTGCTATTTTTGAAGCGATCGCACTTCTCGCAACCCAATAAAAAGGTTTTGGAAAGTTTAATTTCTGCCAAGAACGCTCAAAAGCCGCAATATTCAAGTCTTCAACATCTTTCAAAACAAGGACTTTCCCAGCAATACGATGATGGGTAATAGAATGGGAAAATTGGCTGGGTAGTTCGAGAAGTTGAAGCTTTGGCAAAGATTCCAGAACCCTTTTGACTTGTGACACTTCAGAATTTGAAACTAATGGAAACCCAGTTGTATTAGACAAAAACCCTTTGGTTCTATCCACAATAGCGATAGTATCAGTTGCTTTTCTCCAAACAAGCAGAGCCAACAACTGGACATCTACCACATCACGCTGTGGCTTTTTAGGAGGACAAATATCAATGCAATTCCTTACATATGCTTGACATTCCATTTGGAATGGACATAACAAGCACAGAGGCTTCGTTTTGCGACAGACTGTTGCTCCTAACTCCATCATCGCTTGGTTAAAATCTCCCGGACGTTCATCAGAAATTATCCGAGAAACAAAATCTCGAATAGCAACTTGTCCAGATGAACTCCACACGTCCTCCGATAAAGCTAGCAAACGACTAACAACCCGGACAACATTACCATCAACAGCAGGAACTTTTTCATTGAAGCAAATACTTGCAATGACAGCCGCTGTATAGGGACCGCAACCAGGAATTTCCAACCACTCGGAGTATGATTGAGGAAAACAACCATCAAGCTGTTCAATAATAAATTGTGCTCCTTTCTTCAAATTACGAGCACGAGCATAATAGCCTAACCCAGACCAAAGTTGACGCAATGTCTCCTCATCACAATTAGCAAGGTCAAAAACAGTAGGAAGTCTCTGTACGAATTCCGAGAATTTGGGTACTACGACCGCTAAAGTAGTTTGTTGACTCATGACTTCGCATACCCAAGTGTGATAGGTATTAATATTGTGACGCCAAGGCAACAGTCTGTGATTTTGGTCATACCAAGCAAGGAGTTCCTTGGTATGTTGATTTATATTCTCACGTTTATTCATACAAATTCCACACTATCTAACTGCCAATTCTATACAATCTTAAATATAGTAGTAATATCAATTCATAAACGACATACACCAAAACCTATGAAAATTTCTTATCCTACAACGACACTTGCTTTAAGTCGGCGAAACCGCGTCACATAGTGACTTCCCTACAACCTTGTCTTAATATAGAAATTAAGATTCTTTTTATTGTTGTGTAACGAAAGAATATTTTATGCCACCTGTTCAACTCATATCATCTTTAACCACTAGTAATTCTAAATTAATAGAAGTTTACCAAAGTGATTATGGCATTCTTTATCAAGGAGATTGTCTCCTATTTTTAAATGCTCTTCCTGATAATTGTGTAGACATAGTATTTGCCGATCCGCCTTTCAACCTTGGTAAGGATTATGGCAAAGGGGTGAACGACCAGATGCAATCTGCAGAGTATCTTTTATGGTCAAAGCAATGGCTAGGTGAGAGTATTCGTGTCTTGAAGCCAGGTGGTAGTTTGTTCGTTTTCAATTTGCCTAAGTGGTGTATTGAGTATGGTGCATATCTTAACCAAAAAGGTATGCTTTTTCGCCACTGGATTGCATGCAGAATGCCTAAAGCATTTCCTCGTGGAAAAAAGATGTCTCCTGCTCACTATGGACTACTTTACTACACAAAAGGAGAACCAGCAGTTTTTAATAAAGTTTATACTCCGATTCAAGTTTGCCGACATTGTGGTGGAGAAATTCGAGACTATGGTGGACATCGCAAAAAGTTAAATCCCAAAGGTATAAATTTAATGGATATTTGGGATACTCCTGAAGATGTTTGGGAAGACGCTTCTGATAATTTTAATGAAGAAAACTTGTGGACTGAACTTGAGGAAATGTGGGCTGACATTCCACCAGTGCGACACCATCAGTACAAAACTAGAGGAGCGAATGAATTAGCGCCCATTATGCTTGAACGCATTATTGCTATGGCATCAAATCCCGGACAGGTCGTGATTGACCCTTTTGGAGGTTCTGGTACTACATTTTATGCAGCAGAAAAACTGCATCGGTATTGGTTAGGGACAGAAATTGGTGATGTTGAACCAGCTTTAAAGCGGCTCACTGATTTGGCCAATGGAAAGATAGAAGAATGGGAATCTGCAAGGGGAAAGAAAAAAGTTAAAATATTACAAAACAATGCCAAGCAACTCGATTTATTTTCCTAAAGATGAAAAACAAAAAATTTTGCGGTAATTTCTAGATTAAAGCACGACCATCTGTTCCTTTAGTAATTCGTGGCACTTCCTTATCTACAGCATCATGCTCAACCACAAATACAGCAAGAAATCCTTCATTGATGTTAACTGCTCGCCACACATCGAAATAAGGTTCTAATTCTTCATAATTTCCAATTCTATCAGTAAGATAAAAGTAAAGCTTTCTACTAGGAAGGATTAAAGCAGAACCTAGAAATATACCTCGTAAAAGACCAAGTACCAATTTGTTAACCGCACGGTGGCTTGATGAAATATTGCCAGTCTCCCATTCCAAAGCAAATAAATGTCCATTTAAGGCTTTAGTAGCATCTACTCGTCCAGGTGATTTAGTTGCATAAGTGATTTTTGTTTCTAGTTGCCATCCAAAATTTTCTTTGAGAGCAGTCACACAAGCATTTTTGATAGGCTTAACTCCATTACCGTGAGGTGTTGGATTAATCGTAAAGCTTGAATTATCAGGAGGCCAAACAACTAACTGAATAGCATTCCGGATTTGATTTTGAATAGCAGCCCACTCCAAGGACTCCTCAAAGCTACCATGACTAATGAGCAAGACCTCTTGTACAATCTTCATAGTTCCTTCTTGCTAAATTTTGAACAAGTGATTGTTTAATTTGCCCTCGATACCAATTTTTTGATATCAAATTTGCTTGTACTTCTCTTGCACTAAAGGTAGCTATTCTAAATTTTCACTTGTTTTCTATATGCTTTTGGGGTTGTACCTATGAGTTTACGAAAGACGTTTGTGAAGTGACTTTGACTTTGAAAGCCTACTTCTTGACAGATTTTGTCTATCGCTTCTTCTGTTTTCGTCAGTAATCTTTTCGCTTTTTCAATTCTAGAATTCATTACATATTGATGTGGTGAAAAACCTGTTGATTGTTTGAACTGACGAGAGAAATGGTACATACTCATTTCTACTGTTGCAGCAATTTCAGCTAGGGTTAAATCTTTTTCTAAATTTTGATTGATGTATTCTATTGCTTGTCTCAGCTTTAACCGTGACAAACCTTCTGAAGGTGTAGCAATTTTTTTAGAGACAGAATAATGTTTGAGTATGTGAATGCACAGGGTAGTTGCTAAGGCTTCTATATAAATACGACTACCCATATTATCTGATTCTAGTTCTGACTTAAGCGCTAGTCCTATTTGCTGAATTAACGGGTCTGGGGCAGTAAATTGTGGTATAATCTCAACTCGTTGCAAATCCACTGAGTCATGGGCAGCACGGGCAAACATTAGTTTTTCGATACTCAAAATTAAAAATTCGGCTTCTGCGTCCCAGCTTGATTTGTGGTAGCTGTCTGCTGGAACAACTGCTACATCACCGTATTGGATGTATTCATGTTGAGTGTGACCGTTTAACACCCGCTGTGCGTTGACTGGTTGTTTGACTAGGCTTACACTGACAATGTGTTGATTGGGAGAATGTTCTGGGGTCTCGTAGGCAGGCTGTTGATGATAATCTAAACGGATACCATCCCATTTGGCATGGTAACTTGTTACGAGGGGCGATCGCGGTAATATCTGTGAATACGCATCCTCTTGAGCAAAATCAACACATAAGATTTTCTCCTCTGGCATTGTTTTTACCCCAGCTGTTTATTGATTCCTCCGCTATCAGCCAACAGCCCTCAGCGTTCAAGCATATTCGGGCTTTATATGGGCGCTTCTGGTAGATTCGTTGAAGACCTCTATAGGTTACAAAGGCTAATAGCTGAGGGTTGAATGCTTAAAAAAAACTTAACATAGAAAATATTAACACACTAAGCGTTAGAAACAGTCTGTAACATGAGTTACTTCGTGATTTACGATGGCAACTGCAATCTCTGTGTGTCTTTAGTGCAGGTGCTAGAAAATCTTGACAGAGGACACATATTTCGTTACATTCCCATGCAAGATGAGCAAAAGCTGTTGCAATGGGGGATTACATCTGATGATTGTGAGTTGGGTATGATTCTGATTGATGCAAATGCTCCGGAAAGACGTTGGCAAGGCAGTGCGGCGGCTGAAGAAATTGGGCGGCTTTTGCCTTTAGGGAGTGTGTTCGTGGATGCTTATCGTGCTTTACCTGGGGTAAAGTGGGCGGGCGATCGCATTTACGAACAAGTCCGGGATAACCGCTATACCATTTTTGGTAAACGTTCTAGTACTTATCAGTCAGAATACTGTGTTGATGGTAGCTGCTTGTCACTGATTGAAGACCTCTAAGATTTGACGGCAAAATTGTTTTAGCTTTTCTCCAATTTCTGGGGAAGGCTCAGATAAACCCACGAAACTCCAGTTTTCTACTGTAGACAGTCGCCACTGTTCGCCAATGTGGTTAAAACCAGCTACTTCCACACCGATAGCACGACGCAAACCACTGCTTGGATCTTGGTAAAAACGGATTTGAATCAAGATGCTACGGCTTCGCCAGGATCTGCTGATACCAGGGAAGTGAAAGCCGATATCTATGGAATCAGGATCGACTAGTTCTCTAGTTAGGGGGTCATTTTTCCAAGGATTGAGATCCGATTTTGCATCTGGAAACTCAAATTTAAATAAATTCACGACTGTCGCTATCTTGGTGGCGAATTCTACATTTGTTGCCATCTCAGCTGCATTCACGCAAAACACTGCTCCCTAAAACGAATACAATACCGGAAATACCGGGACATTAATTTCTTTTCAGTCTGGTTTTATAAGTGTGAATTTCAGAATATAATGATAGGTTTGGCATTGGTATAACTACATTAAGAAATTATACTGAAATTTTTCAAGAAAAGACGCTGGAATTGTGTTTGTATCTGAATATATCAGGTCATGCTATGGGATTTTCAGCAAAATCCTTTGTAAGTGAGAACGATATTGAACGATAGCGATATAAAATGTCACTGATCGTCGGCAACAAAATAATTTCAGATTATGGCGCGTCATCGCTCAATTTTGTCCTTGATTTTGGTCTTGTTAGCAACATTTCTTATTAGTTGTGGTAGTCCTACTGTCGCAACAGTACCTTCAACTTACACACCAGCTCAGTTAGAGAAAATTCAGGAGTACCTTCCTGAGGTTCTGGCTGTACGCGATCGCTCAGCGGAACTGCAAAGACTGATTGACACCAAACAGTGGATTAAAGTTGGTAATTTTATACATGGTCCGATGGCTGAAGCAAGGCTGTCGATGAACTATATTTCATCCAATCTGCTTCCTAAAGACCAATCCGCAGGACGCGAACTCGTGCGGGATCTGCTGGATCATTTGGTGAAAATCGACCAAGCAGCAAGCAGCGCAAACTACCAAATAGCTACTAGTAACTCCAAAGCAGCTTTTGGTGATATTGACACCTTTCTCAATCTGATACCTCAGCCAAGCCCTGAGCCGACTTCGGAAGAAGCGTGATAGGGTAAAGGGGTGCAGGGGAGCAGAGGGGATGAGGTAGTATATAAGCCCCTACTCCCCTATCCCCCCCTACACCCGGTCACCCTACACCCTACACCC